>DATJXL010000071.1:0-86549 GCA_035500135.1 Kofleriaceae bacterium
GGCCGAGCCGCTTCCGGCGCCAGCTCCAGCTCCAGCACCTGCACCGGCACCGGTCGCGGCGGCACCCGTTCCCGAACCGGCGCCGCCGCCCGCTGCGACGCCCGAGCCCGCTGCTTCACCGGCAGGAGGCCTGCGCATCTCGGGGCAACATGCGGCGACCACGCTCGGCGTCCCGCCGCCGCCGGTGCGCGTGTCGCGCCCGCAGCCGATCGCGGCGCCGGCGCCGGCGAAGGAAAGTCGCAAGTGGCTCGCGGTCGCCGCCGTGCTCGTCGTCGTCGCGGCGATCGCGCTCGTCGTGGTGCTGGCGAGCTAGCCCCGCGCTAGAATCGGCGGCGGTGGAGGAGAACACCGACCTCACACCCGCCGACTCGCCGCTCGTGGCCGGTACCGATGTCGGCGGGTACGCGATCGACGGCGTGCTCGGGCGCGGCGGTATGGGCATCGTGTACTCGGCGACGCATCCGCTCATCGGCAAGCGCGCCGCGATCAAGGTCCTGTTGCCGCTGCTGTCGAAAGACCAGCGCGCGGTCGAGCGGTTCGTGCTCGAGGCACGCGCGGTCAACCAGATCGGACACCCGAACATCGTCGACATCTTCGCGTTCGGCGTGTTGCCCGACGGCCGCAGCTACTACGTGATGGATCTGCTCGTCGGCGAGCCGCTGCGCGCGCGGCTGCAGCGCGGTCCGCTGCACATCAGCGAGGCGTCATCGGTGATCGCCGAGATCGCATCGGCGCTGGTCGCCGCGCACGGCAAGGGCATCATCCATCGCGATCTCAAGCCCGATAACGTGTTCCTCGTGACGATGCCCGATCGCTGGCCCGAGGTCCGGCTGCTCGACTGGGGCCTCGCGAAGCTCGCCGCGAATCCCGCGAAGCTGCGCACGCTCGCCGGCCAGGTGCTCGGCACGCCGGTGTACATGTCGCCCGAGCAAGCGGCCGCCGGCGAGGTCGATCACCGCACGGACATCTACGCGCTCGGCGTCATGGCGTACGAGCTGCTCGCCGGTGACGTGCCGTTCAAGCGCACGACCTCGATCGACACGATGGTCGCGCACACCGTCGATCCGGTGCCGCCGCTCGCGCGACGCGCGCCGACCGTCCCCGAGGAGCTCGCGCAGCTCGTCGAGGCGATGCTCGCGAAGGCGCCCGACGATCGGCCGACACTCGCCGCGGTCCAGGCCGTGCTCCGCCGGCTGCGCGGGTCGCAGATCCCGACGATGACGGCGGCCGGGTTGCAGATGGTGCCGGCGCCGCCGACCGCGCCGTACGTGATCCCGGTCGATCAGCTGTCGCAGGAGCTGACCGCGCCGCGCACACCGCAGGCGCGCGGCTCGTTGCCCGCGATCCCATCGACGACGCCGGGCTACTCGATCCCGCACATCAAGACCGCGCAGGGCTCGATCCCGCCGCCGGTGCGCGGGACGACGGCGGTCGTGCCCGGCCGCCGCCGGCGGAGCATCCTCGTGATCTTGCTCGTCGCGCTCGTCGGCATCGCGATCGGGATCGCGGTCACGCTGCTGGTCTAAGACTCGGCATCCTTGGCGACCTGCACGCGCGCGTCGTTGTACGCGGCCTGGCCGGCGAGATCGGCGAACTCGGCGGGCACCAGCGCGTTCGCGGTGAAGCCGTTGCGCGAGTGCTTGCGCCACAACCCTTTCGGCAGCACGCACACGCCGGCGCGCACGTCCGGCGACAGCTTCGCGATGCAGCGCACCTCGCCGGCGCGATTCCACACGCGAATCCGGTCTCCATTCGCGAGCCCGCGCGCGGCCGCGTCGGCGGGAGACAGCTCGAGCGTCGCCGGCGCGCTGCGAAGCTGGCCGAACGTCGAGCTGATCTGCGTCGCGAGCGCGGGCGAGATCAGCGCGAGCGGAAACTCCGAGGTCTCGGGATCGGGCTTGTAGACGTACAGGCCGCCGGTACAATCGCGGTCGAGCGCGGCCGGGACGAGGTGGATCTTGCGATCCGGCGTGCCGGGAAGCGCGTCGACGAACAAGACCGGACGCGTGCCCTCAGGCGGCTCGGCGACGCCGCGCTCGGCGAGCTGCGCGCGCATCGCACCGCCGTGTCCGCTCGCCGCGAACGTGTGCGCGACGAGCTCGTCGTCGGTCATCGCGTCGCCGGCGCGCACGAGGCCGAGACGCTCGAGCAGCGCGCCGAAGAGCTGGTTGTTCGTGCGCGCCTCGCCGGGCGGCGCGACCACGGCCGGGCTGTCGAACAGGCGCATCGTGCCGTAGCCGCGGCGCAGATCGCGATGCTCGAGGAATGCGGTCGCGGGCAGGACGACGTCGGCGAGCTGCGCGGTATCGGTCCACACCTGCTCGTGCACGACGACGAACAGATCCTCGCGCGCGAGCTGCTCGACCAGCGCGCGCTGCGCCGGCGCGGTCGCGACCGGGTTCGCGTTGTACACGAACAGCATCTCGATCGGCGGATCGCGCAGCTCGGCGAGAGCGCGCGCGATGTCGCTCATGTTGACGATGCGCGTGATCGACGGCTCCTCGCCGATCGCGGTCTCCGAGCCGATCGTCCAGCGCGCGTCGCCGTTCGACATCGTGTAGCCGCCGCCGCGCACGCCGAACTTGCCGGCGATCGCGGGCACCGCGAGCACCGCGGCGACCGCGCTGCCGCCGTTGCGGTTGCGCTCGAGGCCCCAGCCGGCGCGGATCACCGCCGGCGAGCTCGCAGCGTACAGCGCGACGAACCGGTCGAGCGTCGCGGGCTCGACGCGAGCTTCGCGCGCCGCCGCTTCGATCGTCCACACGGCCGCGCGGCGCTCGAGCTCGTCGACCTCGGCCGCGTGCTCGGCGAGAAACGCGCGATCGGCGTACCCGCGCGCGAACAGCTCGCGGATCACCGCGAGCGCGACCGGCAAGTCGGCGCCGGGCCGCACCGGCAGATGCAGATCGGCGCGGCGTGCGAGCGGCGTCGCGCGCGGGTCGATCACGACGAGCTTCGCGCCACGCTCACGTGCGCGCTCGATCACCGGCACGAGGTGGATGCCGGTCGCCGACGGGTTCACGCCCCACAGCACGATCAGCTGCGCGTGCTCGTAGTCCTCGAGCGCGACTCCCGGCATGTGGCCGTACAAGCCGCGCGTCGCGGCGGTCGTCGCCGCCGCGCAGAACGTGCGATCGAGGTTCGACGCGCGCAGCCGGCGGAACAGCCGGGTCGCGAGCGCGCCCTCGGTGAGCCAGCCGTTCGAGCCGCCGTAGTGAAACGGCAGGATCGCCTGGCCGCCCGACCGCGCGCGGATCGACGTGATGCGGTCCGCGATCGCCGCGAGCGCCTCGTCCCAGCTCGCGCGCCGCCACTGCCCGCTGCCTTTCGCGCCGGCGCGGATCATCGGGTGCAGCACGCGAGCGTCGCCGTACAGATGATCGGCGATCTTGCGAACCTTGCCGCAGATGAACCCGTCGGTCAGCGGCCCGCGGCGATCGCCATCGACGCGCGTGACGCGACCACCCTCGACGGTCACCGTCAGCCCGCACAGGTCCGGGCAGTCGAGCGGACACGCGCTGCGATGTTCCACGCCGCGACTGTACTATCGCTCGAGCTTGGCGACGACCGTCCATTCGCCGCGCATTGCCGGGATCGCGAGCACCAGCGAACGCACGCTGCGATCGTCGACGATCAGGTCCGCGGCCACGAACCCCCACGCCGCCGCTCGCACCTCGAGGAAGCCGACCACCCGCACGTCGTGATCGCGCCAGCCCTCGAGCGCGAAGCTCAGCAGCCGCCCGGAGCCGGGGTTGGCGAGCGCATCGCCGGGCGCACTCCGGTTCGTGCTCGTCGCGAACCCGAATGCGGTGACACGCCCCGCCGCGATCAGCTCGACGATGCGCGCGCGGGTCACGCGCGGCAGCGAACGTCCGAGTCGCGCGCGATGTACGAACGTGACGTCGGCGACGAGCCACGTCGCGTCGTCGTCGCCGCCGGCCGCGATGCCGTCGACTTGCCACATGATCGCGGGCAACACGTCGGACGCGGCCAGCGTCGCGAGCACGGCGCCGCCGTTGGGGCCGCCGGCGAGCGCGAAGCTGCCGTTGCCGAAGACGAGCGTGTCCGGCGCGAGCCGGGCCGCGAGCGCGCTCGGGTCGTTCACCGCCGCGAGCTGGTCGTCGAGCACGGCTCGCGCGCGCTGCTCGGTGTCGGCACGCGCGTGCACGGCGACGAGCATCATCGCGACGATCATCGTGCGCACCGCTCCACGCTATGCCCCGCGGCCGCAGCGAGCGTGAAGATTCGGTTAGAACTGCGCGCCGAAGCCGAGCGTCGTCGTCGGACCGCCGACCGCGGAGACGCGGCCCATCACCGGCGACACCACGAGGTGCGGCTCGTCGAGGTTGCGCGTGACCACGCCGCCGATGATGAGGCCGGCCGCGAGCCCGCCGAGCGCGAAGTTCGACGTGCGCTCGTCGTTCTGCACGCCGAGGCCGTTCGCGCGCGCGAACACGCTGAGCGTGGCGAGCCCGCCGACCACACCGACCAGCCCGCTCGCGTCGATCAGCGCGGCGTGGCCGCGGCTGATCGTGAAGTAGCGCTGCAGCAGCACGCCGCCGATCGTGCCGACGCCGAGCCCGGACAGCACGATCGAGCCGCTGATCTGCGGGCTCGCGTTGAAGCTCAGCGACAACAGCGAGCTCGAGACCGTGCCCCACAGCGCGCCCGAGTTGATGATCGCGGCGTCGCCGGCGCTCAGGTGGGTCTGGCTGCCGATGTAGTACGCCGCACCGGCTCCGAGCACGAGCCCGGCGCCGATGCCCGGCGACAGCGTGCTGCTGTCGTACTGGTTCGTGATCGTCGCGGCGAGCGCGCCACCGAGCACGCCGCCGGCGAGCGAGCCGGTGATCGTGAGCGAGCTCGGGCCGAGGGCGAGATCGTTCGGCGTGCCGTAGTAGATACCGAGGAAGCCGCCGGCGACGCCGCCGACGACGCCGAGCGCGTTGTAGAACGGCGTGTTTTTCTGGGCAGCGACGAGCAGCGCGCCGGCGGCGCCGGCCGCGACCGTGCCGTAGCCGAGCAGCTGCTTGCGCCCGTACTCGGGCTGCGGCTTGAGCTCGAACGCGATCTGCGAGTCGCGATCGGGCAAGACCTCGATGTCGCGGGTGACCTGCACGTGGTCGGGCGCCTCGGCATACAGCTGGTAGTGGCCGCCCGGCAGCTCGGCGTCGAACGCACCTTGCCCCATCGGCTTCTTGTCGAGGTAGAGCTTCGCGTCGACCGGCACGACGCGGACGTGCACGCGGCCTTCGAGCGGCTCGAGCCGCACGAAGTACGTGTACGGCTGGCCGATCTCGGCGGTGATCGTCTCGGTGTGCGTGTGAAACCCGGCGCGCTCGATCGTCATCTCGTACGTGCCGCCCGGCACCTCGAGCTGGCGGCCGGTCTTCTCGCGATTCTTCGCCACGCCCGCGGCGTTCGACAGCGTGACAAGCGCGTCGGCCGGCTCGGTGTTGACGCGAATGCGCGCGGGCAGCTTCGCGAGCACGCTGATGCGCGCGAGCACGTTCGCCTTGTCGACCTGCGGATCGAGATCGCACGCGCCGGCGCGCTTGGCGTCCGGCGGCACGTCGCGCACGTAGCGCTCGAAGTACGCGAGCGCCTTCGCGTACTCGAGCTGGCGCTGGTAGGTCTCACCGATGTCCTTGAGGATCGTCGGGAACGGGAAGATGCAGTACGCGGCGATCAGCTCGTCGGCGGCGCCCGGGTAATCGCCCTGCGCGAACAGCACCTCGCCGCGCTGGTAGTGCTCCGAGCCGAGCCGGCGCTTCGCGTCGTCGTCCATCGGCGGCATCGGCCGGCAGTCGTCGATCTCGAGGACGAGCACGTCCTTGCCGATGAAGCCGGTCTCCTTCACGCGCGACGGTTGCGCGTGCGCGGTTCCGACCGCGACGACCACCAGCGCGAGCGCGACGAGTCTCACTGCTTCGGGAGACTACCGCTGCCGGCGAACGGATTGCCATGAAACGTCCCGCCGGTCTGATCCTGCGCGGGCCCCGCCGAGCCGCCGCTGCCGGTTCCGGGGCGGATCTTCGTCGTGTTCGGCGCGCGTCCGACCGCCTTCTTGAGCTTGATCTTGACCGGCTCGTTCTGCGCCTTCTGTTCGACCGGGTTGATCGCGAAGTGATCGTCGTCGTAGCCGGGCGCCTGTGCGACCAGCTTGAGCTTCTCGTTCTGGACGACGACCGCGATGTCGAGCGGCGCCGGGCCGTAGTCGCGGCCGTCTTCGCCGATCACCTCGGCGCCGGTCGGCATCGAGTCGATGTGCACCTTGATGGTCTCGTAGTCCGGTTTCGGAGGTGCCGCATCGATCGCCGCGACGGCGAACCCGGCATCGATCGCCTTGGTCGCGACCGGCGCGGCCTTCTTCTCCGGCTTCGGCTCGCCGCCCATCAACGCCACGACCGCGATCGCGACGCCGCCGACGAGCACGCCGATGCCGCCGATCGCGTACGCGAGCTTCGGGATCTTCGGCCGCACGAGCAAGCGGCGCGGTCCGGTGATCTTGGCGCGCTCGGTCGACCGCGTCGGATCGTCGAGCACCGCGTTGAGATCGGCGAGCATCGCGTTCGCGTTCGCATAGCGATGCTCGCGCTCCTTCGCCATCGCCTTCTGGACGATCGCCTCGAACTCCTCGCTGAGCTCGGGCCGGAGCTCGCGCAGCGGGGAGGGCTCGTTGTTGAGCACCTGCGAGATCACGCTCAGGTAGTTCGTGCCCGAGAACGGCACGCGGCCGCTCGCCGCCTCGTACATGATCACGCCGAGCGCGTAGAGATCGACGCGATGGTCGAGGTTCTCGTCGCCGCGCGCTTGCTCGGGCGACATGTACAGCGGCGTGCCGAGCACCATGCCGGTCTGCGTGAGTCGTGGCTGCTCTTCTTGCTCGTCGGACGAGCGCAGCGACTTCGAGATGCCGAAGTCGACGACCTTGACGAAGTCCTGGCCCTTGCGCTTGAGGAGGAACAGGTTCTCCGGCTTGATGTCGCGATGGATGATGCCGTTGTCGTGCGCGGCGGCGAGCGCCGACGCGGTCTGCGCCGCGACGCGCAGGATGCGCTGCTCGGGGAGCATCGACTCGCGTGCGAGGCACTCCGCGAGCGATTCGCCTTCGAGGTACTCCATCACGACGTACGTGCGGCCGTCGTCGGTGTTGCCGAAATCGGTCACGCGAATGATGTGCTCGTTGTCGAGCGACGTCGCGAGCTGCGCCTCTTGCTTCAAGCGCGCGACGATCGCTTCGCGCTGCGCGTACTTCTCGAGCAGCACCTTCACCGCGTAGCGCCCGCCGATCTCGGCGTGCGTCGCCTCGTAGACCGCGCCCATGCCGCCCTGCCCGACCTTGCGCTTGACCGTGTAGCGGCCCGACAGCGTCACGCCGACCAGATCGGCGAGCAACCCCCTGTCGAGGCGCGGCACGGCATCGGTATCGATCCGGCCGATGTCGCTCGCGGATGCCCGCGCCGCGACCGCGGTATCCGAGGCCGCGAGCGCCGCGGACCCCTCGCCGGATTCGTGCGAGCGCACGACGAGCCGCTGCGGGGTCTCCTGCGCCGGTCTACCCGGCGCCGTGGGAGCCGAGCTACCGCGCGGAGGCTCGTCGCCTTGGCCCGATGACATCGCCCTGCCGTCGAGCTTAGCACGGGCACTTACGCGATTTCGTGCGACCATGACCTCGCCGTCGGTCGATCTCCTGCGATGTGGTGGAGCTACTACCTCCTGTATGCCGTCGCGACCGCCGTGATCGGCGTCGCGTCGCGGCGGTGGTACCTGTACGCGAGGTCGGCGCGCCGGATGCGCAATCTCCGTACGCAGGTCGAGCTCAATCCGGCGAACGCGGTCGCACGCGCGCAGCTCGCCGAAATCTGGCTCGATCGCCGGCGGCCTGCCCGCGCGGTGCCGCTTCTCGAGCAGGCACTCGAGCGCGACCCGAAGTCGGCCGAGCTGCGCTACCTGCTCGGCCTCGCCCATCTGCGCACGGGCCATCCCGAACGCGCGCTCGAGCCGCTGTCGGCCGCACTCGCGGCGGACGACAAGGTTCGCTACGGCGCGGGCTATCTGGCGATCGGCGACGCGCTCGCCGCGACCGATAGCCTCGACGACGCGAAGGAAGCGTATCGCCGCTACGTGAAGATCAACACGTCGAGTCTCGAGGGCTACTGCAAGCTCGCCGCGGTCTGCGAGCGCGCGAAGGATCACGACGCCGCGAAGAAGTGGCGGCAGGAAGCGCTCGACACCTACCGCGCGCTGCCCGGCTTCCAGCGCCGCAAGCAATTGCGCTGGTGGCTGGCCGCGCGGTTCTAGGGGCTGTCCCTATTCAGGGCCAGCCCCTCGCATGATCGAGCTCGCGAAGCGCTCGCTCTTACAGAGAAGACGCCTCGCCGAGGCTCGGCTAGCGCGTTCCAAGCCCGGTCTAGCGCCAGCCGTAATAGATCGTGACGATCGTGTCGAGCTCGTGTGAACGATCCGTGCTCTGGTCGCTGCGGGGCCTCATCATCGCCCCGCCTTCCCAGCCGAAGCGCCTGCCACGCGCGAGATCGAGGTATTCACCGAGCACGAATTCGGCAGCGGCATCCTGGTGCCCGCCGATGACGAGCCCGCGGCCGGCGACGTACATGCCGGTGCGCATGGCGCGGGCGTGGCGATGACTCGCGAGCTGCGCCTCGGCGCGCAGTCCGGCGCCGACGAAGCCTTCCGCGTGCACGTCGTCGGCGAGAAATCCCGTGAACAGCTCGGGCACGAGCCGCGTGTCGGCGGCGAGCCCGCCGGGCGGCGGGATCGCGAGCGGATCGCTCTCGAACGTGAGGGTGAGGCGCGCACCGCCGAGCTTCGCGAGGTCGTTGCTGTCGCCCGCGGCCGAGTAGCTCGCGCCGGTCGCGCGCGCGTCGCCGGTGAGGCCGAGCGCCATCACGGTCGAGCGATCGGCGTGCGCGGAAGATGCGGCAAGGACCAGGAGTGCGGCGGCCACGCGCATGATGGCGCAGAGCTTACCTCTCTACGGAGCGCCTGTTCTGCTTGATTTCGGAGTGCCTGCGTTTGCCCTCGAGACGGCGACGCTTCGACCCGCGCGTCGGCCGCGTGGCGCGGCGCGGCGTGGGGCGCTCGAGCGCGGCGCGCACGATCAACGCGAGCTTGCTGGCGGCGTCCTCGCGGTTCTTGCCCTGATCGCGCGTCGCGGTCGACGTCACGATCAGCGTGCCGTCGCCGGTGAGCCGCGAGCCGAGCTGCTCGACGAGCCAGGCCCGATCGCGCTGGGACAGCGCGGCCGAGGTCCGCACGTTCCAGCGCAGCTCGACCTTGCTCGACACCTTGTTGACGTTCTGCCCACCCGGTCCGCCCGACCGCGCGAACGCCATCGTCAGCTCGCCGCCTGGAATCGTCAGGTGCGGCGAGACCACCACGTCGCGCACGACACTTAGCCGCCCGTCCCGGCCTTCTTGCGTCGCTTCGGCGGAGGGGCCTTCTCGGCTTCCTCGTACACGCGCATCTCGGTCTCGGCCGTGGTCTGCACGGCCTCGAGATACAGCGACGTGAGCGCCATGTGATCGCCGCGCAGCGCCTCGTAGTAGCGCTGGCGATCGATCGAGTGGACGATCGCGATCGGGTAGCCCTCTTCCTGCAACAACAGATTGGACGCGATCCGGATCGTGCGGCCGCTCTCCTTCGCCCACGGGAAGATCGCCATGAATCTGGAGTGCAGCGCGGCGACGCGCTCGATCACGTGCATCTCGCGCAGCTGCGGATCTTCGATCCACTCGCCGAGCTTGCGCATCGCCGGGAGGATCTTCTCGGGCGGCGCGATGTCGTGATAGTAGAGCCGGTGGAGCGGGTTCTCCTTGCGGAACGGCAGGCCCTTGGCCTTCTCCTCCGGCGCGAGGATCGAGTAGATGTCGCGGATCGTGTCGAGCTTGAACTGCTTCTTCTTGTTCGCCGCGTGCTCGGCTGCGAAGTTGCAGGCATCGTCGAACCGCCGGATCTCTTCGTAGGAAGGAATGAGCGACGGATCGCTGATGATGCTCGGATCGACCGCGGCCTTGATCTCGCTGTAGCTCAGCACCTCGCCTTCGAGCGCGGCATCATGGTGGATGAGCGAGATCCGTAGCCGATTGTTGAACTCGGTACGCGCGACTTGATTCGCGGTCGTGATCGACTGGCGCCACGCGGTGACCGCGCGCTCGACCTCGCTGAAACGAGCGTCGATGTCCTCGGTTTCTTTGTACCTGAGCACGGTTATCCCTGCGCCAAACGCGGCTGGAGTCTACGGTCGGCCATCCGGATCGTCAAGCAAGGACGGCCACACTTCCATACATCTAATTGCACACCAGTTGCGAGTTGATCGCAAGATTTCTGCAAACTTGCACGGGACGCATGGTACCAACGCCGCGCGTGGCCGAGTTCGAGCACGAGTCGGTCCTGGTCGAAGAGGTGCTGCGCTATCTATCCCCGCGACCTGATGGGGTTTATTGCGACTGCACGGTCGGCGGCGGCGGTCACTCCGCCCGGATCCAAGGCCGCGTGATCGGCATCGATCGCGACCCCGCGGCGCTCGCGGCGGCGACCGCGCGGCTGGGCTCGCGCGCGACCCTCGTCCACGGCGAGTTCGGCGATATCGCTCGGATCTTGGCCGAGCTGAACGTGCCTCGGGTCGACGGCTTCGTGCTCGACCTCGGCGTGTCGTCTCCGCAGCTCGATCACGCCGACCGCGGGTTCTCGTTCACGCGCGAAGGCCCGCTCGACATGCGCATGGATCCGACGCGCGGTCCGACCGCGCTCGAGCTGATCCGCGAGCTCGATGGCGATGACCTCGGTGCGGTGATCGCCGACCTCGGCGAGGAGCGCCACGCGAAGAAGATCGCGCGGATGATCAAGGAGGCGGTGCGCGCGGATCGCCTGCGCACCACGACCGACCTCGCGGAGGTGTGTGCGCGCGCGATCCCGCTGGTCGAGCAGCGCAAGTCCAGGATCCATCCCGCGACGAGGACATTCCAGGCGCTGCGGATCGCGGTCAACCGCGAGCTCGACCAGCTCGAGCGCTTCCTCGCCGCGTTTCCCGACCTGCTCGCGCCCGGCGGCCGCTGCGTCGCGATCAGCTTTCACTCGCTCGAGGACCGGCTGGTCAAGAACGCGTTTCGCGACCTCGAATGGACGTCGTCGCTGCCGGCCGAGCACGCGGCGCGGGCCGGCGAGCGGATCGAGGCCGTCGCGCACGTGCTGACGAGAAAACCGGTGTTCGCGGCGGACGACGAGGTCGCGCGCAACCCGCGCGCGCGGTCGGCACGGCTGCGTGCGTGCGAGCGGACGGCGGCGGCCAACCTGCCGAAGCAGCTCGGTCCGTCGTCGCGCGGCTAGACCCTACCGGCCGGTCAGGCAGCGCTGGATGCCGACATCGCGCAGGAACACCACCTCGTGGAAGCTGGCGTCGAGCGACTTCACGACCGGATCGATCTTGCGCACGCGCTCGCAGTCGTTCTTCGCGGCGGCTTCGCGCGCGGTCTTCGTGAGCTGCCAGGCCTCGCCTTGCTTGACCTGACCCGCGTTGGTCGGTTCGTCGACGTCGGTGGCGTCGGCGGCGAGATAGACGACCACGCTGCCGAGCCCGATCACGCCGAACGTCACGTCCGCCGCGAGCCAGACGTCCTTCGTGACGCCGACCTGCGCCGCGGCGCCGAGCGACGTCGCGAGCACGCCGACCAGCGCGCCGACCAGCACCCGCTGGCTCCACTTCATGGTCTCGGGCGCACGCTTCGGCCCGCACGCAGTCGCCAGACAAGCGACCACGACCGCGCATGCGAGGACTCGCATGCCGCTCAGTATCGCTTAATGCGGACCGAGACACGTACGGATGACGGCGTCGTTCGCGAACCGCAGATAGACGTCGCTGTCGAGCTCGCGCACGCGCGGCTCGATCGCCTGAACCTCCGCGCAGTCTCCGCCGCGCGCGGCGTGCTTCGCTTCCTTCGCGAGATCCATCGCCGCGTTCCACGTGCTGGTGTGCTCGGGCGGCGGCGCGGTGGTTTCGGCCGTATTCAGCATCGCGTCGCACGCGATGTAGACGCCGGCACCGACCAGGCTGATCGGCACGAACACGAGCCCGCCCGCGAGCAGCTCCTCGTGCTCGTCGCGCCAGGTCTCGGCCGCGACGACCGTGCCGAGCAGCCCGATCAAGGCCGCCGCCGTGGTGACCTCACCGGCGCGCTTCGCGACGCGCGCCTGGTTCGCGGTGCAGCTCGCCAGGCTCGCGGCGAGGACGGTGCACGCGGCGCAACGGAACATTGCCCAGTATAGCGCGGTCCAAAAAATTGCACCGGCGATCCGACGAGGCTGTAGTGGAGAGACGTGACATGACGCCGTCGGCCGCCTCGGTGTATCGGATGTTTCGGCGCGCGGACGGCGAGCCGACCTCGGTGCGTACGCTCGTGATCGGGATGGTCGTGACCGCGTGCCTGCTCGCCGGCATCGGCGTGATGCGCGTGACGCACCGCCACGAGGTGCTGCAGCTCGGCTATCAGCTGTCGCGCGAGGTCGAGCACGTGCGGGAGCTGCGCGAGGCGCATCGCCGGCTCGAGCTCGAGCTCGCGACGCTGTCGGCGCCGGAACGAATTCGCAAGCTCGCGACCGATCTCGGGATGGCGCCGGTCGCCGCCGATCACATCCGCGTCGTGACGGTGCCGCACCGTCCGAAACTGGCGGTCGAGCCGTGAAGCCGATGACTCCCGGCGTGCCGCGCGCCGCCCGCGTCCGCGCCTACCTGACCGGACTCGTGATCGCGGTCGGGCTCGGCGGCGTCGCGATGCGCGCGTGGGCGTTGCAAGTCGACGACGGCGAGCGTTATCGCGCGCTCGCCGATCGCCAGCACGCGTCGCGCGTGGAGATCCCGGCCCCGCGCGGCGACGTGCTCGACGCCCAGGGCCGGCCGCTCGCGGTGAGCGCGGATGCCGAGTCGATCTGGGCGAACCCGCGCGAGGTGCGCGACGTGGCCGCAACAGCGGACCAGCTCGCGGCGCTCCTGGGCGGCGATGCCCAGCTGCTCGAAGCGAAGCTCGGCGGCGATCACAAGTTCGTGTGGATCGAGCGCCACGTCGCGCCCGAGGTCGCGCGGCGCGTGCGCGATGCCAAGCTCGCCGGCATCGAGGTCGCGCGCGAGCCGCGCCGCTGGTACCCCGCGCGGTCGCTCGCCGGCGCGGTGATCGGCCGCGCCGACATCGACGGCAACGGCGTCGACGGCATCGAGCTCGCGATGAACGACATGCTGACGGGCCGCGCGTCGGCGACGCGCGCGCTGCGCGATGCCCGCGGCCGCACGATGCTCGCCGAAGGCCTCGCCGATGCCGAGCCCGGCGCGACCGTGCACCTGTCGATCGATCGCAGCATCCAGGCGATGACCGAGGACGCGCTCGCGACCGCCGTGACGTCGAATCAGGCGAAGAGCGGCGTCGCCGTCGTGCTCGAGGTCGGCACCGGCCGCGTGCTCGCGGCTGCGAGCACGCCCGCGTACGATCCGAACGACGCCAGCGAGCGCGCGACCGGCCGCGACCGCGCCGTCGTCGACGCGTACGAACCCGGATCGGTGATGAAGATCTTCAGCGTCGCCGCCGCGCTCGATGCCGGCGTCGTGACACCCGACACCGAGTTCGAGATCAAAGGCGAGCTGCGGATCGGCCCGAACGTCGTGCACGACCACGAGTTCGATGCCTACTTGACGGTCGGCGGCATCATCAAGCGGTCGTCGAACGTCGGCGCCGCGAAGATCGCGCTGCGGCTGGGCCGCGACAAGCTGCACGACGGGCTCGCGCGGTTCGGCTTCGGCGCGAAGACCGGCGTCGAGCTGCCCGGGGAGCGCAGCGGCAACCTGCGCGAGGCCGCCCACTGGCGCGACATCGACGTCGCCTCGATCGCACACGGCATCGGCATCACCGTGACACCGCTGCAAGTCGCAGCCGCGGTTGCGGCGATCGGCGATCACGGCATGTATCGCGCGCCGCATGTCGTCGACTCGGTGATCGATGGCGACGGCACGGTGCTGTACCGGCCGGAATCGCCGGCGCGCCGCGTCGTGTCGGAGCAGACCGCGCAACAGATGATGACGATGCTCGAGTCGGTGTTCGACAAGGGGCCTCAGCCAGGGACGGCTTCCGAGCTGCACGTCGACGGCTACCGGTGCGCCGGCAAGACCGGGACGGCGCACAAATACGATGCGGAAACGAAGACGTACGCGAACGATCGGTATCTGGCCTCGTTCGCCGGGCTCGCGCCCGCCGATCATCCGCGGATCGCCGTGGTCGTGATGGTCGACGAGCCATCGGGCGCCGATTACTACGGCGGCAAGGTCGCAGGGCCGGTGTTCGCGACGGTCGCGAGCGCCGCGCTCAAGTACCTCGGCGTGCGCGGCGAAGGAGCGGGGCTTCAGGCGTCGGGCTTCAGGCCTGAGGCCGAAGCGGCAGGATCCTTCATCGGCCTGGGCATGGCCAAGGCGATCGAAGTCGCACGCGAGAAACACGTAGCGATCGAGATCTCCGGCAGCGGCCGAGTCGTGGCGCAAGAGGTCGGCGCGAATGGCGTGGTGCGGTTGAAGTTGAAGATGTGAAGGAAATCGGGGAGGCTGCGCGTTCGATCGCTATGGTCCTCCGGCAGCTCATCGACGGCCTCGGCGCGCGCCTGATCGGCGATGCCGAGACCGCGGTGCGCGCGGTGCGCGACGACTCGCGGCAGATCGAGCCCGGCGACGTGTTCGTGGCGGTGCGTGGGCTGCACAGCGACGGCCACGCGTTCGTCGCGAGCGCGATCGAGCGCGGGGCCGCGGCGATCGTCGTCGAGCGCGAGCTCGACGTGAAGGTCCCGCAAGTGATCGTCGCCTCGACCGCGCGTGCGCTCGGCGTGCTCGTCGCGCGCGCGTTCGGCGAGCCGGCGAAGACGATGACGCTCGTCGGCATCACCGGCACGAACGGCAAGACGACGACGACGTACCTGGTCGAGAGCATCCTCGCGGCGGCCGGCGCGAAGCCGGGCGTGATCGGCACGGTCGACGTGCGATGGGCGGGCAAGGCGGTGCCGGCCTCGTACACGACGCCGACGCCGGCGATGCTCCACGGCACGCTCGCACAGATGCGCGACGCCGGCTGCACGCACGTCGTGATGGAGGTGACGTCGATCGCGCTCGCGCAGGAGCGCGCGGCGGGACTGCGGTTCGCGGTCGCCGCGTTCTCGAACCTCACGCAGGATCACCTCGACATCCACGGCACGATGGATGCGTATCGCGACGCCAAGCGCCGGCTGTTCCGCGAGCTCCTCGACGGCACCGCGGTCGTCAACATCGACGATCCGGCCGGCGACGCGATGGCCGACGGCTGCGCGAAGGTCTTGCACGTGTCGGCCGACGGGACCGCGCGCGCCGAGATCCGCGTCGCCGAGCAAGAGTCGACCGTGCGCGGCATTCGCGCGCGCATCGCGACGCCGCGCGGCGAGCTCGCGGTCGAGTCGAAGCCGCTGGTGGGCCACTACAACGTCGCGAACATCGCCCTGGCGGTCGGGATCGCCGAGGCGCTCGGCATCTCGCACGACGCGATCGCGCGCGGGATCGCGGCGCTGCCCGGCGTGCCCGGGCGCGTCGAGCGCGTCGCGAACAGCGCGGACCTCGACATCCTCGTCGACTACGCGCACACGCCGGATGCGCTGCGCAACGTGCTGACCGCGCTGCGTCCGCTGACCAAGCGGCGCCTGATCTGCGTGTTCGGCTGCGGCGGCGATCGCGATCCGACGAAGCGCCCGAAGATGGGCGCGGCCGTCGCCGAGCTGGCCGACCTCGCCGTGGTGACGAGCGACAACCCGCGCACCGAGGATCCGCGCGCGATCGTCGATCAGATCTTGCCCGCGGTGCCCGCAGCGTTCTTCGTCGACGTCGATCGGCGCGTCGCGATCCGCGCTGCGATCGCCGAGGCGACGCCGGGCGACGTCGTCGTGATCGCCGGCAAGGGTCACGAGACCTACCAGATCCTCGGCCTGAAGCGGAGCGGGGACGGCTCGCCCGGACCCGCGGGGACGACCAAGGTGCACTTCGACGACCGCGAGGAAGCCGCGGCCGCGGCCTCCGAACGCGAGCTGCGGCTGGTCGTCGGGCTCGCGCGCGATGCTGGCGGCGAGGTCGTCCCCGGGCGCCGGAGTGAGTCCGGCGCCCTCCATTCCGGGGGCGATGGCACGGTCGCGATCGATCGCGTGGTGATCGACAGCCGTGCGGCCGCGCCCGGTGCGCTGTACGTCGCGATCCGCGGCGAGACGCACGACGGCCATGCGTTCTGCGCCGACGCGATCGGGCGCGGTGCGCGCGCGGTCATGGTCGATCATCGCGTCGACCTCGCGACCCCGCAGATCGTCGTCAAGGACACGCGGCTCGCGCTCGGCGCGCTCGCCCGCGCGCATCGCCGCGCGTGGGACGGCAAGCTCGTCGCGATCACCGGCTCGGCGGGCAAGACGACGACGAAGGAGCTCGCGCGCGCCGCGCTCGCGATGGCCGGCACGACGCACGCCGCCGCCGGCTCGCTCAACAACGAGACCGGCGTGCCGCTCACGTTACTCGGCTTGCATCGCTTTCACGAATTCGGCGTGGTCGAGATGGGCATGCGCGGCGCGGGGCAGATCGAGTACCTGACGAAGCTCGCCGAGCCCGACGTCGCGGTCGTCGTCAACGCCGGCAGCGCGCACATCGAGCTGCTCGGCTCGACCGACGCGATCGCGAAGGCGAAGGCCGAGATCTGGCTGGGCCTCCGGCCCGGCGGCACGATCGTGCGCCCCGCCGGCGACGACCGGCTCGAGCGGCGGGCGCGCGAGCACCGGCCGACCGCCCGCCACGTCACGTTCGGTGACGACGACGGCGCGGACGTGAGGCTCGTGAAGTACGAGCCGCGCGATGCCGGATCGGCGATCGAGCTCGACGCGTTCGGCGAGCGGCGCGCGTTCGAGCTGCAGCTCGTCGGCCGCCACGCCGCGATCGACGCGTGCGCCGCGCTCGCCGCCGCGCATGCCGCCGGCGCATCGCTCGATCAAGCGATCGCCGGGCTTCGACGCGCTCGCCCGCCCGCGATGCGCGGCGAGCTCGTCGAGCTCGCCGGCCGCAAGGTGATCGTCGATTGCTACAACGCGAATCCGGCGTCGATGGCGGCGGCGCTGCGCGCGCTCGCCGAACGCGCGCACGGCCACGGCGGGCTGGCGATCATCGGCGACATGCTCGAGCTCGGCGCGCACGCACCGGACGCGCACCGCGACATCGGTGCGCTCGCCAAGCAGCTCGGCCTCGGCGTGATCGCGCTCGGCGAGCACGCGCGTACGGTCGTCGACGCCGCCGCCGATGCCGAGGTCGCCGACTCGCCCGCCACCGCCGCGACCCGCGCGCTCGCCCGCTCGAAGCCCGGCGACTGGCTCTTGCTCAAAGCCTCGCGCGGCATGCGCCTCGAGCGCGTGCTCGAAGCGATGAGGGGCCAGGGCTAGATGTTGTTCCACCTGTTCTACGGCGCACTCGGCGACAAGCTGAGCTGGCTGCGCGTGTTCCGCTACCCGTCGACGCGCATCCTCGCCGCGGCGATCACCGCGCTGCTCGTGTCGTTCATCGTCGGCCCGAAGTTCATCGAGAAGCTCAAGGCCGGCCAGATCGGCGAGACGATCCGCGACGACGGCCCGGCGACGCACAAGAAGAAGGCCGGCACGCCGACGATGGGCGGCTCGCTGCTGCTGTTCTGCCTCGCGGTTTCGACGCTGCTGTGGTGCGACCTGCGCAACCAGCTCGTGTGGCTCGCGCTGTCGGTCACCGTCGGGTTCGGCGCGATCGGCTTCGCCGACGACTACATCAAGGTCGCGAAGAGGAACAAGAACGGACTGTCCGGCAAGCTGCGTCTGTTCCTCGAGTTCGCGGTGGCCGGCGGCGCGATGGCGTATCTGTTCTACTCGAACACGCTCGGTCCCGACGTGCGCCTGCACCTGCAGCTGCCGTTCACGAACTTCTACGAACGCTCGATCGACCTCCCGGCGTGGGGCTACGTCGCGTTCGGTGCGTTCGTCGTGGTCGGCACCGCGAATGCGGTCAACTTCACCGACGGCCTCGACGGCCTCGCGATCGGCCCGGCGATCATGAACGCGGGCGTGTTCATCATCTTCGCGTACATCGCCGGCGTGCCGACCCTGCTCCACATCGTCGGGCCGCACGGCGGCGATCAGAACGTCGCGCAGTACCTCGGCGTCGCGCACATCCCGGGCGGCGAGGAGCTCGCGGTGTTCGCGGCCGCGCTGTTCGGCGCCGGGTTCGGCTTCCTCTGGTACAACGCGTACCCCGCGCAGGTGTTCATGGGCGATGTCGGCTCGCTGTCGCTCGGCGGAGCGATCGGCATGCTCGCGGTCCTGACCAAGAACGAGCTCGTGCTGCTGATCTGCGGCGGCCTGTTCGTCGGCGAGGCGCTGTCCGTGATCATCCAGACCGGCGTGTACAAGGCGACGAAGAAACCGGGCCCCGACGGCAAGCTCGTCGGCAAGCGCGTGTTTCGCATGGCGCCGATCCACCATCACTACGAGAAGCTCGGCTGGGACGAGCCGAAGATCATCGTGCGGTTCTGGCTGGTGTCCGCGCTGCTCGCGCTGCTCGCGCTCGGCACGCTGAAGGTGCGATGAACCTCGAAGGCAAGCGCGTCGTCGTCGTGGGCCTCGCGCTGACCGGCGTGGCGGTCGCGAAGTTCTGCGCGCGACGCGGCGCGCGCGTCGTCGTCACCGACGGCAAGCCGGCCGACAAGCTCGCCGAGCAGATGAAGCTGCTCGACGGCGTGGCGGTCGAGTGGGAGCTCGGCGGCCATCGCGAGGCGACGTTCACGACCGCGGATCTGGTCGTGATGTCGCCGGGCGTGCCGACGCTGCCCGAGATGCGTGCCGCGCGCGCCGCCGGCGTCGAGGTGATCGCCGAGATCGAGCTCGCGTATCGCTTGCTCGATGCGCGCGCGGCGCTGGTCGCGATCACCGGCACGAACGGCAAGTCGACGACGACCGCGCTCGCCGGGAAATTGTGCGAGGCGTCCGGCCGCCCGACGTTCTGCGGCGGCAACCTCGGCAACATGCCGCTGATCGACGCGGTCGATCATCCGGCGAACGTCGCGGGTGGCTTGATCGTCGCCGAGGTCGCCGCGTTCATGCTCGAGAACTGCACGACGTTCCGCGCAAACGCCGGCGTGCTCACGAACATCACCGAAGATCACCTCGATCGCTTCGGCACCATGGAGCGCTACGCCGAGATGAAAGGGCGGATCTGGGACTTCCAGCGCGCGGACGACGTCGCGATCGCGAACGCGAACGACGCCTGGGTGATGACCGAGACTCGTGGCATCCCGTCGCAGCTCTACACGTTCGGCCGCGCGAATGCCGAGCGCGGCGCGTGGCTCGACGGCCGCGAGCTCGTGCTGCGCCTGCCCACCGGCGACGAGCGCTACCCGACCGACGATCTCGTGATCGTCGGCAACCACAACATGGAGAACGCGATGTGCGCGTACCTCGCGGCGCGCGCGGTCGGCGTGCCGTACGAGGCCGTGCGCGCCGGCGCGCGTGCATATCGCCCGTTGCCGCACCGCATGGAGCTGGTCGGCGACCGCGGCGACATCTACTACTACGACGACAGCAAGGGCACGAACGTCGCGTCGGTCGCGGCGAGCGTGCGCGGGTTCCCGCGGCCGCTCGTGCTGATCGCGGGCGGCGTCGACAAGGGCGGCTCGTACGCGCCGATGCTCGACGCGCTCGACGGCACCTGCAAGGGCATCATCTTGATCGGCAAGGCCGCGCCGCTGATCCGCGCCGCGTGCAGCGAGCATCACGTCGCGTATCCGGTGATCGATGCGAGCGACATGCACGACGCCGTGCGTCGCGCGACCGAGCTCGCCACGCCCGGCGACGCGGTCGTGCTGTCGCCGGCGTGCGCGAGCTACGACATGTTCCAGAACTTCGGCCACCGCGGCCGCGTGTTCCGCGAGGCGGTCGCCGCGGTCGGCGCGAAGCGGCTCGACGTGTGAGCGTCACGAGCCGAACGCGGCGGTGAGCCCGCAGTACTCCATCATCGCCGCGACCGACCATCGCGCGCCGTACGAGCCCGGAGAGGTCACGACGGCGTAGGCCGCGTCGTCCTCGCTGACCATCGGCAGCGCCGTGAACCCGGGCGCGAGCTCGTTTCCGATCTGATCCGCGACCACCATCGACGACACGACCAGCGCAGGCTCGGAAACCGCGACGTTCGGGTTGTCGGCTTCCACGCCGACCTGGTCGTCGAGCCCCACGGCGGCGAGCAGCCGTTTCGGCCCCGTGACGTCGACGATCCAGATCTCGCGCCGCACAGCGCCCGCGCTGGTCACCGTCACCGTCGTCGCGGATGCGAGCGCGACCGCGTACCAGGCTTCTCCGAACAGCGTGGCCCCGCACGTGAACGTCGCGCCCGAGGAAACATACGTGTTCGAGCCATCGTCGTCGATCGATTGCAGCGAGGCCGTGGTGTCGATATTGGTCGTCGCCACGACGATCAGGTCGCCCGGCGCGGTCGGCGCGAGCACCACTTGCGTGGTCTGCGTCGTGCCCAGCTGCGCCGCCGTTTGCGCGACGGCGGGCACGACATCGCCGCTCGATCCGTCTCGGCCGAGCGGATCGAAATCGATCCGCCCGCACGACGCGACGAGCAGGACCATGACCGCCCTCGGCATCTCGCCAGTCATCTTAAGTTATCCTCGCGCCGTGCGCCCCTTAGCGCTCGTCCTGCTCGCCGCGTGCGGCGGCTCCGATCATGCGGCCGTGCCGCCGAAGCCGCCGAACAACCAGCTCGTCCTCGGCGAGTTCGCGCGGCGCCCGCCCGACGGCACGACCGCGGCGCGGTTTCGCGCCGATGGATCGATCACGGTCGCGCACGACCGCAACTCGCTCGACACCAAGCCGCTCGCGACCGGCACGTTCCAGCTGCAGGGCGACCAGCTCACGCTCACGTACCAGACCGGCCAGATGTGCCCGGCGGGCTCGACCGGCACGTACCGGGTCGTCATCTCGAAGGTCGGCATCCACTTCACGAAGGTCGCCGACGACTGCGCCGACCGCGCGCAGATCGACGGGCAGACCTGGTTCCGCCAGCACTAAAAAAATGGCCCACGCGCCGCCGCCGCACGAGGATGGCGAAGATGTCGCTGCTGCGCCGCATCGTCGACCGCGTCGGGCGCTTTCGCGCGCGGCGCGAGCCGGAGCCGGCGCCGCTGCCGGCGAGCGCGCAGCTGATCGCGGTCCAGCATCCGAGCGCGACCCTGCCGGAGCGGCCGTACGACCTCGTGCTGCTCGGCGCGCTGCTCGCGCTGCTCGGGATCGGCACCGTCGAGATCTACTCGGCAACCGCCGCCGACTCGCTGACGAGCTTCGGCGACGCGGCGCACTTCCTCGAGCGTCAGCTCGTCTACGTCGGCTGCGGTGGGCTCGCGCTGTGGCTCGGCGCGCGGCTCGACTACCGACGGCTGCGCGCATGGACCTATCCGCTGCTCGTGATCGCGCTCGTGTTGCTCGCGGTCGCGCTCGTCATGCCGGCGAAGAACGGCGCGAGGCGCTGGATCCCGCTCGGCCTGTTCACGTTCCAGCCGGTCGAGATCGCGAAGCTCGCGCTCGTCACGTACCTGGCGACCTCGCTCGGCCGCAAGGCCGATCAGGTCAAGACGTTCACGGTCGGCTTCGTGCCGCACCTCGTGGTGTGCGGCGTGATGATGGCGCTCCTGCTCAAGCAGCCCGACCTCGGCTCGTCGGTCGTGCTGCTCGCGACCACGCTCGGCATGCTGTTCATGGCCGGGACGCGGATCTCGTACATCGTGCTGTCGCTGCTGGCCGGCGCGCCGCTCGCGTATCACCTGATCGTCGGCACGCCGTGGCGCATGCAGCGCTTCCTCGCGTACTTCAACCCCGACGCGTATGCGAGCAAAGAGGCGTATCAGTTCATCCAGGCGCGGC
The DNA here is from genome assembly GCA_035500135.1 of Kofleriaceae bacterium. GTDB lineage: Bacteria > Myxococcota_A > Polyangia > Haliangiales > Haliangiaceae > JABFXX01. The sequence goes on from DATJXL010000071.1 coordinate 21,979, forward strand.
TCGCGATCGGCTCGGGGGGCCTGTTCGGCGCGGGGCTCGGCGGCGGCCATCAGACGCTCGGCTACATGCCCGAGGCGCACAACGACTTCATCCTCGCGCCGATCGGCGAGGAGCTGGGCTGGCTCGGCGTCGCGTGCGTGGTCGCGCTGTTCGGCGTGCTCGTGTGGCGCGGCATCCGCGCCGCGCTCGGCGCGCGCGACGTGTTCGGCGGCTACCTCGCGTTCGGCATCACGCTCCTGTTCGGCGTGCAGGCGCTGTTCAACGTCGGGGTCGTGCTCGGCGTCGTGCCGAACAAGGGCATCACGCTGCCGCTGGTCAGCTATGGTGGCAGCTCGCTGGTGATCACGATGTTCCTGGTCGGCCTGTTGCTCGGCGTCGGCCGGCGCCCCGAGCGGCGCTCGGCGGATGGCCGCACGCGCGAGCCGGCACGCAAGAGACGCGTGCGCGTGCGCGTTGTAACGACATGCGCCTCTTGATCGCGGGCGGTGGAACCGGCGGCCACCTGTTTCCGGGCGTCGCGATCGCCGAGGAGCTGCGCGCGCGCGAGCCCGAGGCCGAGATCGTGTTCGTCGGCACGCGCCGAGGGATCGAAGCGCGCGTGCTGCCCGACCTCGGCTGGCCGGTCGAGTTCATCGACGTCAGCGGGCTGAAGACGGTCGGTGCGGCAGGCGCGATCCGCGGCCTGTTCCGCCTGCCGCGCGCGCTGTGGCAGGCACGCCGGCTGCTGAAGCGGCTGAAGCCGGATGCCGTGATCGGCGTCGGCGGGTACGCGTCGGGGCCGGTCGTGCTCGCGGCGCGCCTGCGCGGCATCCCGACCGCGATCTGCGAGCAGAACTCGATCCCCGGGTTCACGAACAAGCTGCTCGGCCGCGTCGTGCGCACCGTGTTCCTGTCGTTCGACGAGAGCCGGCGGTTCTTCAAGCCGAACAAGATCGTGATGAGCGGCAACCCGGTGCGGCGCGCGATCGTGCAGCAGCTGCTCGCTGCCGCACCCGCGGCGGACGACGCGAAGGTGCACGTGCTGGTGAGCGGCGGCTCGCAAGGCGCGGTCGCGGTCAACGAGCTCGCGTCGCGCGCGCTCGTCGCGCTCGCCAAGGAGCTGCCGCTCGCGATCGTGCACCAGACCGGCGAAAAAGATCGCGACGCGACCGCGGCGCGCTATGCCGAGGCCGGCGTCGCGGCCGAGTGCCATGCGTTCATCAAGGACATGGCGAGCGCGTATCGCAAGGCCGATCTCATCATCGGCCGCGCCGGCGCGACGACCGTCGCCGAGCTCGCGATCGCCGGCAAGCCGGCGGTGCTGATCCCGTACCCGCACGCCGCCGACAACCACCAGGAGCTCAACGCGCGCGAGATGGCCGACAAGGGCGCCGCGCTGATGTTCCGCCAGGCCGACCTGACCGCCGACGGGCTCGTCGAGGCGCTTCGTCCGCTGGTGGCCGATCGCAACCGCCGAGCAACCATGGGCAGTGCGATGAAAGCGCTCGCGAAACCGGGCGCAGCTTCTGCGGTCATCGATTGGTGCCATTCGCAGGCGACCTCGCATTAGAATGGAAGCAATGCGTAGGCTCGCGGTGCTCGTGGTGTTGTGCGCGGCCGGCGTCGCCCACGCGCAGTCGATCAACATCAGCTTCGGCCACATCTCCGGCGGACCGTCCAGCACGTACGCGGCGGCCGGCGCGGCCGGCACGTGGAACAACGTGATGGGCATCGCCGGTCCGTCCGCCGACCACCTGCTAGCCATCGACGGCTCGACGACAAGCATCTCGGTGTCACAGTCGCCGACCACGACCGTGCTTTCGGGCGGTGATACGTCGGTCACCGGCGACGACGCAGCGCTGCTCGACAGCGGCCTCGTCACGACCGGCGCCGAGACCTGTCTGAGCTTCAGCGGCTTCGAGGCCGGCACGTACGAAGTCTTGATCTACGCGTGGGTGCCGAACGCGCCGAGCGTCCTCTCGCTCACGCGCCAGGACGAAGCGCCGTCCAAGATCCCGGTCGGCGGTGCGTGGACCGGCGCGCACGCGGAGGGTGTGACCTACGCGCGTTACGTCGTCACGGTCGACTCGAGCGGCAACCTGCCGGCGCACTCGGGGCTCGATGACAACATGCCGAGCGCGGCGCTTAACGGCATCCAGATCCGCCCGCTCGACGCGGTGCCGCCCGACGCGGGCGCGACCGGTGGCGGCGGCGGCGGCGGCGGCGAGACCGACGACGCCGGCATCACCTCGGGCGGTCACCACGGCGGTGGCTGCGCGGTCGGCGGCGGCGCGCCTGGGCTACTCGTGGTGCTCGCGTTCGCGCTCGTGCGTCGTCAGCGCCGGTAACGCGCGCTACTGACGATCCGATCGATCTCGCCGAGCGTGTCCGGCTTGTGATCGCCTCGTAGTCTTTCAGGGCAGCTACGGCATCACGACCGAGGAGCTGTCCTGCCACGGCACGGACCGTGCGAACATTGATGTGCTATCAAGCGTTCGATCCGGTAGATGTTCCGCAAGCTAGACACCAAGATCCACTTCGTCGGCATCGGCGGGATGGGCATGTGCGGCATCGCCGAGGTGCTCGCGAACATGGGCTATCGCGTGTCGGGCTCGGACATGAACGACACCGAGATCACGCGGCACCTCGCCGCGATCGGCTGCTTGGTCAAGCAAGGGCATCGCGCCGATCACCTCGGCGAGGCCGACGTGGTGGTCGTGTCGAGCGCGATCCGCGGCTACAACCCCGAGGTCGAGGCCGCGCGCGCGCGTCAGATCCCGGTCATCCCGCGCGCCGAGATGCTCGGCGAGCTGATGCGCATGAAGTACGGCATCGCGGTCGCGGGCGCACACGGCAAGACGACGTCGACGACGATGGTGCACACCGCGCTGATGGCGGCCGGGCTCGATCCGACCGCGGTGATCGGAGGCCGCGTCAACTCGCTCGGCCTCGCGAACGCGCGCTGGGGCAAGAGCGATTACCTGGTCGCCGAGGCCGACGAGAGCGACGGCAGCTTCCTCACGCTGACGCCGACCGTCGCGATCGTGACGAACGTCGACGCCGAGCACCTCGATCACTACGGCACGTTCGACCACGTCAAGAAGGCGTTCACCGACTTCTGCAACCGCGTGCCGTTCTACGGCATGAGCGCGCTCTGCCTCGACAACCCGGGCGTGCAGGCGATCCTGCCGAACCTCACCAAGCGGTTCACGACGTTCGGCATCGCGTCGCAGGCGGTCTACCGCGCGCGTAACATCCGCCACGACGGCATGACCACGCGGTTCGTCGCGTGGCGGCGCGCCGACGAGCTCGGCGAGGTCGTGCTGCCGATGCCGGGCGCGCACAACGTGCTGAACGCGCTCGGCGTGCTCGCGGTGTGCGACTTCCTCGCGATCGATTTCGCGAAGTACGTCGCCGCGCTCGCGCAGTTCGAGGGCGTCGCGCGCCGGTTCACCGTGCGCGGCGAGATCGGCGGCGTCACCGTCGTCGACGATTTCGGCCATCACCCGGCCGAGGTGCGCGCGACCCTGTCGGGTGCACGCGCGAGCTTCGGCGGCCGGCGCGTGATCGCCGCGTTCCAGCCCCATCGCTTCACGCGCACGCGCGATCAGCTCGACGAGTTCGCGCGCGCGTTCCACGATGCCGATCAGGTCGTCATCTGCGACATCTTCGCGGCCGGCGAGAAGCCGATCGACGGCGTGACGAGCGAGGCGCTCGTGCGCATGGTGCGCGACGCCGGCCACCCGCATGCCGCGTACGTGTCGCGCCGCGAGGACCTCGCGCGCTGGCTCGACGACCAGGCGCGGCCCGGCGACCTCGTGATCACGCTCGGCGCCGGCAACATCCAGCTCACGTGCAACGAGCTGATCGAGCTGCTCGAAAAACGGCTCGGCCCGGCGACGAAGAAGAACCTCGTACGAGTCGCGGAGTCGAGCGCGACGGTGGCGCGATGAAGGCTCTCGCGGTCGTGGTGCTGCTCGTCGCCTGCTACGACGACATCCCCGACCTCTATCCGCTCGACCAGATCTCGAAGATGTCGGAGATCAAGGACAAGATGTGCGCGTGCACCGATCGCACGTGCGCGCGGCGTGAGTCGCTCGAATACGTGGACCTCACGACAGCTGGTTATGGCCCCCTGTACTCCGACGAAGACACCGCGAAGCTGCACGACCTCGTCGGCCAGTTCTTCGAGTGCGGAAGCCGGGCCGCACGCGTGCCATGAGGTGGATGGTCGCCGCGCTGCTCGTCGCGTGCGGCAAGGACGCGCCACCGGCGCCGCCGCCGGCGGCCGAGCCCTTGATCAACGCGATGCACGACTTCGCCGAGCGCTGCGACGCGTGCAAGGCCGACCTCGACTGCCTGCACGCGCTGCGCGACGAGTTCGACACCCAGAAGCAGCAGCTCGTCGGCGATGGCCACCGCCTGCTCGGCGACGATCGCGCGAAGTTCGACGCCGAGCTCTTGCACTTGCGCAGCTGCGGCGACGGCGACGGCCTGACGTTCTGGGTCCCGCAGTGAACGTCGAGCGCGACGTCCCGCTCGCGCCGAAGACCACGCTCGGGCTCGGCGGCGCGGCGAAGCAGCTGGTGCGCATCACGAGCACGGCCGACCTGCCGGCGGCGCTCGCGCTCGCGCCGCGCGTGCTGGTGCTCGGCGGCGGCTCGAACCTCGTGGTCGGCGACGATGGCTTCGACGGCGCGGTGCTCGAGATCGCGCTCCGCGGCATCGCGATCGATTGCGATACCGTGTCGGTCGCCGCCGGCGTCGCGTGGGATGACTTCGTCGCGCAGATGGTCGACGCCGGGCGCGCCGGCATCGAGTGCCTGAGCGGCATCCCCGGCCTGGTCGGCGCGACGCCGATGCAGAACGTCGGCGCGTACGGCCAGGAAGTCGCCGACACGATCGTGCACGTCCGCGCCTACGATCGCGAGCGCGGCGAGATCGTGACGATCGCGAACGGCGCGTGCGCGTTCGCGTACCGGTCGAGCATGTTCCGCGGCAGCGCGCGCTGGATCGTCGTCGAGGTCGTGTTCCGGCTGCCGCGCGCGACCGCGAGTACGCCGATCCGCTACGCCGAGCTCGCGCGCGCGCTGGGCATCCGCGAAGGCGAGCGCGCGCCGCTCGCCGATGTACGGCGCACGGTGATCGAGCTGCGGCGAGGCAAGGGCATGGTCGTCGACGCCGCCGATCCCGAATCGCGCAGCGCCGGCTCGTTCTTCACCAACCCGATCGTGGCGCCCGAGCTCGCTCCGGCCGGCGCGCCGAGCTGGCCCGGGCCCGACGGCCGCGTGAAGCTCGCCGCCGCCTGGCTGATCGAGCACGCCGGCTTCGCGAAGGGCTACACGCGCGGCCGCGTCGGCATCTCTCGCAAGCACGCGCTCGCACTGGTCAACCGCGGCGGCGCGAGCACGCGCGAGCTGCTCGAGCTGGCGCGCGAGATCCAGGACGGCGTGTACGCGCGGTTCGGCATCGCGCTCCAGCCCGAGCCCGTGATCGTCTAGCCGTGGCAACATCGGCCCGATGCAGTCGAGGCCGCTATCGCGCGCGGCGATCGCGATCGCGGTCGCAGGGTTCGGATGCGGGCGACTCGACTTCGACGACTCGCTGACGCTCGTCGCCACGTATCCCCTCGACGAGGCTAGCGGGCAGATCGCACACAACTCGGTGCCCGGCGGCAGCGCGCTCGACGGCGTCCTCGGGGAGTCGACGGCGGTCGAATCGACCGACCCGACGTGGGTTCCAGGCCGGCACGGCAGCGCGCTGTCGTTCGACGCGATCGACGATCTCGTGGAAGTCCCGTCCTCGGACATCTCGGTCTTCGCGACGACCACCGTCCACGACGCGATCACGATCTCTGCGTGGTTCCAGCCGGCCGATCCCGGATCGGCCTATCAGGCGATCTATCAGATCGGCGGAGAGTCGAACGGCGCCACGCTCGGCGTGATTCCCGGAGGCAACGTCCGTTTCGCGCTGCGAAACAAGTTCGTCGCACAGGTCTCGAAGGTGCTCGACACCACCATGATCTTGAACGCGGGCACCTGGTACTACCTCGCCGGCACGAGCGACGCGTCTGGGATGCGCCTGTACGTGTACGCCGACGCAGGTCAGCTGCTCGAGCTCGCGACAAGCCCGGGGCCGTACCAGTGGAACACCGGCACCGATGGCATCGCGCTCGGAAATAACCCGGCGGACGACAGCGGGCTACGTGGCCTGCTGTCGTCCGGACCGGAGCCGTGCAACGGCATCGTCGACGAGGTCCGGATCTACACGTCGGCTATCGCGCAGGCCCAGATCGAGAGTGATCTGCGCACGCCGCCACCGTGATCGAGCCGCGCGCGCTGGCGCTGTCGGGGCATTTTGGGTAGGTTCCCGCACATGCGACTTTCACATCTGATCGTGATGACGGCGCTGTGGTTGGTTCCTTCGTTCGTCCACGCGCAACCCGCGTGGGACTCGCGCGGCTGGGTCATGCTCGGCGAGCGCGAGGTGCACGGGCACGGCCGCATGGAGCGCGACGTGATCCCGGTCGGCCGCCAGGAGGGCCGGTTCAACAAGCTCACGATCGTCGTCGAGAACAGCGACCTCGAGATGATCGACTTCGCGGTCAAGTTCGAGCGCGGCGAACCGTGGCACCCCGGCCTCTCGCACTTCTTCCGCGAGGGTCAGCGCACGCGCGTGATCGAGCTCCCCGAGAGCGCGTGGGGCAACACCCAGCGCTCGATCCAGGCGATCGAGTTCGCATACCGCAACATCCCGGGCGAAGGCCACGCGCGCGTCCAGGTGTGGGGCTGGCGCACCGGCGATGCCGCAGCGGCGCCGCCCGCGCCGACGTGGGATTCGCGCGGCTGGGTCCAGCTCGGCGAACGAGAAGTGCGCGGGCACGGCCGCATGGAGCGCGACGTGATCCCGGTCGGCCGCCAGGAGGGCCGGTTCAACAAGCTCACGATCGTCGTCGAGGATAGCGACCTCGAGATGATCGACTTCGCGGTGAAGTTCGAGCACGGCGATCCGTGGCGGCCCGGCCTCTCGCACTTCTTCCGCGAGGGTCAGCGCACGCGCGTGATCGAGTTCCCCGAGACCGCGTGGGGCCGCACGCAGCGCTCGATCCAGGCCATCGAGTTCACCTACCGCAACGTCCCGGGCGAGGGCCACGCGCGCGTCCAGGTGTGGGGCTGGCGCGCCGGCGATGCCGCAGCGGCGCCGCCCGCGCCGACGTGGGACTCGAACGGCTGGGTCCCGCTCGGCGACCGCGAAGTGCACGGCCACGGCCAGATGGAGCGCGATCGCATCGCGGTCGGCCGCGGCGAGGGCAAGTTCAGCCGGCTGACGATCGTCGTCGAGAACAGCGACCTCGAGATGATCGACTTCGTGGTCAACTTCGCGCACGGCGACCCGTTCCACCCCGAGGTGAAGCATTACTTCCGCGAAGGTCAGCGCACGCGCGTGATCGAGCTGCCGCAGAGCGATTCGGGCCGCACCGCGCGCACGATCCAGTCGATCGATTTCATGTATCGCAACGTCCCTGGCGAAGGACACGCGCGCGTGCAAGTCTGGGCTCAGTGAGGCTAGCCGAGCGGAGCGATGGCGTGGTGTAGCGGGCAGGGTGTGCTTGCGCGGAAGGCCTCACGAAGTGAGGACCTTCCGTGAGCCATCGCTTCGCCGGTCGCCGGGTCGCAGTCGTGATGGGCGGGCTGTCCGCCGAACGCGAAGTCTCGCTGAACACCGGCGCCGGCGTGCTGGCCGCGCTCGTCGAGCGCAGCTGGGACGCGGTCGGCGTCGACTGGCGCGAAGGCACGAGCCTGCCGCGCTTGCTCGAAGCCGCCGGCGCGCAGGTCGTGTGGAACGCGCTGCACGGTACGTGGGGCGAGGACGGCGCGGTGCAGGGTCTGTGCGCATGCCTCGGCTTGCCGTGCACGGGCTCGGGCATCCTCGCGAGCGCGCTCGCGATGGACAAGGTGATGTCGAAGCGCATCTTCGAGTCCAACGGCGTGCCGACGCCACGCTGGAAGACCGTGCGCGACGCGGGCGAGCTCGCCGACTGGCCGCTGCCGTGCGTGATCAAGCCGTCGCGCGAAGGCAGCTCGGTCGGCGTGTCGATCGTCGAGGCGCGCGACGAGCTGCCGCGCGCGATCGCCGAAGCGCGAAGGTTCCACGGCGACGTCATCGCCGAGGACTACATCGCCGGCACCGAGGTGTTCGTCGGCATCCTCGACGGCCGCGTGCTCGGCTCGGTCGAGGTGCGGCCCGCGACGAAATTCTACGACTACGAGGCGAAGTACAAGCGCACCGACACGCAGTACCTCCTGCCGCCCGAGCTGCCGCGCGACCTCGTCGCGCGCGCCGAGCAGCACGCGCTCGCCGCGTACAACGCGCTCGGCTGCACCGGCCACGCGCGCCCGGACTTGCGGATCGGCAAGGACGGCTCGCCGTTCGTGCTCGAGGTCAACACGCTACCCGGCATGACCAAGACGTCGCTGCTGCCGAAGATCGCGCGTGCCGCCGGCCTGGACTACGGCGCGCTGTGCGAGGCGATCCTCGCGTCGGCGACGTGATCCGCGCGCAACTACTTCTTGCAGACCATGTCGTACACCTTGGTCCAGGTCTTCCCGTTGTCGCGCGACACCTCGCCCCACAGGTGCGCGCCCGTCTTCATGTCGCTCATGTCCGTGTGGTCCTTGAACTGAGCCTTGCCGCGCGCGTCCTGCGTCTCGGCGTCGGTCTCCATCTTCATGTCTTTCATGCCGTCCGAGGTGCCCGCCATCGAGCCGCCCAGGTTGTCCATCATCATGACGCGCCACTTCCTCGCCGACGGATCGAACGTCGAGTACGACTCGAACCGGTACTTCGCGGCGGTCTTGCCTTCGCCCATCGTTCCCTGGAACGAGTTGTGACTCCAGAACCCGTCGAGCTCGGTCTTCGAGGACATCGTGCCCGTGAACTTCGTGTCCTTGCCGTCCATGCCCATGCCCGTGCCGGTGCACTTCCACGTGCCGGCCATCGCCTTGGCCATCTCGGCGAGCTCCGGCGGCGGCTTGGGCAGGTCCGCGACTGCAGTGCCGGCGATGAACAACGTGGCGAGAACGAGTAGGTTCGACGTGCGCATGGGATCTCCTTGGAAAGCGAGCGCGCACTATACCTGCTGCGCGCTCGTACTGGCCGCGTGCGGCGCCGCCCCGGCGCCGGCTCCCGTCGCGACGCCGGCGGCTCCCGTCGCGCCGGCGCCGACGCCGCGCCCTCCCGCTCCGGCGCCGACGTCGTTCGAGCCGAAGAAGCTGCTCGCGATCGACTGGGAGCACGTCCAGCTCGCCGACGACGCCGCTGCGCTCGCGCTGTGGAAGACGATCGCGCCGACCGGCGACGACTGGGAAGAGAAGCTCGCCGAGATCCCCGGCAACGCGCCGGCGGCGCACCAGCTCGCGATCGCGATCCTGCACGACGGCAACTTCGCGTGCCCGGCGCTGCCGGCGCCGCCGTGCTCGAAGGCGCCGCCCGAGGTGCCGACCCCGCCGGTGACCGCGACGCTCGCCGATCCGTGCCTGCGCCGCCTGGTCGCGTTGTGGGCGATCGAGGCGCTCGATGCCGACGAGCTTCCGGCCGTGCGCGACGCGTTGCGCGCGGTCGCGTCGCTGCCACCGCCCGAGTCGCAGCTGGTCGCCGAGGCGATCCGCGCGTGGCCCGACACCGACCTCGACGATCGCTTCGACCTGATGACGGCGGCGTGGAAGGCGGGCCAGCACGACGTCGTCAACAGCATGATGGGCGACCTCGACGACGCGCATCGCGCCGCGGCGCTCGCGCAGCTCCATGCCGGCGGCGCGATCGACGTGCTGCCGGCCGAGACCCATCGCGCGGCGTTCCTCGCGGCGATCACCGACGAGCAGCTCGCGGCGCAGGCGCGCGTGACCGCGATGGACGAGCTGGCCGGCGACCACGAGATCGACTCGCACGGCGCGAAGCTTCCGGCCGACCTGCACGCGGCGTACACCGCGGCGACCAAGTCTCCCGACTGCAGCGTCGCGGCACACGCCGCGCGCCTGCTCGACTCGTTCGGTGATCACGCGTTCGTACCGAAGCTGCCGCGGACGCGCACGCCGGCCGCGCTGATGCGCGGGCTGTGCGTGCTCGCGAGCTTCGAGCGCGAGCAGCGCAACGACGAGCCGTCGTACTTCTCGACCTACATCGCGCCGCGCGGGCTGCAGCTCGTCGAGGTCAGCTACGATCCGTACAGCGACAGCGATCCCGACGGCGACGGCGACATCCACACCGAGCACAAGAAGCAGCTGGTGCCGCTCGACGAGGTCGTGCTGCCCGACGTCGAGGACCTCGTCATCGCGATGCACCATTGCACCGGCACGACGTGCTCGAGCGACGACCACGCATACCACTTCACGTTCAAGCCGACCTCGGCCGGCCTCTTGCTCTCGCAGCTCGAGATCGACGAGCTGGCTCCGTGCCACGATACTGCCGCCATTCCGCAGCCTTGACCTCGCGCGCTCGGGATGTGGCACCATATGGACGTGATGGCTCGCATGGTCGTGGCACTGGTCGTGCTCGCGTTCGCGGCGCCTGCCAGCGCGCAGGTGTTCAAGCCGCGCACCACGCCGCCGGCGAAGTCGGGCGACACCACGACGTCGAGCCCACCCGCGAAGAAGCCGGCCGCGAAGCCCGCGCCGAAGAAGGCCGCCGCGGCCGCGTCGGACGACGACTCCGACGACGCCGACTCGCCGCCCGCGAAGAAGACGTCGCCCGCGAAGAAGGCCGCGGCGTCCGATGACGACTCCGACGATGATTCGCCGCCGGTGAAGAAGCCCGCGAAGAAAACACCCGCGAAGGCCGCGGCGAAGAAGGCGCCCGCGAAGGGCAAGGCCGCCGCGAAGAAGAAGGCCGATGACGACGACGACGATGCCGCGCCCGCGTCCGCAGGCGCCGGCAAGAAGGCCGACCCGGACTTCGTGAAGATCACGGACGACGACGACTGAGAGCGATCGATCCGCACGCCCGTTCAGGTGGGTGGTTTCCGCGGAGTTTCCGTCGGTACAAAAAATTGCTCTGCTGATCGCGCCGTGAGTATCTGCACATCATGGATCGATCCCGTCGCCCGGGCCGAACATCGGTGTGCCCGGCTCCGAAGGAGGGCTCGCCGACGCCGCCACCGGCGTCGCGCCTGACGCTCAAGCCGCGTCAGAATCGGCGACGCACGACCGCGCGTGGACCACTGTGGACGCGCGTGCCCAAGCCGGGCGCGATCGCGGATGCGTGTGGACGCGCGCTGCGGCGCGGCCTGCCGGCGATCGCCGCCGGCGCGGTCGCGCTCGCGCTCGGCGGCACCGCGTGGGCCGGCTATCACTTCGTCACGACGTCGCCGCGCTTCGCGATCACCGCGATCGACGTGCACGGCAACCGCCACCTGACCGCGGATCGCATCCGCGCCGCGCTGCCGGTGCACGAGGGCGACAACGTGTTTGCAGCCGACGTCGAGGCCGCGCTGCACGCGCTGCGCGCCGACCCCTGGATCGAGCACGCCGAGGCGCATCGCGTGCTGCCCGACACGCTCGTGATCGAGGTCCGCGAGCACGAAGCCGTCGCGCTCGTCGACTTCGGCGGGCTCTACCTCGTCGACGCCGCCGGTCACCCGTTCAAGCGCGCCGAGCTCGCCGACGGCGAGGGCGCCGGCATGCCGATCGTGACCGGCATCGACCGCGGCGCGTACGTGGCGAGCCCCGACGACGCCGCCGCGCTCGTGCAGGCCGCGCTCGCCGCGCTCGCGACCTGGCGCGCCGATGCCTCGCGGCCCGCGATCGGAGAGGTCCACGTCGATGCGTTTCACGGCCTCGCGCTCCACACGTTCGATCCCGAGATCGCGATCGAGCTCGGAGCGCTCGATGCCGACTTGCCCGCGCGCATGCGGACCTTCGATGCAGCGTGGGCCGAGCTCGGCGACGACGAGCGCGCCCACGCTCGCGCGATCCACGTCGATTCTCGCCCCGACCACGTGACCGTCGCCTTCAAGGATCAGTAGACCCGCCATGGCCAAGCCCAAGACCAGCGAAATCATCGTCGGACTCGACATCGGCACCACCAAGATCGCGTGCATCGTCGGCGAGGTGACCGAAGAAGGCGTCGACATCATCGGCATCGGCACTTCGCCCTCGAAGGGTCTGCGCCGCGGCTACGTCGTCAACATCGACGCGACCGTCGCCTCGATCCAGCAAGCGGTCGACGAGGCCGAGAACATGGCCGGCTGCGAGATCTCGCAGGTGTACGCCGCGATCTCCGGCGCGCACGTGCGCGGGCTGAACTCGCACGGCATCGTCGCGGTCAAGGACAAGGAAGTGCGCGGCGCCGACATCGCGCGCGTGATCGACGCCGCGAAGGCGGTCGCGATCCCGATGGACCGCGAGGTGCTGCACGTGCTGCCGCAGCAGTACGTCGTCGACGATCAGGATGGCATTCGCGACCCGCTCGGCATGGCCGGCGTGCGGCTCGAAGCGAAGGTGCACATCGTGACGACCGCGGTCGCATCGGCGCAGAACGTCATCAAGTGCGCGAACCGGTGCAACCTGCAAGTCGCCGACATCGTGCTCGAGTCGCTCGCGTCGGCGCAGGCCGTGCTCGAGGACGACGAGAAGGAGCTCGGCGTCGCGGTCGTCGACATCGGCGGCGGGACCTGCGACGTGATGGTGTACTCCGACGGCGCGATCGTGCACACGTCGGTGCTGCCGCTCGGTGGCGGCCACGTCACGAACGACATCGCGACCGTGCTGCGCACGCCGCTCGACTCGGCGGAGAAGATCAAGCGCAAGTACGGCTGCGCGTGGCGCGGCCACATCGAGGACGGCGACACGATGGAGGTGCCGTCGGTCGGCGGCCGCGGCCCGCGCGTGTTGCCGCGCATGCAGCTCGTCGAAGTGATCGAGCCGCGGGTCGAGGAGATCTTCGAGCACGTCAAGAAGGAGCTGATGCGCTCCGGCTACTACGACGGGCTCGCGGCCGGCATCGTGCTGACCGGCGGCGCGACCGCGATGGACGGCGTGTGCGAGATCGCCGAGCAGGTGCTCGACCTGCCGACGCGGCGCGGCGTCCCGACCAAGATCGGCGGACTGGTCGACGTCGTGCGCTCGCCCGCGTACTCGACCGGCGTCGGCCTCGTGATGTTCGGCGCCGATCGCGGCGGCGAGGCGAAGGCCGCCGCGCGCGACGGCGAGGATCGGCCGGGCCTGTTCAAGCGCGCCTGGGGCCGTCTGGCCGAGATGTTCTGATCCGCCGATCGGCCGTGATCTACGCCTAACCAACTAGGGCGTCTTCGCGGCCGCGGCGGCAGTCGCCGCGTCGCCCCCGAGCACGACCGTCATCGCCTTGCCCTCGGGCACGAACACGAACTTCGAGGTCGGGCTGGTCAGCGCGCGCATCTGGACGAGCAGCGGCGTCAGCGTCTTCGCGAGCACGTCCTGCGCCTTCGACTCGCCGTCGGCTCGCACCTTCGTGGTCTCGGCATCGCTCGCCGCCGAGATCTTCGCGGTCTCCGCCGCCGATTCGGCCTTGATGCGCGCGATCTCGGCCTCCCGCGCCGCGATCTTGATCTGCGCCTCCTTTTGCGTCTGCTGCTGCTGGATCACGAGGCGCTGCTCGATCGCGGCCTGCACCACCGGCGGGTAATCGATGTGCTGGAGCGCGATGCGGCCGAGCTCGAGGTGGTGGCCCTTGAGCCGACCGTCGATGTGTTCGCGGATCTCGTTCTCGATCTTCTCGCTGTTCTCGGGAATGTCGACCATGTTGTAGTGCGCGAGCACGGTGCGCGTCGCGGTGAAGAACGCCGACTGCACGACCGTGTCGTAATACTGCGTGCCGAGGTCGCGCTGCAGGTCGTAGAGCTCGCCCACGTTCGGGCGCACCGCGACGCCGACCTGGATGTTGATGCGCACGTCGTCGGCCGTGAGCACCTCCATCTTCTCCTCGTATTCGTTCCACTGCGCCGGGAACAAGATGATGTGGTTCCACGGCAGATGCCAGTACAGGCCCTCGCGCAGGACCTCCTTGTCGAGCCCCTTGCCGGCGTAGACGTACATCCCGACCTTGCCGGGCGGAACGGTGGACCAGCAACCAGCGACGACCGCGAGCACGGCCAGCCATGATTTCTTCATGTGCAATCGGATCGCATATGCGTTCCAGTTGCAGGATTAGGAACTCGTGAATTCAGGGCGGGGGCACCGCGCCCGAGCTCGCATCGAATCCCGAGCGCGACGTGATCGCGGTGATGTCGACCGCCTCGAAGTTGCTCGCGGTGACCGACTGGACCTCGCTGAACGTGTCGTCGGCCCAGTCCGCGCTCGGTTCGCCCTGCACGTACATCGCCGAGCCGCCGTCGGCGATGTAGATCCCGTACTGCTGCATCGCGGTCAGGATCGCGACCGACTGCGCGTGAAACGTCGACGGGATCGTGTAGCTCGACTTCAAGCGAAACAGCTGGCCCATCGGCGGCAACGACGTCGACGCGGTGCCGTTGTCGGTCTCGTGGCGCGCCGGCCACACGTACGACGTGCGGATGCTGCCCGACGGGATCGTGAACCTCATCGCGTGGTGGATCGAGCCCGCCCCCGTCGCCTCGGCCGTGCGCAGGAGCAGCGGGTAGATCGGGAAGCCCGCCGCGTCGGCCGAGGTCCAGGTGTCGGGGCGCAGCTTGTCGGAGGTCAGGTCCCACGTCGCCGCGCCGAAGATGTCCCAGCCGCCCGAGCCGTCGGAGTACGCGTGGTACAGCTCCCACAGCCGGCAGTTGTCGCTGTCGAGCAGCAGCATGTGGTGGTCGCCGTAGTTGGACTGGTCGGTCTGCACGCCGCCCTCGACGAGCGGCATCGCCGGCACCGGCAGGTTCGCGGGCGTGGCCGGGCACGGCGTCTCGACCGCCTTGCTCGCGTTCGCGCAGTCGCTCTCGTCGAGCGGGTTCCAGTCGAGGTCGGCGGTGTCGGTCGTCGAGAACGAGATCAGCGGCCAGCTGAACGAGTTGCCCTTCACCACGTTCGACGGGATGCCGTAGTAGTCGTCCTGCTGCTGGTCGGTCTCGGTGCCGAGATCGAGGTGGATCTTGACCGTGCCGCCGATCGTCGAGATGTAGCCCGCCGAGTTCGGGTCGACCGGCAGCGAGTCGATGCGCGTGTTGAAGATGAAGTCGGCCGGGAACACCGGGCAGGAGCCGACCGACGGGCCGTCGCCGCCGCCGCCACCGCCGCCGCCGCCACCACCGCCGCCGCCGTCGCCGTTGGAGCGCGAGCTGCTGCCGCATGCGGCGAGGACACACAACATCACCAAGGCGCGCTTCATGCGGACCCCCAAAAAGTTGCCCTTCATGATCGCCCACTTTCATATGGCTTTACCAGGGGGCAATTTCATCCATGGCACTCATCGAATTCGACGACGTCAGTCACGCGAAGATCCTCGTCATCGGCTGCGGCGGAGGCGGCGGCAACGCGGTCAACACCATGATCAGCGGCAACCTCGACGGGGTCGAGTTCGTGGTCGCCAACACCGACCTCCAGGCGCTCGAGGCGAACATGGCGCCCCACAAGGTCCAGCTCGGCAGCGCGCTGACCAAGGGGCTCGGCGCCGGCGCCAACCCCGAGGTGGGGCGGCGTTCCGCAGAAGAGAGCATGCAGGGCATCGCCGACATCATCTCGGGCGCCGACATGGTGTTCGTGACGGCCGGCATGGGCGGCGGCACCGGCACCGGCGCCGCGCCGGTGATCGCGCAGATCGCGCGCGACTGCGGCGCGCTCACCGTCGGCGTCGTGACCAAGCCGTTCGGCTTCGAGGGCAAGAAGCGCGCGAAGCAGGCGGTCGAGGGCATCGAGCGGCTCGCGGCGGCGGTCGACACGCTGATCGTCATCCCGAACAACCGGCTGCTCGCGCTGGTCGGCCAGTCGACCTCGATGGTCGAGGCGTTCCGCAAGGCCGACAGCGTGCTGCTCAACGCGGTGCAGGGCATCAGCGACCTGATGACCGTCCCCGGGCTCATCAACGTCGACTTCGCCGATGTCCGCACGATCATGGCCGGCATGGGCCGCGCGCTGATGGGCACCGGCGTCGGCTCGGGCAAGCGCCGCGCGACCGAGGCGGCCGAGATGGCGATCAGCTCGCCCTTGCTCGAGGACGTCTCGATCGAAGGCGCGACCGGCATCCTCATCAACATCACGGGTGGCCCCGATCTCACGCTGCACGAGGTCAACGAGGCGTCTTCGCTCATCCAGCACGCGGCCCACGAGGACGCCAACATCATCTTCGGCTCGGTGATCGATCCGAACCTCAGCGACGAGGTTCGCATCACCGTGATCGCGACCGGCTTCGATCGCGGCGTGAAGACGCAGGTGATCGTCGAGCCCCCGGCGACGACCACGCCGGCGAAGCCGAAGCCGCAGCAGATCACGCTGCCGTACGATCAGTCGACGCAGATCACGAAGGAGTACCCGCCGCCGATGGCGCCGCGCGCGAGCACGATCAAGCCGCCGGCGCGCGTCGTCGACGATCCCGAGATCCACTTCGAGTGGGCGCAGCCCGAGCTGGCCGAGGTCCACGCGGTCGAGCGCGCGCTCGAGGAGCTCGATCCGGTTCCAGAGGGCGAGCCGTCGGCGCGGATGGCGAGCGGCTCGGGCCCGTCGACGCCGGCCGAGGGTGCGCCGATGGTGGGGCCCGAGCGCAAGCGCGCGCAGTCGCGACCGAGCATGAAGGCGGTGCTGGCCGGCGAGATCGATACCGAAAGCGAGCTCGACGTGCCGACGTTCATCCGCCGCCATAGCTCGCAGCACACCTAGAATTTTTTCCGAGCTTCGCTTATGCGATCGCCATGCGCTCACTCGTGCTGGCGATCGTTTTGTTTTTCGGTGCAACCGCGCACGCGGACACCAAGACCAAGGTCACGTGGTACGGCCACGCGGCATTCCGCATCGACACACCGTCTGGCAAGGTGATCCTGATCGATCCGTGGATCACGAACCCGGCGAATCCGACCGGCAAGGACGACCTCGCGAAGCTGACCAACGTCGACCTCATCCTGGTCACGCACGGCCACTTCGATCACGTCGGCGATTCCGCGCAGATCGCGAAGCAGTCCAGGGGCGCGAAGCTGGTCGCGACGTTCGATCTCGGCAACGCGATGGTCGGCACGATGGGCTTTCCGAAGGACCAGTTCGGCTTCGATACCGGCGGCAACTTCGGCGGTACGATCGACGTGCTCGGCGGCGAGGTCGCCATCACGTTCGTGCCCGCCGTGCACAGCTCGGGCATCGGTCCCGATCCCGCGCACGAGCAGTACGGCGGCAACCCGGGCGGCTTCGTGATCGCCATCAAGGGCGGTCCGACGATCTATCACACCGGCGATACGGATCTGTTCTCCGACATGGCGCTGATCGGCAGCCACGCGAAGATCGATCTCATGCTCGCGTGCATCGGCGATCACTTCACGATGGGCCCGGATCGCGCGGCCGAAGCGGTGAAGCTGGTGAAGGCGAAGCAGGTCGTGCCGATGCACTTCGGGACTTTTCCGGTGCTGACCGGCACGCCGGCGGCGTTCGGAACGGCCCTGAAGAAGGCCGGTGCCGCGGCGAAGCTGACCGAAATGAAGGTCGGCGGCTCGATCACGCTATAACGGGGCGTGCTCGAGGATTCCGCCGCGCGCTGGCTCCTCGTCGCGCACACCGCGCTCGGAGTCGCCGCGGTCGGCGCGGCGACGCACCTCGTGTTGTGGCTTCGCCGCTACGTGCGCGGCGAAGCAGGCCGGCGACGCGCGGTCGTGCGGTTCGCATGGCTCGTGCTCGCGCTGCAGCTCGGCGCGATGGTGTGCGGTGCGGTGATGTACCCGACGTACAAGGTCGAGGTGCGCACCGCGTACCTCGAGAACGCGCAGGCGATCGGCGCGACGCAAGACGCGCACGCCCAGGCGGTCGCGCGGCTCGCCGAGCGCGAGGGCACGGCGCCGTCCGAGCCGACCGCGACGACGGAGCTCGTCAAGCGCGCCGCGCTCGCCGCGCGCTGGTTCGACGTCAAGGAGCACTGGGTCGCGCTCGGCGCGTTCGTCGCGGCCGCGCTCGTGCTCGTGCTGTCGCTGTGGGATCCCCGCGAAGGCCCCGCGATCGCGCCGATCATCGTCGGGCTCGCCGGCATCTCGTGCGGCACGCTGTGGCTGGCCGCGATCGTCGGCGTGCTGACCGCGGCGTGGCGCGCCGTCTAAGGTTAGGTCGCTACTGCCCGATCAGGAACATCCACTCGATCAAGAGCGCCTCCTGCGTGCCGCCGCTCGAGACCGCGACCGGGCAGGTGCCGCGGCAGGTCGACATCGGGATGGCGTCGGCCTGCGAGAACGCGAGGCGCAAGCCGAGCTGCCAGCCGTCGCGGTTGGGCCGCACGCGGTTGTCGAGCTCGAAGCCGAGGCCGACGTGGACTTCGCCCTGCGGCGAGTCGATCGGCGACACGTGATACTGGTCGACCTGCCAGTGACCGAAGCGCTCGGCCGCGCCGACCTCGCCGTAGAGGCCGCTCGCGTGCGTGCAGTCGTACCAGCGGAAGCACGTCGGGCCGATGCTGCGCAGCAGATCCGCGCGCAGCGTGAGGCCGAGCCGATGCACGCCGCCCGGGCTCGCCTCCGGATCGAAGAAGCTCAGGTACGCCCACTCGCCCTCCGCGACGAACGGGCCCAGGCGATAGCCGAGCGCGATCATCGGCCCGAGCTCCATCGAAGTAGCGGCGGCGGCCTCCGGGTCGTCGAGCCCGTACGTCAGACCGAACCGCGCGGTCGGGCCCGCGCTGGCCGGGCTCGCGAGCACTGCGACGACGACCAGCGCCACGAGGTACCGCATGTAGGCCAGCATTCGGCACGCGGTGACGGAGCGCAAGGCGGATCGCACCGCGGCCGGGAGTCGTGTTAGACCCGCGCCATGCGAATCCTCGTGGCGAGCCTGGTGATCGCAGCCGCGTGCGGCGGCCCACAACAGAAGAAGGAGAGCGCGATCGTCGACGAGGGGTCAGCGACCCCCGACACGTGCTGCTGCAAGACCATCCCGGAAACCGCGGAGAAGGAAATCATCCCGAACTACGCGATGGATGGCCGGATGGATTGCTCGTCGAAGCACGGCGATTGCGTCCCCGACGTGCAGTGCAACGGCTCGGCGCCGGCGCCGGCGCCGGATTCGACGCCGAAGCCCGCCGACACCGGCGTGCCGCCGCCGCCGGATCTGCCCGCAGGCAAGTAGCTCGAAGTCAGAACGTGAACTCGAGGCTGGACTGGAACAGCATCGAGGTATCGACGTAGCCGCCGCTGTCGGTCGGCATCATCTCGCTGCACGACACGCCGCGGCACTCGGCCGCCAGCATCGGCTCGTGCGGCGCGACCGCGAACCGCCAGCCGAGCAACCACGCGACCCGGTGCGGGAAGATCATGATGCCGAAGCCACCCTGGCCTTCGGTGCGCTTGGTGTCGGCCGGCACGACTCGGCTGTCGCCGCCCGACGGCTTGTCCCAGTAGTTCCACGCCGTGCCGGCGCCGCCCTCGACATAAAACGTGACGAGCGAGCGCCGCTTGTCGATCGTCGGGCCGAACCGCACGAGATCGAAGCGCGCCATCAGATCGAGCCGCTGGCCGTGGCCGATGCCGATGTCGCCGTTCTGGTAGCCGAGCGCGGTGAGCGTCGTGCCGTTCGTGCGAAACGCGAGGTAGCTGTACTCGCCCTCGATCACGAGCCGGCCGAAGCGCTGGCCCGCGGCCGCCGAGACTCCAAGCGCGAGCACGTCGGAGGGCGCGCCGTAGATGAAGCCGGCCGCGGTGCCGACGCGCACGCTCGAGCCGTGGTCCGCATTCGGATGCAGCGTGGGCACGAGCAGATCGACGTCGGTCGCGGGACGAGCGGGTGCCGGCGTCACGTCGACATAATTCGCCGTGGTGACGCCGTCGTCGTCGGCGTCGTTCGGCGTCGGATCGGTCGCCGGACCGGCCGGCGGATCCGGATCCGGCGATGGATCGGCCGACGGGTCCGACGATGGATCCGGTGGCGAATCCGCCCATGCGACACCTGCGCCTGTGAAAACCAGGCACACGACCACGAGCGCAGACGACCGGAACCGGCGGAAGTCCTTCATCTTGCACCTCGACGGAGAAAGCGCGGGCCCATCCACTGCAGCATTCGTACGCGCCGGCGGCCAGCGCGATTTCACGCTTCACGCGGATTTCACGAGGGCGTCGTCGAGCGCTCGCGTCATGATGTCGATCGGCGGGTCGCGGCCGGTCCACAAACCGACTGCGATGGCGGCCTGGTGGACGAGCATCGCACGCCCGTCGAACGTGTGGCGCGGTGCGGCCGCGTCGAGCAGCCGCGTGCGGCGGTGATAGACGAGCGTGCCGACCCACGCGGCCGGCGGGAGCGCGGCGAGCGGGAGCTGCGCGGTGAACGCGGCGTCGGCGGCGGGATCGAGGCCGGCCGACGTGCAATCGACGAGGAGATCGGCGCGCGCGAAGGCCGAGTGCAGATCTGGAAACGGACGAGAGAGGATGTCCACGCTCGCACCGGCGCCGCGCAGCGCGTACGCGACGGCGCGCGACGCGCCGCCCGCGCCGAGCAGGATCGCGCGCACGCCGCGCACGTCGCGGCCGAGGCCGTCGAGGAAGCCGCGCGCGTCGGTGTTGTGGCCGACGAGCCGCCCGCGCTCGAGCTGCAGGCAATTGACGGCGCCGAGCTCGCGCGCGGCGCCCGCCAGCTCGTCGCACAGCGCGGCGACCGCGAGCTTGTGCGGAACCGTGACGCTCGCGCCGAGCATCGGCAGCGCGCGCAGCTCGGCGATCGCGTGCGCGAGCTGCTCGGGTGGCACCGCTCGCACCTCCATGCGCGCGTCGAGCCCGAGCGCGGCGAACGCGGCGTCGACGATCACCGGGCTCTTCGTGTGCGCGATCGGCCAGCCGAGGACGAAGGCGCGTGCGCTCGCGTTCACGGCTGCACGGCCAGCTCGGCGCCGTCGCGGCGGGCCTGCTCGAGCGCGCGCGTCGCGTCCTTCATCAGCTTCGCGAAGCTTTGCGCGGCGCCCGGGCTCCCGCCGGCGACCGCGCCGACGACGCGCGGCGGAAACGACCGACCCGCCGACACGACGGGCTCGAGTGCGCCGACCGCGGAGATCACGCGGCGGCCGAGCCCGGCCGCGCCGGCGAGGTCGGTGTACGGCAGCAGCACGAGGAAGCGCTCGTGATCGAGCTGGGTCGCGAGATCGATGTCGCGGATCGTGTGGATCAGCGCGTTGCCGGCGCGCGCGCGCAGGATGCCGCGAATGCCCGGCGGCGGCGGCGGCGGCGCGATCTCGACCGCGAACAGCGCGACCGACAGCGGGTACTCGTAGCGGCGCGCGCGCCGGATCTCGAGCTCGAGCACGCGCTGGAACACCTCCATCGGCTGCAAGCCGCGCGGATCGCCGTCGGCAATCTCGTCGAGGCGCGCGCGCAGCACCTGCTCGCTGCCGCGCGCCGACATCACGGCCGCGCGCTCGAGCTGGAGGCGCGCCGCCGCGAGCGCGATCGGCGCGATCCGGCCGACGTCGTGCGGGCGCATCGTGACGAGGTCGGCGCCGGCCGCGATCGCGCGCTTGGTCGCGGTCGCAGCATCGCCGGCGGCCGCAGCGATCACGACCGGCCGGCGCGGCTCGAGCGCGAGCGCGGCGTCGACGATCGCGGTCGCCGGGCCGGGGGACGACGGCAGCCCGACGAGCACGGCGTCGATCGCGCCCCGGCGGATCGCGTCGATCACGCGCTGCGAGCCGTCCGCGCCGGTCTCGGCGATCGCGATCGTGTGGCCGACCGACGCGATCGCGTGCTGTGCGGTCGTGACGTGCGCCGTGTCCTCGAACACCGCGAAGCGCAGCGCGGGCACCTCGGGCAGCACGGTCTCGTCGACGACGAGTCCCTCCTCTGCCGGAGGTGCGCTCGGTGGACGGCGTGCCGGTGCACGCGCGGACTTCTTCGCGGCCGGCGGGGGCGGCGGCGCGCGGCGCGCGACCGGCGGCGGCTCGGGCAGATCGGGCTCGATCGCGGCCGGCGCCGGTGCCTCGACGCGCTCGGTGCCGCCGGTCAACAGGTCGTCGAGCGCGGCGATCGCGGCGCTCGGCAGGTCGTCTGGAAAGTCGGTCGGCGCACGGCGTCCCGATTTCGTGCCCGGCCGGCGCGTCTTCGCGCGGCTCACGACTCCGGCTCCGATCGATCTACCGTGACGTCGAGCGAGCCGCGCGCGACTCGCACGCGCAGGTGCGAGCCCGGCGCGACGGCCGCGGCATCGCGCACGATGGCGTCACCGGCGCGCACGACCGCGTAGCCGCGATCGAGCACCGCGAGCGGCGACAGCGCGTGCAGCTGCGCGCCGAGCCGCGCCAGCTCGCCGCGACGCTCGTCGAGGATCGCGCGCATCGCGGCGTGGACCTGCGGCACGAGTGGGGCGAGCGCGCCGCGATGCGCGAGGATGCGTGCCCGCGGGTGCAAGCCGGCGAGGCGGCGATGCAGCTCGTGGAGCTGGCCGCGCGTCGCCGACAGCGCGCGTTCGCCGCGCGCGTGGAGGCCGAGGGTGGCGTGGTCGAGATCCTGGCGCGCGCGATCGAGCACGTGATGCAGCTCGCGCTCGAGCCGCCGTCGCTCCTTGCCGAGCAGCTCGGCGATCACCGCGCCGTCGGGCACGGCGAGCTCGGCGGCCGCGGTCGGGGTCGACGCGCGTGCGTCCGCCGCGAGATCGGCGAGCGAGAGATCGACCTCGTGGCCGACCGCGCTGATCACCGGCACCGGGCAGCGCGCGATCGTGCGGACGACGCGCTCGTGGTTGAACGCGCCGAGATCGGTGACCGCGCCGCCGCCGCGGCCGATGATCAGCACGTCGATGCCGGCGCGCACCACCATCGCCATGCCTTGCACGAGCTGCGCCGGCGCGAGCGGGCCTTGCACCGCGGCATCGGCGAGCAGGATCGGCGTCGGCAGCCGGCGCTGGACCGTGCGGATGATGTCGTGCACGGCGGCGCCGCGCACCGAGGTCACGACGCCGATCCGGCGCGGAAACCGCGGCAGCGGCCGCTTGCGCGCCGGCGCGAACAAGCCCTCGGCGGCGAGCTTGGCCTTGAGCTGCTCGAGCGCGAGGGCCTCGGCGCCGAGGCCGGCCGGCTCCGCGAAGTCGGCATAGAGCTGCATCTTGCCGTCGCGCTCGTAGACGTTGAGCCGGCCGCGTACGCGCAGGCGCTGGCCGGGCTCGATGCGAAACCGCAGGCGTTGCGCGTCGCGGCCCCACATCACGGCAGGTAGCACGGCATCGCGGTCGCGCAGCGAGAAGTAGACGTGCCCCGAGCTCGGCTTGCCGACCTGGGACACCTCGCCTTCGAGCCAGAGCAGGCCCATGCCGTCGAGCGCGCGCCCGGCCAGCCGCACGATGTCGGCGACACCGAGCGGGCGCTCTCGACTCGAAGCCGGCCGGTCCTCGGTGCCCACAGCCAACGGTAACTAGTAGTGGTTTTCGTCGCAACCGACCGCGGTAGCGCGGTGTCGATCGGAAAGGTACGATGCAGCTCGATTCCGTCATGGACGAGGAACCGAAGCTGCCTGTCGAGCCCGGAGCGCCGGTGCCCAAAGATGCGATCGATCCCGAGCTGATCAAGCTGAGCCGGACGCGCCCGCGGATCGGGATCGTCACCGCCGCCGGGCTCGTGTTCCTGGCGGTGGTGTACTTCGTGCGGCTCGGGCCCGATCGGAGATTTTCGGGCGCGGGCGCCGAGCCGACGAAGGTCACCGTCGCCGACGTGCTCGACGGCAAGGTCGGCGCCGAGGCGTACGTCACGGTCGATGCCGAACCGCTGATCTCGCACGCGATTCGCGCGACGGCTGCGAAGGGCAGCGTCGGCAAGCGCGTCGTGCCGGCGCGCGGCACCGGCGAGCGGCTGTGGATCGTGCTCGACGGCGATGGCTGGGACCCGCCCGAGCTCACCGGTTACACCGGCCGGCTGCGCAAGCTCGCCGACTTGCCGCTCGCGACCGCGGTGCGCGACTACGCCGCCGAGCATCCGCGGCCTGCGTTCGCGTCGCCGGCCGACGTACGCGCCGCGTTCGCGACGGGCCAGGTCAAGAGCGTGACCGGCGAGCAGGTGACGGTCGCCGACACCGACCGCGTCGCGTACGACGTCGTCGATCCGGATGCCGCGACGATCGTGTGCACGCTGACCGAGCGCTTTCCGAACCCGGGCGCGTGGGCGAGCGCGCTCGCGGCGGCCGGGCTCACCGCCAAGCCGACGCCCGCGACGATCCCCGAGCAGGCGCGCTTCGAGCTCGCGATGCCGAACGCGTACGATGCCGCGAAGGCGGCCCTCGAGAAGGCCGAGCTATGGGCCGCGCGCGTCGATCCGGTCACGCGTCACGTCGATTCGACGTGGGGCGCGGTCAAGGCCGCGCCGCCGCCCGACCTCGATCGCGCCGATCTCGTCGGGCTGTACGTGTCGCGCGCGATTCCGGCCGACGCGTACGCGCTGATCACCGACGAGAAGCCGGACGACTACTGGTACGTCACGTGGATCGTCGTTGCGCTCGGCGCGGTCGTGCTCGTGTTCGCGTGGGCGCTGGTGCGGGGCGTGAAGCGCGACGTCCTCATGCGATAGTCGCAGCGCTTGCCCGACGATCCGAAGGACCTGCCGCCGACGATCGCGCCGACTCGCCACGGCAGCGCGAGCGACGCCGCGCCGCAGCCGCCGGCGATGCCGGCCGACTGGCGCTACGCGATCCGCGTCGAGATCGCGCGCGGCGGGATGGGCCGCGTGCTCGACGCGACCGACACCGTGCTCGGCCGCGAGGTCGCGGTCAAGGAAGCGCTGTCGCTCGATGCCGACGCGCTGCGCCGCTTTCAGCGCGAGGTCCGGATCACCGCGAAGCTCGAGCATCCGTCGATCGTGCCGGTGCACGACGCCGGCACGTCGCCGAGCGGCGCGCCGTTCTACGTGATGCGCAAGATCGGCGGCCAGCCGCTCGAAGAGCTGGTCGCCAAGCACGGCGACCTCGCGCCGCGGCTCGCGCTGTTGCCGCACATCGTCGCGGCGTCGCACGCGATCGCGCACGCGCACGAGCGCGGCATCGTGCACCGCGACATCAAGCCCGCGAACATCCTGGTCGGCGACCTCGGCGAGACGATCGTGATCGACTGGGGCCTCGCGAAGGCGATCGGCGAGGTCGAGGAGTCGGCGGCGCGGTCGCGCATCGCGCCGATCGACGACGACGACAACGTCAAGACGCGCGCCGGTCTCGTCTACGGCACGCCCGGCTTCATGGCGCCCGAGCAGCTGCGCGGCGCCGCGGCCGACGAGCGCAGCGACGTCTACGCGCTCGGCGCCACGCTCTATCACCTGCTCGCGCGCCGGCCGCCGCATTACGCCAAGGATGGCGCCGAGATGATGAAGCAGGCCGCCACCGGCGCTCCACAGCCCCTGCGCGAGCTCGCGCCCGGTGTGCCGCCCGAGCTGGCGACGATCGTCGACAAGGCACTCGCGCACGACGCCGCCGACCGCTACCCGAACGCACGCGCGCTCGCCGAGGATCTCCAGCGGTTCCTGACCGGCCAGCTCGTCGCCTCGCATCACTATTCGGCAAGCGAGCGGCTCGTGCGGTTCGTCCGCAAGAATCGCGCGCTCGTCGCGGTGACCACGACCGCGGTGCTGGCGATCGCGGTCGGCGGCACGCTCGCGATCCGCCGGATCGTCGACGCGCGCGATCGCGCCGACG
The DNA here is from genome assembly GCA_035500135.1 of Kofleriaceae bacterium. Lineage (GTDB taxonomy): Bacteria > Myxococcota_A > Polyangia > Haliangiales > Haliangiaceae > JABFXX01. The sequence goes on from DATJXL010000071.1 coordinate 47,705, forward strand.
CAGCCGCGCAGGCCGCGCAGGCCGCGCAACGCAGCGCCGAGGACGGGCTGCGCAAGCTGACGCTGACCACCGCGCGCGGGATGGTCGACGCCGATCCGACGCGCGCGGTGGCGCTGATCTCGTCGCTCGAGCCGTCGTACTGGCGGCAGGTGCGCGCGATCGCGGCCGCCGCGCGTCGCCACGGCATCGCGTACGGCGTCGCCGCGTCGCCGCACACGCTGTCGCTCGAGACCAGCCGCGACGGCCAGCGCGTGCTCGCGGCCGGCGACGACGGCGTCGTGCGCGTGATCGAGCTCGCGAAGCACACCGAGCGCGAGCTGGCGAACGTGCACGTGCCGGCGCAGGCGCGGTTCGCCGACGCCGAACGCTCGGTCGTCGTGTTCCACGACCGCACGCTCGCGATCGTCGACGCGACGACCGGTGGGCTCCGCGAGGTCACCGCGGCGGCGCCGATCGCCGCGCTCGCGATCTCCGGCCCGTTCGCGTACTGGATCGACAGCGCGCACGCGATGTGGCGGCTCGACCTCGCCGGCGACAGGCCGGAGGTCGTGAACGCGGGCGAGCCGGCCCAGGCGCTCGCGACGTCGCCCGACGGGCGCTGGATCGCGGTCGCCGGCGAGCACCGCCTGCTCGCGCTCGACCGCACGCAGCCGGATCTGCCGCCGCAGGAGCTCGCCCAGGGCACGACCCGCGATCTCGCGTGGTCCGCGGATTCGACGTACCTGTCGGCGCTCGTCGATCAAGACGTCGCGGTGTTCGCGATGCCGTCGGGCGAGGTCTTCTACCGGCGGTTCGCCGGCGAGCGCTACGCGATCGCGTTCACGAACGACCAGATCTTCACGACCGCGCAGCTCGGCGTGTCGATCGTGGTGCCGCGCGGCGACCCGCGCACGCGCAAGATCAACGGCGACTACACGCTCGGCCTGCACGAGGCGCGCGGCAACACGCTCGTCACGGCGAACACCCGGGGCGAGATCGCGGTGATCGGCCCCGACGACGACGAGCTCGTGCGCGCGCCGCTCCCCCGCCTCGACCGGATCGCGACATCCTCGCGCTCGCCCTGGCTGGTCGCCGCCGCCGACGGCCGCCTGCTCGTGTGGAATCTCGACGCGATCCAGCCGCGTCGGTTCGGCAGCTCCACGACGACCGGCGCCGCGTTCGCGAGCGGCGACGCGCTCGTCATGACCGATGGCGAGCAGCCCGCGCAATGGATCGACCTGCGCGACGGCACGGCTCATCCGATCGGCGCGGTCGGCAGCGGCATGCTGTCGCTCGTGCCCGCGCCGGGCGGTGCGCGCGCGGTGCTGATCGATGCGCTGCACCACGGCTACGTGATCGCGCCGGGCGCGGCGCCGCAGGATCTCGGCGGCGGGATCGACTTCGCGGGGTACGCCGACGGCGATCGCATCGCGCTCGGCATGTCGACCGGAGAGATCGACCTCGTCGCAGGCGGCACACGCAAGCAGCTCGCGAATCGACCGACGCCATTGCGCACGCTAGCAGCTCGTTACGGATCGGTAGCTGCCGGCTATGCCGACCACGTGCTGTGGCGCGTCGACCTCTCGGCGGGTCACCCCCGCACGCTCGACGCCCCTTGGTTCGCCAGCTCCATTTACCTTCTCGGCGGCCAAACCCTTGTCGGTGGGCAATCCGACGTGCGCGAATGGAACGACCTCTCGGTCGATCGCCTCATGTCGGTCGAGAAGCCGGTTGCCATGCTGGGGCAAATCGAACTGGGCGACGGATCCGGATCGGCTTCGGGACAACCGCTGGCGATCACGACCGGTGGCGTCCTCCAGTTCCGCGAAGCCACGCTCGCGAATGTCTCACCGCACGCATCGATCGCGGATGACGGCCTCGTTGCATCGACCCGGCCCGACGGAGCGATCGAGATCATCGATCCCGCAGGCGGCGAGCGCTGGGCGCTCGCGTTGCCCAAGGGCCGCACGTTCACGTTCGTGCAGATCTCGCCGGATGGCCGCCGCGTGCTCGCGACGACCGATGCCGGCGTGCTGGTGTGGACGCTGGACTTGCCGAACGGCGACGCGGACACCGCGAGCTGGCTCGCCGATCAGACGAACGCGAGCGCGCGCGACGCCGACGGCCCGCTCGCGTGGCGCTGAGCAGTGCTACAACCCATCTGGTGACTCCGTTCCGCCTCCACGATTCGATGCGGCGCCAGAAGGTGGCGTTCGATCCGATCACGCCCGGCCACATCGGCATGTACGTGTGCGGCCCGACGACCTACGCGCCGGCGCACATCGGTCACGCGTTCTCGGCGATCGCGTTCGACACCGTGCGGCGCAGCCTCGAGTTCCTGGGCTGGCAGGTTCGCTACGTCCGCAACGTCACCGACATCGACGACAAGATCATCAAGCGCGCGCACGAGACCGGCGAGGAGCCGTTCGCGATGTCGGCGAAGTTCGCGGCCGAGTACAACCGCGACATGGCGCGCTTCTTCGTGCGCGCGCCCGACGTCGAGCCCAAGGTCACCACGCACATCGCCGAGATCATCGCGCTGATCGAGCGACTGGTCGCGAACGGCCACGCGTACGCCGTCGACGGCGACGTTTACTACGAGGTCGCGAAGTTTCCGCCCTACGGCAAGCTGTCCGGGCAATCGCTCGATCAGCTGCGCGAAGGCGCGCGGGTCGGCGTCGACGAGCGCAAGAAGGATCCGGCGGACTTCGCGCTGTGGAAATCGGCCAAGCCGGGCGAGCCGTCGTGGGATTCGCCGTGGGGCAAGGGCCGTCCCGGCTGGCACATCGAGTGCTCGGCGATGACCGTCAAGCACCTCGGCGTCACGTTCGACATCCACGCCGGCGGCAAGGATCTGATCTTTCCGCATCACGAGAACGAGATCGCGCAGTCGCAAGGCGCCGACGGCGACGGCACGTTCGCGCACTACTGGTTGCACAACGGCTTTCTCAACTTCGAAGGCGTGAAGATGTCGAAGTCGCTCGGCAACGTCTTCGACTGCGACCAGATCGCGGCCGCGGTCGGCGGCGAGGCGCTGCGCTTCTTCTGCGTGTCGCATCACTACCGCTCGCCGGTCGATTTCGACGTCCAGCTGGAAGGCGGCGCGCCGCGCTTCTTCTCGCTCGAAGCCGCCGACCGCGATGTCGCGTACTTCTACGAGACGCTCCACAAGCTCGACGCGTTCGGCGAGGAGCCCGGCGCGGTGCTGCCCGAGGCCGAGAAGCTCGTGCCGGCCGCGCGCGACGCGCTCGCCGACGACTTCAACACGCCGGTCGTGGTCGCGGCGATGCACGAAGCCGCCAAGCTCGCGAACCGGCTGATCGATCAACCGAAAGGTATCGACAAGGCGCTGCGCAAGCGCACGCTCGCGCGGATCGCGAAGGATCTGCGTCACGTCGGCGGCGCGATCGGCCTGCTCTCGCAGGATCCGGCCGCGTATCGCGCCGAGCGGCGCGCGCGGCTCGTGCGCGCGAAGAAGATCGACAGCGCGCAGGTCGCGGCGAAGATCGCCGAGCGCACCGCCGCACGTGCCGCGAAGGACTACGCGCGGAGCGACGCGATCCGCGACGAGCTGCTCGGCATCGGCGTGCAGCTCCACGACTCGCCCGGCGGCACCGACTGGTCGGTTGCGGACTGATCGACGAGCCATGGCCGACGAACCGAAGAAGGACGCGCTCCAGCTCGCCGGCCAACCCGGCGAGCTCGCGATCGCGCGGCCGATGATCGCGAGCGATCTCGATCGTGCCGGCAAGGGCCAGCTGGTCTACGTCGGGCGCGACGGCGAGGTCAAGAACCCGACCGCGGTGCGCAATCGCCAGCTCGCCGCGTACATCGCGTTCGGCGGCGTGACTGCAGCCGGCGTCGCGCTCGCCGCGACGTCGTTTCCGGTGCTCGTGCCGTTCTACCTCGCGCTCGGCGGCCGCTTCCTCGGCACGGTGCGCGCGGTGCGCCGCGTGAACGAGGCGAGCGTCGCGCTGTCGAAGGGCGATTCCGCGGCCGGCCGCGCGCTCGCCGAGCCGGTGACGCACGCGTGGTGGGTGCCCGGCCGCGTGCGCGCACTCGCCGAGCTGCGCGTCGCGATCGCCGACGCGCTCGACGGTCACGGCGAGCAAGCGCTCGACCGCGTGCGCCACGCCCGCGCCCGACTGTCGCCGCGGCTCGTGCAGCACCAGTTCTCGTACTACACCGAGATCAACCTGCTCACCGCGCTCGGCCGCACGAAGGAAGCGCGCGCGCTGCTCGAGTCGCGCGGCGGCGCGCCGGCCGGCGAGGTGCTGAAGCTATCGCACTGGATCGCGCAGATGCACCTCGCGGTCGCCGAGGGCAAGCTGCAGCCCGGCGAGCTCGAGTCCGACGAGCTGCACGAGCGCATGCGCAAGGGCTTGTCGATGACGGCGGGCGCGGATCTGCTGCTGCTGTGCGCCTGGGCCTACGCCCAACGCGGCGAGCACGACGACGCTCGCTTCGCGTGGCGGCAGGCGAAGGAGCGCGAGGGATCGCACCGACTCGAGATCGCGATGCCCAGGCTGACCGAGTGGATGGCGGAGTACCGCAAGGACCACCCGGAGATCGACGAAGCGGAACCGGAGGAACTGTAGGGTTTCCTTCGCAGCTCTCGTTGGATCTCGGTTCTACTTCTCTTCGGCGTCTTCGCTGAGGTACGCGAGGATCACCTCGTCCAGGCTCTTCTCCGAGATCAGCCCCTGACCGAACCCGCGGCCTTCATCCTCGCGCGCCTTGCGCACCCGCGGCGGCGTCTGGGTCGCGGGCTTGGGCGGCGCGCCGACGATGACCGCGGGCCGAGTCATCACGACGCCACTCGGCGGCGGGCGCGCGGCGGACATCGGCGCGGTCACCTGCGGCGGGCGCGCTTGCGGCACCCCGGCCGATGGCGTCGGCTGGGGACGGATCGGCGGCGGCGCCGAGCCGTGCTGCGCGCGCTGCGGCGGCTGCGAGTTGGACGGCGCGCGCTGCGACTGCGACGCATTCTGCGGCGGCCGCGACGAGTTCGTGGGCGGTCGCACCGCCGGGATCCGCCCGGTCGTCTCCTTGAGCGGCACGCTCTCGGACGGCTGCTTGCCGCGACCGAGCGAGTACGTGCCGGCGGCCGGCGTGCGCGGTCGCTCGCCAGGGGGCGGCTCGGCCGACGGCGGCGCCGGCGCGTAGACCTCGATCGCGTCCGTGTCACGGCCACGGCCTTCCGCTTGCGCGACCGGCCGCGACAGGACCTGCGGCGGAGTGATCGACGGCCGCGATGCCGGCTTCGGTGCCGGGGGCAGCGTCGCGCCGACCAGGCTCGCCGGGCGATCACCCGTCGGCGTGCGGCGCGCGCTCGGCGGCGGGGTCGAGTCGCCGCGGCGGGCCGCCGCCGGCATCGGCGTCGGCACCGTGACGTCGGCAGGGCTCTCGACCGCGGTGTCGCGCGGTGCACGCGACCGCCCGCTCTGGTCGTCCTCGACGCTGATCTCGATCTCGGGCGACGAGTCGATCCGGAAATCCTGCGGCAGGCTCTTGTACGGCACCGGCGGCGGCGTCGCGAGGCGCGCGAGGCGCGCGGCCGGCGGCACCGGCGGCGGCGTGGCGGCGCGCTTGAGCGTCGCGGCGACCTCCTTTGCATCCGGCCCGGTGAGCGTCGGCGCCTCGTCCTCCTCGAGGATCGGCGGCGGCACGCTCGGCGGCACCGAGCGCGCTTGCTTCGACGAGCTGGTGCGATCCTCGGTCTGCGTCCGCGCCGGCTTGGGCTGCGCGAGCAGGATCGGCACGCTCTCGCTGGGCGGAATGATCTCGATCGACGGCGCCGACGGCTCGGAGCGCTCGTCCTCGATGGCAGGCTCGGGCGCCGCGGGCTCCGGAGGCTCCGGCGTCGGCGACGCGGCCGACGCCGCCTCCTGGAGGTCGGTGCTCGTGCGCTCGGCCGGCTTGGCCTGCGCCGGTTCCAGCCCCGGCGTTCCGCCCAGGTACTGGTCGATCTTGTCGTCGAAGGAGCCCTTCCTCAGGTCCTTCATGACGGCCTTGTGCTGGGCCTGCATGAGGGCCTTGATGGCCTCCTCGTTCGAGCCCGCGTCGTACACGAGCTTCCGGGTCGAGACGATCACGCCACCGTGGAACAGGTGCGTGAAGAGATGAGGGCTGAGAACACCCGAATCTTCTGTCTGGACGTGGAAGACCAGTCCTCGGTACCGGACATTGTGGTTGTAACCGAGGATGGGTGAACGCTTTGCCACCGGCTTACTAGGGTACCACGGTCGCTCGGGCTTGTAATTCCGCCGAGGGGTTGGTACTCACCCTGCCTGGGCTTCAATTCCGAAGCCGATCTGGAGGCCCCGCCACAGTGCGGGGTACGTAACCGTGTCTACTGCAGAGTCGAAGTTCGTCGAGCTGGTGCGTGCTTGGCTGGTGTCACTTCCCCATGACCTCAAGATCGCGTTCGATGCGATGGACGACGAAAACCTGCCGAGACCTGCGCGCGAGATCGCGACCGGCACGGTGATCTACATCGTGTCACCGAAGGACTCGGTGGCCGATCGCAACGAGGTCGCGAGCTACGCCGACGACGCGCTGCTGCTCCGGCTCGCGCTCCACAAGGCGCTCGACAAGGGCGAGGATCAGGACGCGTTCCGCCACCGCTTCCCCGAGCTGTTCGAGGGCCTCGACGACAACCTGAAGCTCTGCAAATCGATCCTCGGCGATCTGTCGACGTGGCTCGAGCAGAAGATTCCGGCACTCAAGAACACGATGTACAAGGGCCGCAAGCTCGCCCTGTATCTCGACAACGACGAAGCGCGCGAGGAGCTGTTCGAGGACGGCCTCGTGTTCCGCACCGATTACCCGGTCGACGAGAAGACGATCGGCGACAAGCTCAAGAGGGCGCAGACCGTCGTCGACGTGATGCGCCGCCGCAAGGCCGACGAAGCCCGCGCCAAGGGCATCGCGGCGTCGTGAATCGCCCGCTGCTCGTGCTTGCGATCGTCGCGATCGCCGCGGGGTGCAAGCAGAGCTACGAGCAAGGCTTGCGCGAGATGTGCGCGGCGCCGACGCATTGCACGGCGGAGAAGACCGGAGCCGACCGCGCCTCGTGCGACGCGAAGTGGATCGACGACCACGTCACCAACAAGGAGGCGCTCAAAGACCTCCACGCCCTCGGCAGCATGGAGCGCAAGGGCCGGATCGAGGTCGTACGCGAGATGTTGAAGGAGGCGGGCATCTCCGAATCGGAGTGCGCGATGCTCGTGCAGGAGCTCGCCGCGCCTACAGATCCACCAGCTCGAAGCCAGTGAGCGGCTCGCCGAGAAAGCGCGGCGCGAGCTCGTCGAGGCGCGAGATGTCGGTCGCGTAGCAATCGAGCTGACCGGCGGCCGTACGCTTGTTCGGGCCACTGCCGAGCGCGTCGCGCGCGGCCTGGGCCATCGCGCTCGCGGAGTCGACGATCGCGACCTCGTGCGATACGAGCTCGCGCACGACGCGCGCGAGCACGCCGCGCAGCAGCGGATAGTGCGTGCAGCCCAAGACGAGCGTGTCGATCTCGCGATCGCTCGCGAACAGCTGGGCAAGGTAGCGGCGTGCGACGAGCGCGGCGACCTCGTCGTCGGTCCAGCCCTCTTCGGCAAGCGGCACGAGCAGCGGGCAGGCGAGAGCAACGAGCTTCGCGCTCGGATCGAGCGCCGCGATCGCCTTGGCGTACGCGCTCGACCGCACCGTGCCGAGCGTGCCGATCACACCGATGCGGCGGCCGTGCGAGGCCGCGAGCGCCGCCTGCGCGCCGGGCTCGACCGCGCCGATCACCGGCACCGGGCTCGCCGCGACGAGCGCCGGCAGCGCGTTCGCCGATGCCGTGTTGCACGCGATCAGCACGAGCTTGACGCCGCGCTCGAGCAAGAACTGCTGGCAGCCGAGCGCGTACTTCTCGACCGTGCGCGGGCTCTTGTTGCCGTACGGCACGCGCGCGGTGTCGCCGAGGTAGATGATGTCCTCGCCGGGCAGCGCCGTGCGAAGCGCCCTCACGACGGTGAGGCCACCGACGCCCGAGTCGAAAACGCCGATTGCCCTTCTGCCGCCTTCAGGTCGGGCGACCGATTGACGCTGGGTCACGTTCGTCGAATCTTGCCCCATGGCGGCTCCGGAGTGCGACGGTCTGTCACGCTCGGCTGCTCGAATTGCCAGCCGATGAGAGCAGAACGCGCTAGCGGCGGCGACGCTTCCGCGACGCGCAGCGGCCCTCGCGGGCGCCTTCGAACTGCCACAAAAGGTCGAGGAACGTCGCGGGCTTCACGTGGAGACGCGCGTAGAACCGCGTGATGCCGGGCATCGAGCGCTCGGCATCCGGCAGCTGACGTTCGGTGATGCGACCTTGCACGGAAGCCGCGGCTCTCAGCACGGGCCGTACCAAGACGTGGTAGGCACTGCCGTCTTGTCCGGAGATCAGACAATCGCGGACCGCGTGCGCGGGCTCGTCGAGGCCGACCCGGTCGTGATCGTCGAGATCGCGGCCGCGGTCGCCGAGCACGGCCGCATGCCGCCCGACGCGTTGACCGAGCTCGCGCGCGAGCACGCGCCGCGGCTCGCCGAGGCCGACAAGGCTCGCCTGCGCACCGCGGTCGAGCAGGCGCTCATGGGGCACGATGTCGATGTCGCGCTCGAGTGGATGCATCGCGCCGCGATCCTGCGAGTGCTGTTCCCGGAGCTCGAAGCGACCGTCGATCTCGTGCAGGAGACCGGGCGCCAGCACAAGGACGTGTGGGCGCACACCAAGCAGGTCGTGAAGCAGACGGTGTCGCGGCCGCTCGTGCGCTGGGCCGCGCTGCTGCACGACATCGGCAAGGTGCCGACGCGCACGTTCACGCCCGAGGGCGTGCACTTCCACGGTCACGCCGAGGTCGGCGCGCGCATGTTCGATCGCGTGCAGCAGCGGTTCGCGTTCGCGCGCGACGAGCGCTCGACCATCCGCTTCCTGGTCAAGCATCACCTGCGCACGAACCAGTACAGCGAGCAGTGGACCGATAGCGCGGTGCGCCGCTTCCATCGCGAGATGGGGCCGCACATGATCGATCTGCTCGACCTGTCGCGCGCCGACATCACGAGCAAGCGGCCGGGCCGGCGCAAGCTGCTGCTCGAGCAAATCAGCGCGCTCGCCGATCGCGTGCACGTGCTCGCCGAGGCCGACGCGAAGCTGCCGCCGCTGCCGACCGGCGTCGGCAACGCGATCATGGAGACGTTCGCGCTGCCGCCGTCGCGGCTGATCGGGGACCTCAAGCGCGAGCTCGAGGGCGCGATCGAGCGCGGCGAGCTCGAGGCGCGGCGCGAGGACGCGTATTACGTCGCGTATCTCGCGCGCTCCGATCGCGTGCCCGGCGTGTCGGCCGAGCGGCGCGCGGCGATCCTCGATTCGCTCGACGTCGTCGAGCATGCCGGTGTCGACCTCGACGATCCGTCGCCGGGCGTGCTCGCGTGCGGCCACGATCCGGACAACGATCCGTGCGTCCACCGCGACGCCGATCCCGACGATCCCGAGCTAAAGCGACCGCCGGGGTGACACGATCGCGCTCGACACCAGCAGGCCGGCGACGATCGCGAGCGCGACGACGAACATCGCGAACAAGGTCTCGACGCCGCTGAGCGTGTCCTTGTCGAGCAGCGACGCCATGCCGCGAAAGCCCATGCTGCCGGGCACGAGCAGCAGCACGGCCGGGACCTGCACGACCTGGGCGGGGCGATCGAGCCAGCGCGCGTAGATGTTCGACATCACGCCGAGGCCGAGCGCGCCGACGAGCACGCCCGTCATGCCGAGCGGACCGCCGAGCCACGCCGCGCCGGTGCGGCTGCCGACGTAGCCGACGGCGCACGCCGCGACGATCCAGCCGAGCTGGCGCACGCCGGCCTGCACGACGATCGCGAGCGACGTCGAGGCGACCGCGAGCGCGACCCAGCGCGCCCACTCGGGCAGCGCGACCGGCGTGACGTGCGGCACCGTGACGAGCACGCTCGCGAGCTTCTCGCCGAGCGCGACGCCGACGACGAGCTCGAGCAAGACGATGACGGCTTGCATGAGCCGCGCGGTGCCCGCAATCAGGTTGCGCGTCGCGAGCTCGGCGATCGCGACCGTGAGCGACAGCCCGGGCAACAGGATCACGAGCGCGCACACCGTGACGAGCGACGGCGTGATGCCCGGCCACACGGCCGCGGCGAGCGACGCCGCGAGCGCGGCGAACGCGGCCGACACCAGCTCGAGCACGCGCGCCTGCTCGGTCGAGCGCGACACGAACTGCGCGAGCATGCCGAGCAAGAGGCCGATGCCGCCGGCGACCGCGACGTCGGCGAGCGAGCCTCCGAAGAACACCGCGATCGAGGCCGCGGTCAGCGCGGCCGCGGCGGTCGACAGCGCGCGCCCGAACCGCGGCGGCGCGGCGACGATCGCGTCGACCCGCTTCACGCCGTCGGCCGCGCTCATGCGATGCGCGACGACGTCGTCGGCGAGCGCGTCGAGCTGGGCGAGCTTGCCCATGTCGAGCTCGCCGCCGTCGACCCGCATCATGCGCGTGCGCAGGTCGGTCGCCGGTCCGAAGCTCATGATGATCGCGGTCGGCGTCGTGAACACCTCGGCCTCGATGTCGAGTCGATCACACACGCGTCGCAGGCCTTCTTCGAGGCGATACGCCGGCGTGCCGTAACGATGGAGCGCACGGCCGAGCGCGAGCACGAACGCGATCGCAAGCCCCGGCTCTGGCTCCGCCGGGGCGCGCAGCAACGCGGAGCGTTGCGGAGCAGCGGTCGATCCCTGGTCCACGTCGCGACGATACATGCGAACATGAGGCATGCGGATGCTCGTGCTGGCCGTGCTGGCTGCGTGCAGCTTCCAGCACGGCTCACCGTCGGCGCAAGCCGGCGACGGGGCGACACCCGACACCCGACGTGCGATCGACGCCCGCGCGATCGACGCCCGCCCGATCGACGCGCGCCAGCTCGACGCGCCCGACGCGTGCGCTCCGATCGTCGGCGCGTGCGCGCTGGCGGGAGGCTCGTGCAAGACGGGCACGTGCGTGATCACGCCGACCGTACAGGGCGACGTGACGTGCCCACCGGGCATCCCGTGTCAGATCGACTGTTCCACCGCGAACACGTGCGACGGGCCGGCGACGCTCGATTGCAGCCAGGCGACGAGCTGCGCGATCAACTGCTCCGCCTCGAACACCTGCAACGGCACGACGATCGACTGCGACCACGCCGACTGCACGGTCACGTGCACGTTCGACAACATCTGCAGCGGCCTCCACGTCTCCGATTCGGGCTCGACCTGCGCGTTCAACTGCTGTGGCGGCGGCACGAACGAATGCAAGGGCGACACCGCCTCGCCGACGAATTGCTCGTTCCCAAACGACTGCCCGCCCGAAAATCCCGAAAACTAAGAACGCCATGGGCGGCAACCCAAGGCGTTCGATCGGACTAGACCAACTAGACTAGGTGTTCGTAGTTCGGGAGTTAGAGGTAACCGGGCTACGAGCGCCGATGCGGCAACACCGGCGGCCCGATCGGAAGCAAGCAGTGGGCCATGGCGCTCGCTCCCGCCGCAATGGCTTGTTTTCGCACGGGTCACGTGCTACCGAGCGGTGTCTATCCGCTCCAGAGCGAGCCCGCGCTAGGACATTCATGTCGCGACGCTCCGGAGCGCCCCGCAACGAATTGCACAGGTTTTCATGCAGAACATGTTGGTGGTGAACGCCGAGGGTCCCGAGACCCGGGTGGCGGTGGTCGAGGAAGGTGCCCTGGCGGAGTTTTTTATCGAGCGCAAGCGCGACCGCGGAATGGTCGGCAACATCTATCGCGGCAAGGTCACGCGCGTGTTGCCCGGCATGCAGGCCGCGTTCGTCGACCTCGGCCCGAAGGTGGAGCGCGCCGCGTTCCTCTACGTCGCCGACGTCCTCGGCTCCGGTGACGAGCGCAAGCTGTTCGAGGATGCCGAGGTCGACGACGGCGACGAATCGCCCGAAGGTGCGGCGTCACGCGTCGCGCGCTCGCGCAAGCAGCTCGCGCAGCGCAAGATCGACGATCTCCTGAAGCCCGGCCAGCCGGTCGTGTGTCAGGTGACGAAGGATCCGATCGGCCTCAAGGGCGCGCGCGTGACCGGCTACGTGTCCCTGCCGGGTCGCTACTCGGTGTTCATGCCGCACGTCTCGCAGGTCGGCGTGAGCAAGCGGATCGGCTCCGACAAGGAGCGGCGCCGGCTGCGCGACATCGTGAACGCCGCGCGTCCCAAAGGCACCGGCTTCATCGTGCGCACCGCCGCCGAGGACGCGATCGACCAGGAGCTGCGCGACGACGTCGACTTCCTCGCAAAGGTGTGGCGCGAGATCGAGCGCCGCGAGGAGCAGATGAACGGCCCCGGCCTGGTCTACGCCGACATCGACCTCGTGCTGCGCTGCGTGCGCGACCTGATGCGCGAGGACACCAAAGAGATCGTCATCGACGACGAAGAGCAGTACGAGCGGCTGTGCAAGTTCACGCAGGCGTTCCTGCCGCGCTTCACCGAGCGCGTGAAGAAGTACGAGGGCCGCCGGCCGATCTTCGACCATCACCACATCGAGCCCGCGCTGCGGCTCGCGGTGTCGCGGCGCGTCCCGCTGCGCTCGGGCGGCTCGCTCGTGATCGATCAGGGCGAGGCGCTGACCGCGATCGACGTCAACACCGGCAGCTTCACGAACACCGGCTCGGGCAGCCTCGAAGACACGGTGACCGCGAACAACCTCGAGGCGTGCGAGGAAGTCGCGCGCCAGCTCCGGCTGCGCAACATCGGCGGCATCATCGTCATCGACTTCGTCGACATGGACAAGGAAGGCAACCGCCGCAAGGTGTGGGATGCGTTCCAGAAGGCGCTGTCGCGCGATCGCGCGCGCACGAACGTCACGAAGATCAGCGAGCTCGGCCTCGTCGAGATGACGCGCAAGCGCACGCGCGAGTCGCTCGTCCAGTTGCTCACCGAGCCATGCCCGACGTGCGAAGGCGCGGGCGTCGTGAAGTCGGTCGAGACGGTCGCGTACGAGATCCTGCGCGAGGTCCGGCGCAGCGGCATGCTCGTCGAGAACGAGAAGATCGAGCTCGAGGCCGCGCCGCGCGTCGCCGAGATCCTGTCACGCCAGGAGCGCGATTACCTGGACGCGCTCGAGAAGCGATTCCAGAAGCTGATCACGGTCGTGCCGCAGAAGGGCTGGAAGCCGGATCAGTTCCGCGTCGCGGGTAAGATGTCGACCGAGATCGCAGCACAGGCTGCGGCCGAGGCCGGCGCTCCGCCGCCGCCACGCAACGCCCCGAGCTCGGGCGGCGGCGGCGATCGCGGAGGCCGGCGCCGGCGCCGGCGTGGTGGCCGCGGCCGCGATCGCGCCGGGGCCAGCGCGTAATTGCCGCGCGTTGCCATCGCAGCTGCGTCAGGCTCTACGGTGGTGGGCGTCCGCAGAAACACGTCATGCGATCCTGTTTGGCTTTGCTCGCGCTCGTCGGCTGCGGCGGCGCGCAGACTTCCAGCCACGTCATCGTCGACGAGACGTCCGATCCGCACGCGCTCGCCGGCTGCGCGACCGGCGATCTGAACGCGAACCTCGCGATCGTCGCGGATCTGCGCGACAGCTATCACGAGATGATCGTGTGCGGCGGGCTGCAGCTCGACTTCTCCGACGCGCTCGTCAACGTGATCGCGCATGCGGCGCTCGGCCGTGGCGGGCCGAATCAGCTCGCGTATCGCGGCCACGGCCTGTTCGAGACCGGCAACCACATGATGGCGCTCCAGCTCGCGCGCGCCGACGGCCGCGCGCTCGACTTCGATCCGCTCGATCCGCAGAGCTACTTTGCGGGCATCACGGTCGGCACGTCGGCCGATCGCGCGATCGGCGCGGCGATGCGCGGCGGCAGCGTGTGGCAGGTGCTCGGCCGCGAGGCCAGCACGCTCGACATCCAGTTCCAGGCCGCCGGCCCCGGCTTCGACGTGCTCGGGCTGACGCTCGCCGAAGCGCGCGCGGGCCACCTCGATCTCGGCAAGATCGCGCGCGCGATCGAGTCGCACTTCACGATCGGCAATCGCATCGACGTCCAGAACGAGCACGGTGGCACGACGATTCACTACGTGCTCGAAGGCGCGCCGGTGCCGCTCACCGACGTCCAGGACGGCAAGAAGGTGCCGATGCAGCTCGCGTCGATCGTCGCCGAGCGGCCCGAGACCGGCCAGCGCATCAAGGTGACCGAGTGGACGATGCAGTTCAAGGGCGACGGCGGCCGCGTGCTCGACGGCACGATCGGCATGGACGTCGACGGCGGCGCGTTCCCGTACTCGGTGCGCTTCACCTACGCACACGATCCGATGCCGAGCGTCGCCCTCACCTGCCGATAGCCACCTCGAACGCTTCGGTCCACTTCGGGCCGACGGTGTGAATGATGTACTTCGCGGGCAACTTGTAGCCTCGGGTGAGCTTCGCATCGCCGACGTTGCCGCCGCCGAGCAGCCGGCACTCCGCGAGCAGCTCCTCGCCGGCCTTGTGGTGGATCGCCCCGTCGACTCCACCGCCGCCGAGCAGGCTCGTGTTCGCGGCGTTCACGATCGCGTCGACCGCCAGCGTCGTGATGTCTGCTTGCACGATCGCGATCCGCGCTGCGACTGACATGCCGTCAACATAATGTAGACTCGCTCGCGATGTACCGCCCGTTCGCGATGCTTTGCGTGATCGGCGGTTGCTACGATCCGACGATCCATCCCGGCGCGCCGTGCACGACGAACGCGGATTGCCCGGTCGAGCTTTCGTGCATCGACATGGTGTGCGGCGGCGTGCCCAAGGACGGGCGCGCCGACTTCCCCGATGTTCCCTACTTCGACGCGCCCGGCACGAACTCGATCGACTCGAGCCTGCCGCCCGACGGCGGCGCTGCAGCGTGCGCGAACTTCGACCTCGGCTCGGCACTCGGGGCGGTCGCGACCGGCAACACGCAAGGCCACGCCGATACCTACAAGTCTTGCAACGGCCAAGGCTCGCCTGACGTCAGCTACGCGTGGACCGCGCCGGCGACCGCGATGTTCACGATGGATCTGTGCGCGAGCCCGAATCAGGACTTCGATTCGACGCTGTACGTGCGCGACGGCAGCTGCACCGGCACGCAGCTCGCCTGCGACGACGACGGCTGCATGACCAACTTCCTGTCGAAGCTGAAGGTCAGCCTGACCGCAGGCCAGCTCGTCATCATCATCGTCGATGGCGACACCGACCAAGGCAAGTACACCCTGACGATCACGCAGGATTGACCGTGATGAAGCATCGAATCGTGATCGCACGCGAGCAGTACAAGTTTTCGTGCGCGCACATGACCGTGTTCGCGGACGCCTCGAAGGAGCGCCTGCACGGCCACAACTACACGATCGCGGTCGAGCTCGAGATCGAGCGCATCGAGCTCGCGTCGATGGTGCCGTTCGCGCCGCTCAAGTCTGCGCTCGCCGAGCTGTGCGGCGCGTGGAAGGAGCACGTGCTGCTCGCCGCGAACAATCCGTTCTTCGAGATCGTGCGCGACGACGACGAGCTCGAGTTCCGGCTGTGCGGCGCGCGGTACGTCATGCCGCGCGAGGACGCGCTGCTCCTGCCGATCGATAACGTCTCGGTCGAAGCGCTCGCCGGACACGTCGCGACGCTGTTGCGGGCGCGGATCGTGGCGCCCGGCGCGGTCTTGCTCGCGGTCACCGTCGAAGAGAGCCCCGGCCAGGGCGCGCGGTGCGAGCTGGAGTTATGATGCGCGAGTGAGGTGGATCGTTGCTGCGGTCTGTGCAGCCGGCGGATGCGACGCCGTGCTCGGACTCGACACGATCCCGCCGCCGACCGTCTTCCGCAAGCCGGTCTCGATCACCCAGGACACGAGCAGCACGTTCACCATGTTCCGGCTCAGCGTCGTGCTCTCGGGCGATCCCGATCTGACGAAGCACGCGTCCGCGGATGGCAGCGACATCCTGTTCACCGATGGCACGACCGAGCTGCCGAGCGAGGTCGTCGCGTACGACGGAGCCGGCTCGCTCGAAGCGTGGGTCGCCGTGCCGACGTTGCCGCCCGGCGTGACGACGATCTATCTCATGTACGGCGCCGACGCGCGGACGTCGCAGCCGTCGGATGTGTGGTCGAAGGCGTACGTCGGCGTCTGGCACTTCTCCGGAAAGTCGAAGACCGAGTCCGACAGCTCGTCGCACGTACACACCGTGACGTCGATCGGCGTCGCACCGAATCCCACGACCGGGCTCGTCGGCGAGGCCCGCCACTTCGACGCGGTGTTGCACGACGCGTTGTGCGGCGGGGATGCCGACGGCAGCCTCGCGTTCGCGACCACCGACTCGTTCACGTACGAAGCGTGGGTGCGGCCGACCGCGCAGACGAACGAGTACGTGACGCTCGCCAAAGGTGCCACGGACACGCTGTCTGCCGGGTTCGACCTCGAGGTCAGCAACGGCGACTGGGAGGCTCACTTCGGCGACGGCGTCGGCGCGCACTTCATCACGCTGATGGGGCCGCTGCCGAATGCGTGGTCGCAGCAGGTCGTCGTCGTCGATCGCGGGCAACAGACGGTGTCGGCGTACATCGATGGCGCATTCGCGATGTCGAGCTCGATCACCGGGTTCGACTCGCCCGCGTCGACCGAGCCGCTGTGCTTCGGCGGCGAGTCGGACGGTACGTTCGGCTACGGCGGCGACTTCGACGAAGCCTCGATCCAGCAGGTCGTCCGCGAAGCCGACTGGATTCGCTTCGAGTACGAAAACGTCACCGAGCGCGGCCAGGTGATCTCGCTCGGCGCGGAGCAGGCGCAGCCCGCGGACTAACGCCGCAGCGCGATCCGCGCCAGCGCGAGGCACGCGAACGCGTTCACGGCGAGCCAGATCGATGCGAGCCCGAACGCGTGCGGCACGTAGTGCAGCGACGTCAGCGGCACGACCGCGAAGAACGCGAGGTGCGCCGCGACACCGACCGCGAGGCCGGCGAGCACGCCGCGCAGCTTCGGCACGCCGTAGCCGATCGCGAGCAGCACGAGCGGCACGAGCGCGCTGAAGAACAGCGCGTTGCCGTGACCGGCCGGGCCGAGCAGCGACAGGTCCCACGACGGCAGGCCGTGCGTGAGCGCGTGCACGACCGGCAGCGACGACACCGCCGGCGCGAGGTACGGCAGGAAGAACAGGCCCGACGCGCCGGCGACGACGCCGGCGAGGTACGACGGCCCGAGCTTGATTCCCAGCTTGCCGCGGCGGCGCGCGCTCGCGACGACCGCGCCGGCCATGAGCAGGCCCAAGGCCAGCTGCCAGCCGCCGCTCTCGGCGCGCGCCTTCAGGATCGCGGCCGGCGCATCGACGATGCCCGCGCCGTACTTGTCCGCGGTGAACTTCTGATCCTGCGGCTTGCGCGCCGAGTCCTTGAGGATCGACTCGACCATGTCGGGATCGGTCACGCCTTCGCCGACCACGAGCGCGGCCACGCCCGCGACGTGCGGCGACGCCATCGACGTGCCCATGAACGCGAAGTAGCCGTCCTTGGTCGGGTCGCCGATCACGATCGTGTTCTGCAGCACGCCGCCGTCGGGGTTGTTGCGGTTGCCGCGGCCGTCGGTGACATCGCCGCCGGGCGCCGCGATGTCGACGTCCTTGCCGTAGTTCGAGTAGAACGTGACCGCTTCGTCCTGCCGCGTCGCGCTGACCGCGATCGCGCCGGGATACGCTGCCGGATAGCCGACCTTGCCGCGGCTCTCGTTGCCGGCCGCGCACACGACGACCACGCCCTTGGCGTGCGCGTACTCGACCGCCTTCTTCAGCACGCGCGACGGGAACGCGCCGCCGAGCGACATGTTCATCACCTTCGCCCCGTGATCGGCCGCGTAGCGGATCGCGTCTGCGATGCCGGCGATCGAGCCCGAGCCGTTACCGCCGAGCACCTTGAGCGGCATGATCTTGACGTTGAGCGCGACGCCGGCGACGCCGATGCCGTTGTTCGTCGCCTGCGCGATCGTGCCGGTGACGTGCGAGCCGTGGCCGTGATCGTCGTCGGCGTGCTTGGTGTTGCCGACGAAATCGTACGGATCGACGAACTGGATGCCGGCGAGATCGGGGAGCTGATGAAAGCGTCCGTAGTTCTCGTACGCGACGCCGGTGTCGAGCACGGCGACGATCACGCCGTTGCCGTTCGCGAGCTCCCATGCCTTCGGCATGCCGATCTGGTTCAGGTGCCACTGCTTCGGGTACATCGGATCGTTCGGGAAGCCTTCCTTCTGCGCGTCGCTCGTGACCTCGAGGCCGGGCTCGGGCGAGAGCGTGACGAACGAGTCGGGCTCCGCGATCTCGACCTCGGGGCGCTGGCTCAGCGCGGCGACGAGCGCGTCCTCGCGCGCCGGATCGACCGCCGCGCGATACAGCTTGGTCGCGGCCGCTTCGCCGCTGTCGTCGACCGGGACGAGGTCGATGCCGAAGTCGTGGTCGAGCGCCGCGACCTGCGCGGGCGTCGCGTCGTCGTTGAGGTCGACGAGGATGTCGTCGCGATCGATCGCCTGCGCGGCTTCGTCATCCGCTCGGCTGATCTGATCGACCTTGTGGTTGCTTCCGGGACGGAAGTACAGCCACAAGAGCACGATCGCGAGGAGCAGCAGCAGCCACAGGATCTTGCTCGACCCGGCCCGCTTCGGTTCTTGCTCGTCCATACGGACAAGTATAGGCCCTAAATCAGGATTCGCTCGTCCGCCGGAACGTCGTCTTCGCCGAGCAGGAGCTGGTTGTCGATCTCGCGATCTTCCGCCAACGCTTCGAGATAGCTCTTGATTTCCGGGACGCCGTCGACCATCCGCGACACGTACTCGCGGGCGAGGAACAGCACCGTGGCCGGGCGCTGTGCGATCACGGTCGCGGTCGTGCGCCCGTGACGCACGATCGACATCTCGCCGAACACGTCACCGGGCTTGAGGCCGCCGAGCGGCACGGTCTCGCCATCGGCGGCGCGCCGCGACACGTCGAGCTCGCCCGAGAGCACGACGAACAGCCCGCGGCCCTCTTCACCTTCCTGGATCACGACCGTGCCGGGCGCGACGTCGTGACTCGTGAACCGGCGCAACAGATCGCGCTGCTGCATGCGGTTGAACGGCCGAAACAGCGCGGACGTCGCCATGAGATTTCCGAGCAGACGCTCGCGCGTGAACCCGTGCAGCGCCTCGGCGACCGGGCCGAGCTCGTCGGCGAGCGCCGCGAGCGACGTGCGCCCGACCTCGAGCAGATCGACCTCGGTCGAGCAGCCGACCGAGGCCGAGCGCGGCTGCGCCGAGAGCAGAGCCATCTCGCCGAACACCGCGTTCTCGCCCAGCTTCGCGAGCTCGGTCTGGCGGCCGAGGCCGTCGGTCGCGAACACCCGCAGCTGGCCGCCGGCCACGAAGAAGAACGAGTTGCCGGGCTCGCCTTCGCGGATCGCGAGCGCGCCGGCCGGCAGTCGGCGCAAGACGAGCGTGCCGAGCACGCGCCGAAACGCGGCCTCCGACAGCGAGGACAACAGCGGGATCGCGTGCAGCTGCTCGGGAAAATCCTTGAACGCGTCGGTCGCGTGCTCGGCGCGCGCGAGCGCGGTCGTCACCGCATCGGGCGGCGCCGGCAGCCGGACGTCGGGGACCGCGACCGGCAGCCCCTCGGCCGGTAGCGCGACGCGCGCGGCAACCTTGCCGAGCAGCTCGCTCTCGCTCCCGTACGTGACGACGAGCGATGCGACGAGATCCGAGGGATCCGCACCGTGCGCTTCGAGCACGCGCGCGCACACGAGCGCGGCGAGCGGATGGCCCGCCTTGATGCAGTACCAACCGACCGCGCGATAAACGTTCGCCGCACGCGGATCGTTCAACGCGAGCGCGCAATCGGCGACGCGAATGCGCGCGTCGTAATCGAGCGGAGCCGCGGCGACGACCGCGTCGTACAACCGGAGCGCAGCGACGTGCTGACCTTGTCCGAACAGCGTGGCCGCGCTCCGCTTCACGTCGCCCAGGCTGACCATCGACACGGAGCCTAATGTATAGTCGAAGCCTCGACCGGGGGATTCGTGAAGAAATGCACTAGCTGCTCGAAGGATCTGCCCGACGCGGCACTTCACTGCGTGTTCTGCGGTGCCAAGCAGCCCCCCGCCCCAGCCGTGCAACCGGGGATGGCGAAGACGGCGTTCGGATACTCCGCGAACGAGGTGATGGACCAGCTCGGGCGTCCCCAGCAGCAGCCGTATCCACCGCCGCAGCAGCCACCGCCGCAGCAGCCGTATCAGCCGCCGCAACAGCAGTTAGGGGCGCTCGCTCCGGCGGCACACGCGCAGGCCGCGACGATGTTCGCGCCCGGGCCCGGCCAACCGCCGATGCCCCAGCAGCCGCCGATGCAGCAGTACCAGCAGCCGCCGATGCAGCAGTACCAGCAGCCGATGCAGTACGCGCCGCCGCCGACGGGCGCGGGGCCGATGAGCGGCGGCATGGGCATCAACGCGCCCAACCAGCACACCCCGCTGCCGATCGCGCCGCTGCCGTCCAACGCGCCCTATCTCGGCGGTCACGCCGCCCGCGCGGGCGTTCCGATCGAGCCGTGGAAGGACAGCCTGCGGATGATGCTGTTCATCTGGGGCGGCGTCTTGCTCGTCGCGTTCGCGACGCCGACCGGCACCGATCCGCTCGCGTTTCACTGGAGCGGCATCGGCGACCAGCCGACCTCGATGCTGATCAACACGCTGCTGGTCGCGGCGATCGGCCTGTTCGGGATCGTGTGCGCCGCGATCCCGATGATGCCGCTGCCGCGAGGGATCATGGCGGCGCTGCTCGGGCTCGCCGGCATCGTCGTGCCGATGGTGATCGGATCGTTCCCGGCCTGGCGCGGGCTGCTGCCGATCGTCGGCGTGCTCGCGCTCGTTCCCGGCTTGCTGGTGCGTCACGAGTACACCGAGTCGATGCTGGCGCGCTTGCTCGTCACGATCGGTGTCTTGTGCGTGCTCGCGCCGCTCTTGATCCCCGCGGGCGGCGAGATCGGCCTGGTCTCGTTGTTCAAGGAGCTGATCAACGACCCCGGCAAGATGAAGATCCTCCCGATCCTCGAGCTCGCGTTGATCGTCATCGTCGTGATGTCGCTGCTCGCGTGGATGCCCGGCCCGGCCAGCGGCGGCGCGAAGGTGTTCGCGTGGCTGTTGATCCTGTGGCCCGCGTTCGCGACGCTCGTGTTGCTCCTGATCGGTGGCGACATCGGCGCGGCGCTCAAGAAGTCGCCGTTCGATGCGCTGATGGTCTGGGTGCCGCCCGCCACCTACGCCGTGTTCACCGGCTACGGCATCGCGACCGTGGTCGGGAAGCAGCTCGAGTGAATGGGGCATAGACGCGAGGTCGTCATCGGCACGACCGTGCTCGGCCGTCCGATCGAGGCCGTGCACTTCACGCCGCCCGAGTACGCGAAGCCGCGGCCACCCGCGCTGATCTTCGCCGCGATCCACGGCGACGAGCCGGTGAGCCAGCTCATGGCCGAGCGGCTCGCCGACGAGCTCGTCGAGCGGCCACCGGGTCGCGACACGTGGATCGTGCCGTGCCTGAACGTCGACGGCTTGCTCGCCGGGACCCGCAACAACGCGAACGACATCGATCTCAACCGCAACTTCGCGTGCGCGAGCTGGGGGCAGCAACGGCGGCCCGGCTATCCGCCCGGTGCCGCCGCCGAAGATCAACCCGAGTCGCGCGCGCTCGCCGAGCTGATCGAGCGCATCGGCGCCGAGCGGCTGGTCGCGCTGCACGCCGGCTATCGCATGGTCAACTGGGACGGCCGCGGCGAGCAGCTCGCGCGCGAGATGGCCGAGCGCTGCGGCTATCCGGCCGAAGCCGACATGGGCTATCCGACGCCGGGCTCGTTCGGCGCAAAGTACGGCGGCGAACGCGGGCTCGAGGTCGTGACGCTCGAGTCGCCGTACCTGTTGCCCGACGAGCGTGGCTGGACCGAGTGCCGCACGGCGCTGCGCTGGTGCGTCGATCTCCCGGATTGACCGCGTTGTGACGAGTTGTCACACTACGCCGCGATGCGCGTCCCGTGGTGGCAGGGCCTCGACCTGCGCGTGCTGCGCCACGTGCGCGGCGTGCTGCGCCGGCGCGGGCTCGAGCTGACGCTCGTCGAGCACAAGCCGACCGAGCCAGCCGCGTTCGCGCCGCTGTCGCACGACGACGGCACCGGTGCCGGACTCGCGGTGATCGCGCCCGAGCTGTCGGCGCCCGAGCTCGCGCTGATCGAGAGCATGCTCGGCGAGGCCGCGCTCGATGTCGCCGCGGCGCTGCGCGACCGCGAACCGGAGCCGGCCATGCCGGCCGGGCCGCGCACCAGCTACGCCGGCATCATCGGCGGCTCGCCGGCGATGCAGGAGCTGTACGCGCTGATCGAGCGCATCGCGCCGACCGACTCGACCGTGGTCGTGCAGGGCGAGAACGGCACCGGCAAGGAGCTGGTCGCGCGCGCGATCCACACGCGCAGCAAGCGCCGCGATCACAACTTCGTCGTCACGAACTGCTCGGCGTTCAACGACAACCTGCTCGACTCGGAGCTGTTCGGGCACAAGCGCGGCGCGTTCACCGGCGCGGTCGCCGACAAGCCCGGCCTGTTCGAGACCGCCGATCTCGGCACGTTCTTCCTCGACGAGATCGGCGACATGTCGCCGACGCTGCAGGTGAAGGTCCTGCGCGTCTTGCAGGAGGGCACGTTCAACCGCGTCGGCGATGTCGAGACGCGCAAGGTCGACGTCCGGATCATCGCGGCGACGAACCGCGATCTGGGCGCGATGGTCGAGGCCGGGCAGTTTCGCCAGGACCTCTACTACCGCATCCACGTCATCTCGGTGCAGCTGCCGGCGCTGCGCGACCGCAGGGACGACATCCCCTTGCTCGTCGACGCGTTCCTCGCCCGCCAGCGCCGCGTCGGCCGCGTGAAGCGGCTCGTGCCGGACTGCTTGCAGCGGCTGCTCGCGTACGCCTGGCCGGGCAACGTGCGCGAGCTCGAGAACGAGATCGAGCGGCTCGTCGTGCTCGCCGCCGACACGAACGCGATCGAGGCCGAGCTGCTCTCGCCGCGCATCCGGCGGTTCGCTCCGGCCGAGCCGGCCGAGGCCGCGCCGCTGCCCGATTCTCTGCCCGCAGCGGTCGAGGCGCTCGAACGCCGGATGATCGGTGCCGCGATGCGCCGCCATTCGGGCAACAAGACGCGCGCCGCCGAGGAGCTCAAGGTCTCGCGGCGGAACCTGATCCGGCTGGTGCAGAAGTACCGGCTCGACTAGTGGCAGTTCTCGAACGTCACGTCGCCCGTGGCGTGCTCCCCATTCCAGCTGCAGTCGAACTTCAGGTGGCCGCGGATGTTGGTGATGCGATTGACCGAGCTGTTCTGGCGCTCGATGGTGCCGTCGAGCTGGCTGCAGTGGGCGGCGGTGAACTTGCGAGCCCGACCCGGCTGCGATTCGAGGTTGATCTCGAGCGAGGTCTCGCCTCCAACAGGCTGGACGAAGCCGACTCCGTGCGTTTCGGTGTCGCCCTCGAAGAGCACGACGCCGCGGTACTGGCCGCGCTCTCCCGACTCGCAGCCGTCGGGATGCATCGTCCAGGTGCCGAGCTCTCCCCCACTCGCCGAGATCGAGCCCTCGAGATGCGGGCTGCACGATTGCACGGCCATCGTGATCGCGACCGCCGCACCGCCGAGCGAGAACACGAGCGACGACGCGATCACGACGACGACGCCCCACCTGCGCTCGCGTCGAGGCGGCGGCGAGGGCTCGGCTTCGACCTCGCGGTGGGCGCGCAGCTCCGCGTTCTCGCGCTGGAGCTGTTCGACCTGGCGCGCGAGCGCGTCGGCGCGGGCCTGCGCGGCTTCGGTATCGTCGCGATACGTCACTCGATCACGATAACGCGACGGCCAGCGCGTCGACCAGCTTCGGATACTGCCACGTGAAGCCGAGCTCGCGCAGGCGCGCCGGCACGACGCGGCGGCCGTTCAAGAGAGGCTCGGCCAGCTCGCCGAGCGCGAGCCGCAGCGCGAAGCCGGGCGCGCCGAGCCAGCGCGGCTTGCCCAGCGCGGCCGCGAATTCGATGTTGCGGATCGAATCGGTGACGAGGTTGAACGGCCCGGTGTAGCGAGCGTCGACGAGCGCGGTCGCGTACGCGCGCACGACGTCGGCGAGCGCGATCCACGACATCCACTGCAGGCCGTTGCCGAGCCGCGCGATCGGGCCGCGCATCTTCGCGAGTGCGCCTCCGCCGGGGCCGAGCACGATGCCGGTGCGCATGCAGGCGACGCGCACGCCGTATGCCTCGGCGCCGCGCGCTTCGGCCTCCCAGTCGCGACACAGCCGCGCGAGGAAGCTCTCGCCCGGCGGATCGCGCTCGGTGACCTCGTCGTCCTCGAGCATGCCCGAGGCGTACGCGTAGTAGTCGACGCCCGACGCGCTCACCAGCACGCGCGGCTTGTGAGTCGCGCGCGCGATCGCCTCGACGATCGTGCGCGCGGTCTCGATGCGGCTGTCGCGCAGGAGCTGCTTGCGGCGCGCGTCCCAGCGCTTGTCCGCGATCGGCTCGCCCGCGAGGTGCACGATGGCATCGACGCCGTCGAGCGCGTCCTGCCACGGCCCCGGAGTCTCGAGATCCGCGCGCACCGCGGTCGTGCCGGCCGGCGCGCGCGCGGGATCGCGGGTCAGCGCGAGCACGTCGTGGCCGCGCAGCTCGGCGACCAGCGCGCGGCCGATGAATCCGGTCGCACCGGTGATCGCGATCTTCTTCGCGTCCGCCGGGCTCATAACACCGCGGCCGCGCCGCGACCCGGCCGCTGCGGCTCGGCGATGCGCGCCGCGACGTATGCCTTCGCGAGCCGGCACGCTTCGACGAGATCTCGACCGTGCGCGAGGTGCGCGGCGATCGCGCTCGAGAGCGCGCAGCCGGTGCCGTGCACGTGCTCGCCGTTCGCGACCCGCTTCGCGCGCAGCTCCTCGCGCCCGCCCGGATAGATCAAGATGTCGATCGAATCGTCGCCGCCGAGGTGTCCGCCCTTCGCGAGCACGGCGGTATCGAGCCGGATCGCGAGCGCGCGTGCCGCGGCCTCGGCCTCCGCGAGATCGCCAGCCGGCATGCCGGTGAGCGCCGCGAGCTCGGGCGCGTTCGGCGTGACGAGCGTGACGTGCGGTCGCAGCGCGGCGGCCGCGTCTTCGATCCACGCATCGGCACGCGGCAGCTCGCCTCGCGACGGATACATCACCGGGTCCCACACGAGCGGCGCGGCCGTGAGCTGCAGCGTGCTCGCGATCGCGCGCGCGATCTCGGCCGAGCCGATCATGCCGACCTTGACCGCGGAGACCTCGACATCGGTGAGCAAGAACGCGAGCTGGTGACCGATCGCCTCGGGATCGAGCACGTGGCCGTCGATCACGCCGGTCGTGTTCTGGATCGTCGTCGTCGTGACCACGCCGACCGGGCGACCACCGAGCTCGGAGATCACGCGGACGTCGGCGATGAGGCCAGCGCCGCCCGACGGATCGAGCCCCGCGCACACGAGCACGTCGGGGCGCACGGTGGCTTCGTCGCGATACGGCATTACTCGAAGGCCGATAGTCCGGTCAGATCCTTGCCGACCGCGAGCGTGTGGATGTCGTGCGTGCCTTCGTACGTGTACACGCTCTCGAGGTTGAGCATGTGGCGCCCGCACTGGTACTCGTCGGTGACCCCGTTCGCGCCGAGGATGTCGCGCGCGTCGCGCGCGATGTCGCGCGCGATCGACACGTTGTTGCGCTTCGCGAGCGAGATCTGCGACGGGTCGAGCTTGTCGGCTTCCTTCAGCCGGCCCAGCCGCCAGCACATCAGCTGCGCCTTCGTGATCTCCGACGCCATCGCGACGAGCTTCTGCTGCACGAGCTGGTAGCCGGCGATCGGCCTCGAGAACTGCACGCGGTCCTTTGCATAGCGAAGGGCCTCGTCGAAGCACGCCATCGCCGCGCCGACCGCGCCGTAGCAGATGCCGAACCGCGCCTGCGACAGGCACGACAGCGGGCCCTTGAGCCCGGTCACGCCGGGCAGCAGCGCCTCTTCCGGGACGTCGACATCTTCGAGCACGAGCTCGCTCGTCACGCTCGCGCGCAGCGACCACTTGCCGTGGATGTCGCGTGCCGAGAAGCCCGGCGAATTCGTCGGCACGAGGAAGCCGCGCACGACGCCGTCGAGCTTGGCCCACACCAGCGCGACGTGCGCGACCGAGCCGTTCGTGATCCACCGCTTCGTGCCGCGCAGGCGATAGCCGCCGTGCGAGCGCGTCGCGGTCGTGAGCATGCCGCCGGGATTCGATCCGAAATCCGGCTCGGTCAAGCCGAAGCAGCCGATCGCGCGGCCGGCCGCCATCTCGGGCAGCCACTTCTGCTTCTGCTCCTCCGAGCCGAACGCCCAGATCGGATACATGACGAGCGAGCTCTGCACCGAGCAGAACGAGCGAATTCCCGAGTCGCCGCGTTCGAGCTCCTGGCAGATCAAGCCGTACGCGCTCGGGCTGATGCCGGCGCAGCCGTAACCGACGAGCGACGGCCCGAGCAGACCCATCTCGCCGAACACCGGCACGAGCTCGTGCGGAAACGTGCCCGCCGACCAGTGCTTGCCGATCGTCGGCATCACGCGCGATTCGACGAGCTCGCGCACGGTATCGCGCACCATGCGCTCCTCGTGCGTGTAGAGCTCGTCGATCGCGTAGTAGTCGAGCGCGGCGTATGGCATCGCGCAGGCGTTATACCGCGCTATCATCGGGCCGTGCGGGTTCGGCGGAGGCGGCGACGCGGCTCGACGATCTCGCACGGTCCCTCCGGCGGGAGGCACGCCGCCGTCACCACCAGAACTAGCGCCGCCCTCACGCGCCGATCATACTCGCGGCGTGCGCGCCGCTCTCGTGATCCTGTGCACGCTCGCGAGCCTGGCGCACGCAGACGACGCCAAGAAGCTCGGCGAAGCGTATGCGGCCTACGACCGCGGCGAGCTGCCGGCGGATCCCGGGCCGCTGCCGGCGCTGGTCAATCGCGATTACGTGGCGTGGATCCGCGGCATGCGCGCGCTGCGCGCCGGCGAGATCGCGCTCGCGCAGGAGCAGTTTCGCGAGCTCGGCAAGCTCAAGGCCTCGCGGTTCGCGCCGCTCGTGCCGTGGCGGCTCGCGGACTGCGCGTGGGCACGCGGCGATCGCGAGGCGGCCGCGAAGGCGTATGCCAAGCTCGTGAAGGAGCCGAACGCCGACGACCACGGCGACGTCGGCACCGCGCTGTTTCGCATCGCCGAGGCCAGGCCGACCGCGGCGGCGTATCGCGCGATGCTCGTCGCCCACCCGGCGCATCCGCTGGCGGCCGAGGCCGAGGCGCGCATGCTCGCGCTCGGCGGCGCGCCGCTGTCGCCGGCCGATCGCATCGAGCGCGCGAAGCAGCTCAGCGCGCAGCACCTGTGGGACGAAGCGGTCGCCGAGCTCGCGCTCGTGCCCGCCGACGTGCCCGCCGAGCTCGCCCACGAGCGCGATTACCAGCTCGGCACGACGCTGTTCGACATGCGCCGCCGCTACGGCGACGCCGCGCAGCTCCTGCTCGGCGTGTACAACGATCTCGGCGATCGCGCGCCCGAAGCGATGTTTCACGGCGCGCGCGCGCTATCGCGCGCCGACAAGGATGACGACGCGATCGCCTGGTACCACAAGGTCGTCGCCGCGTATCCGCACACCGCGTGGGCGCAGGAGGCGCAGTTCCTGTCGGGCTGGCTCGAGTTCAACCGCGCGCACTATCGCGAGGCGATCGCGCCGCTCGAGGAATCGCTCGCGCGCTTTCCGCGCGGCAAGTGGTCGGAGGACTCGCTGTGGTTCCTCGGCATGTCGCACTTCTTCCTCGGCGAGCTGCCAGCCGCGCGCGACAAGCTCGAGGCGCTCGCGAAGCGCGGTGGCGCGCTCGAGGGCGGCAAGGGCAGCTACTGGCTCGGCAGGATCGCGCAGAGGCAAGGCGACACCGCGACCGCGACCGCGCAGTTTCGCGAGACGATCACGAAGTACCCGTTCTCATGGTACGCGCTGCTGTCGCGCGCACGGCTCGGCGAGCTCGGCGTGACGATCGGCCCGTTCGGCGACGCCGACGCGACCGCGCCGCGTGGCCCCAAGCTCGCCGCCACCGTCGACGAATCGCTCGCGAAGGACGATCTCATCCGCCGCGCCGACGAGCTGATCGCCGCCGGGCTCGGCGTCGATGCCGGGCTCGAGCTGGCGCGCGGCGAGCACGCGTTCTTGAAGCGCCACGATCACGCGCAGGCATTCGCGATGCTGTTCGATCGCTACGTCAAGGCCGGCAACTACAACCGGCCGTGGATGCTCGCGGTCAGCTACTCGGGCAACGCGCTCGACGGCCCGCCCGAAGGCGACGCGCGCGGCTGGTGGCAGCAGGCGTATCCGCGCGCGTACCGCGAGCTCGTCGAGAAATATCAGGCGCTCGGCGACAACCCCGACGACTACCTGTACTCGATCATGCGCAAGGAGAGCGGCTTCGATCCGCACGACCTGTCGTACGCCGACGCGCAGGGCCTGCTGCAGATGATCCCGCCGACCACGCAGCGCGTGGCCCGCACGCTCGGCATCCCGTACGACCCCGGCAAGCTGTACGAGCCGGAGTACAACATCCGCACCGGGAGCTGGTACATCGGCCATCTGCTCGTCAAGTTCAAGCGCCAGGTCCCGATCGGCGCGGGCTCGTTCAACAGCGGCCCCAGGCCGGTGATGAAGTGGCTGGATCAATACGGCACGCGCGACATCGACGAGCTGGTCGAGCTCGTGCCGTACACGCAGACACGCGAGTACATGAAGAAGGTCACCGAGAACTACGCGCGCTATCGCTACTTGTACGTGCACGAGGTCTACGACCAGCCGTTACACGTCGATGCCCACTACGTCGTCGATCAGCTCATCTACTGATCGCGTGCTAAGATTTTTCGCATGAAGATCAAGGGCACGATCCGCCGCACCGAGCTCGAGGGCGGGCACTGGGTGCTCCACGCCGATGGCGGCGAGCAGTACCAGCTGGTCGGCGCGCTCGATGGCGCGAAGGATGGCATGAAGGCCGAGGTCGAGGGCAAGGTCGATCGCCAGGCGATGGGCATCGGCATGACCGGTCCGCACTTCACCGTGACCAAGCTCAAGGCGCTGTGACGTCGAGCCACCTCGCGATCACCGGCTACGACGGCGCGACCGGCGAGCTGCGCGAGATCTACGATCGCATGCGCGAGCGGCCGCTGCCGCCGGCGTATCGGCCGAGTCACGGCGGCGTGCCGGGGATCATCACGGCGCACAGCCTCGATCCGCAGCTGATCCCGCGCGTGTTCGGCTGCTCGACCACGCTCAACGGCGCGGGCCCGCTGTCGTGGCCCGAGCGCGAGCTCGTGAACGCGCTGACGTCGCGCCTCAATCAATGTTTGTATTGAACGGCGTGTCACGCAGAGTTTCTGCGTGTCGCGCTCGACGGAGATGACCGGCTCTCGCGCGCGGTGATCGCGACTCCGCGTGCGATCACCGCGGCCACGCCGCGCATGCAGATGCTCGCCGAGCTCGCGACGATCACGACGACCGCGCCGTGGACGTTCGCGCGCGCGCGGCTGACGCGCGCGCACGGTGCCGGGCTGTCCGACGAGGACGTGCTGCACGCGATCGCGCTGTCGGCCTACTTCGGCCACCTGAATCGGATCGCCGATGCGGTCGGCGTGCCGCTCGATTACCAGGTCCAGCTCGCACCACCCGCGACCGATGCGACCGTGCCCGCGCTCGAGCCCGCGCCGGCGACGCGCGTCGGCCGCCCTGCGATCGACCTCGCGGTGCGCCCGGAGACGCAGCGCGCGCTCGCCGAGTGGCGCGACTACGCATTCAAGCGCGACGCGCCGCTGACGCGCCGCCAGCGCACGTTCGTCGCGCGCTGGGTCGCGCGCTGGGTCGGCGACGGCAGCATCTCGCCGCCCGACGACCTCACGCGCAATCCGCTCGACGGTGCGCTCCGCGATCTCGCCGAGATCGTGACGCTCGCGCCGTGGCAGCTCGGACCGCGCAGCTTCGGCGTGCTCCGCGATGCGGGCTTCGACGACGCCGCGCTGTTCGATGTATGCGCGACCGCCAGCGTGGCCGGGATGATCTCGCGGCTCGAGGTCGCGCTCGTTTCGCTCGCGCAGTAGCCCGCGGGCTAATGCGCGGGCGCGGCCGGCGCCGGCGCCGGATGCGCGGCCGAGCCCGAAGGCTCGTCGGTCATCTCGATCTCGGCCGTCGCCGGCGACTTCGGGGCGGTCTTGTCGAGGCCGGCGAACACCGCCTCGGCGCTCTCGCTCGCCGTGTCGTGCGGACAGGCGACCTTGATGTCGCTCGAGACGATCTTGCACGACACCTTCGCGCCCGTGCTCTTCACCACGATCCAGGCCCGGCTACCGACGATCCCGGCCCGGTCTCCCACCTGCGGCGTCTTGAACGTCGCGACCAGCACGGCCGGACGCGCGATCTTCGCGACCACGTCGCCGACTCCGACGCGGGCACCGGCTTTGGCGACGAGCTGCACCGTGCCGTCGTCGGGCGCGGCGATGATGTACTTCTCGAGCTCGGCCTTCTGGGCGGCGAGCTTGCCGCGCTTGTCGTCGATGCTTCGCTTGCGGTCCGCGATCTTCGCTTCGGCCGCGGTCACGCCCGCCTTGTTGCCCGCGGCCTGCGCCGCATCGCGCTCCTTCTCGGCGTTCGCGAGCTCGACCGCGACGCGCGAGTCGATGTCGTGCGCGAGCGCGAGCATCTCGGTCTCGATCGGCTTGTAGCCAGCGAGCTTCGCGACCGCCTCGCCCTGCTTCACCTGCGCGCCGTCGGCCGCCAGCGTCTCGATCGGGGCGGCCATCGCCGCCTTGACCTCGTCGACGGGCGGTTGCTCGGTCACGAGCTTCTGCGTCTCCATCGCCGGCGCGGGTGGCTTCGGCGCAGGCGCAGGCGCAGGCGCAGGCGCGGGCGGCGCCGGCTTCGCCGACGACTGCTCGGTGCGCTCCGACTTCTGCAGCACGAACTTGTACGTGACGAACGCCGCCGCGCCGAGCACGACGACGACGAGCAAGAAGACGAGCACCGGGCTGATCGCGCGCTGCGGCGCGGGCGCGACCGGCCGCTTCGGCTCGGTGCCGGCCGCGATCGGCTGCGGCATGGGCTGCGGGGCACGCACCGGCGCGGGCTGTGCGTGGCGCACCGGCTCGGCCTGCGGCGCATGGCGCACCGGCTCGGGCTGCGGCGCGTGACGCACCGGCTCGGACCGCGGCGGCTCGCGGGTCTCTTCCGCGGCCGAGTCGAGCGCACTCTCCAGCTCGGGCGGAACATCGACGGACCGCATGACCTGCGACGCGCGCACCGCTTCCTTGACGTCAGCCGGCTTGACGGCGAGATGGTCGGCGAGATCGAGCGAGACGTCGGAGTCGACGTCCGATTCGGTGTGGCGCTCGATCACCGGCTCGCTGGTGCGGCCGGCCACGCCGAGCGGAATGTCGTCGACGGTGGTCTGCTCGCGCATCGCCGGCGCAGCGCTCCCCGGCGAGCCGAGCTCGAGGTCGGCCGACTTCGGCAGATCCTCTTTTGCCTGGATCGTCGACCCGGCCGCACCGAGCTCGACCTCGGCGACCGGCTTGGCCGGCGCTTTCGACTTCGGCACCACGACGCCGGCGCCGAGATCGACCGGCTTCGCCACCGCCGGCGTGGGTCTCGCAGCGGGCGGCGGCGCCGCCGGCTTGACCTCGATCGGCTTGGCTTCCACAGCAGCCGCTGCCGCGCGAGCCCCCACCGCGCCCACCGCGCCCACCTCGATGAACCCCAGATCGCCGAGCGTGGCGATCACGACCGAAACTTCCTTGGTATTCGTGGCGAGCCCGAGCTCTTCTTGCGCCCAGCGCACGATGCCCGCGACGTCACGCTCGCCGTCCATCGCGCACGCGAGCGAGTACTCGACCTCGTAGAAGCGGAACACGTGTCCGTTGTCCGGATCGGCGACGTCGATGAAGCGATTGCCGCCATCCTCGATGGGCTCGGCGACGAGATCTTGGCGAAACCGTGGCTGCATCATCCGCCTTTTCGCAGCTCGGTCAGCACGAGCTTGGCGACCGCCTTGAGCGTATCGAACACGCCGACGCCCTTGGGCGCGACCGCCTCGAAGGCTGGAACCTTCGTCGGGTTCAGCGCCTCTTCGAGCTCGGTCATCGGGATCGCGTTCGGGAGGTCGCGCTTGTTGTACTGCACGACGTACGGAAGCTTGTCGAGGTCGTAGCCCTGTTCCTGCAGGTTGCTCCGCAGGTTCTCGAGCGACTCGATGTTCGCTTCCATGCGCTCCATCTGCGAGTCGCCGACGTAGACGACGCCGTCGACGCCCTTCAGGATCAGCTTGCGGCTCGCGTCGTAGAACACCTGGCCGGGCACGGTGTACAGGTGGAAGCGCGTCTTGAAGCCGCGGATCTCGCCGAGCGAGAGCGGCAGGAAGTCGAAGAACAAGGTGCGCTCGGTCTCGGTCGCGAGCGAGATCATCTTGCCTTTCGCTTCGGGGTTGGTCTTGTTGTAGATGTACTGCAGATTCGTCGTCTTTCCGCACAGGCCGGGCCCGTAGTAGACGATCTTGCAGTTGATCTCGCGCGAGCTGTAGTTGATGAAGCTCATGGGTACTTCTCGCGCTAGTCGTTGAACAGGTTGTCGATGTCGTCGTCGGTGATCTCGCTGAACACCGACGGCTGGCTGCCCGACGCGCTCTTCTTCACGAGCGCATCGAGAATGTTGACCAGCTCGACGGCCGCCTTGCGCACGCGCAAGCGGACCAGGCCGAGCGACGATCGCTCGTCGAACAGCACGACCAGGATGACGCGCTGTCCGATGATCGAGATGTGGACGTTGGTCTTCTCGCCTTCGTGAAACTGACCGGCGAACTCCTTTTCGGAGAGCAGGCTCGCGATCGCGCCCGTGGCCGCGACGTTGCCGGCCGTCAGCGACGACAGCGACGTGACGTCGAGCTGCTCGACCTCGCCAGCCTGCGCGAACGCCTGACCGTTCTTGTCGATGACGAGTACCGCCCTCGCGTTGGCGTCTCGGTGAAGGATTTCGCAGATGTTGTTGATCTGCGCTAGCTCCTCCTCGTACATGACGAGCTGTTGGATCATCGCGCTTCCTGTTCCTCGGGGTCGGTTCGCGCCACTGGCTAGAGGAGCGCCCCGCCGTCGAGTCACGGTATCAACCCCCGTGATTTCGTTCAACTCTGCGGGCCACTTATAGTGCCGCACGCGCGGCCAGCGCGCGGGCGATCGTCGCGGGATCGCTGTACTCGAGCTCCCCACCGACCGGAAGGCCGGTCGCGATCCGCGAAACTCGCACCCCGAGCGGTTTCAAGACGCGGGCGACGTACATCGCGGTCGCCTCGCCGTCCACGCTCGGGCTGGTCGCGATGATGACCTCGCGGATCTCGGGCGTGACACGGCGAACGAGCTCGGCGATGCGCAGGTCGTCGGGTCCGATGCCCTCGAGCGGCGACAGCAGGCCATGCAGCACGTGATAGCGGCCGCGAAAGTGGCCTCCCCGCTCGACCGCGATCAGGTCCGACGGCGTCGCGACGACACAGATCGTCTCGGCCTCGCGACGCGTGTCGCTGCACAGCGCGCACGGATCGTGCTCGGTCATGTTGGTGCACACCGAGCAAAGGCGAATCTTGTCGGTGACATCGACGAGCGCCTGGGCGAGGTCGAGCACCTGCTGGCGGTTGCCGCGCACGAGGTGGAACGCGAGCCGCGTGGCGGACTTCTCGCCGATCCCGGGCAGCCGGGACAGCTCCTGGACGAGCCGGCGGATCGGATCGGACATGCGCCTCTAGAACATCCCCGGCATCCCCGGCAAGCCACCCATCCCGCCCATCACCGCCGACATCCGCTCCTTGCTCGTCTCGCGAACCTTGGTCGCGGCGGCGTTGATCGCTGCGGTGACGAGATCCTCGAGCATGCCGATGTCGTTCGGGTCGACGACCGACTTGTCGATCTTCACGCGCACGACCTCGAACTGGCCGTTCACCGTGGCGGTGACGAGGCCGCCGCCGGCCGCGCCGTCGCACTCGAGCTTCGCGAGCTCTTCCTGCACCTTGGTGACTTCGGACTGCAGCTTCTGCGCTTGCTTCATCAGCGCGTTCAGGTCGGGCATTTTTCCGTTAGACATCGGTTTTGATCTCCTTGATCTGCGCGCCGAAGGTGTGCAGCACGTGCTTGGTGATCGGATGCTCGCGCGCCTCGGCCACGCGCTTGTCGCGCTCGGCGGACGTGCGCTCGCGCGTCGCCTCGAGCAAGGACTGCGAGCTCGCTGGCTGCGCCGCGTCGTCGATCAAGGTGATCGCGATGCGCGGCATCATGCCGTACTCGGCCTGGATCACCTTCGCGAGCGCGTCGCGCTTGTCCTTGGTGTCGGCGAGATCCTTGTTCGCCTCGAACTGCGTCGGAAACCCGAGCTCCAACACGGTCGCGGTCCACGCAACCACCCGGGCGGGCTCGAACGCGCCCGACAACGTCACGTTCA
The DNA here is from genome assembly GCA_035500135.1 of Kofleriaceae bacterium. Lineage (GTDB taxonomy): Bacteria > Myxococcota_A > Polyangia > Haliangiales > Haliangiaceae > JABFXX01. The sequence goes on from DATJXL010000071.1 coordinate 82,254, forward strand.
CCGCCTCGAGCTTGGTGAGCACGTGCTCCCACTCGCGGAGGATCGCGTCGGGGCTGGTCGGGATCTGGTGCGGGCCGCTGCCGGTCGCAGGCTTGGTCTCGAGCCTGGGAACGGGGCCGCTGGGAGCGATCAGAGGCGCTTCGGGCTTCAGGCTTCGGGCTTCGGGCTTGGGAGCCGGAGCCGGGATCGACTTCGCGACCGGTAGTGGCTTCGTGCCGCCGCCACCACCGCCGCGGCCGGCGCGCGATTCGAGCTCGCCGAGCCGCTCGATCAGATCGCCGAGCGGGACCAGCGGCTCGATCGTGGCGACGTCGATCAGCGCGCAGTCGAGCACGAGCCGCGGCTGCAGCGATTTGCCGAGCTCGTCGCAGCAGCGCAGCATGCGATCGAACATCTGCTGCACGCGCGTACGATCGACCGCGGCCGCTTCGGACGCGAGCTCGGCGCGTTCTTCGTCCGACGCGTCGACGAGCTCGCCGCGGGCGGGCGCGACCTGGAGCACGGCGAGATCGCGCAGGTAGCGCACGATCGCGCGGGCGAGCTGGACCTCGTCGACGCCGCGCTCGATCGCGGATTCGACCGCGGCCAGCGCGGCGCCGGCGTCGCCGCCGGCGAGCGCGCGGACGAGCGCGCGCGTGAGCGAGCGATCGGCGACGCCGAGCACCTCGGCGACCTGGGTCTCGGTGATCGCCGCATCACCGACGTACGAGATGATCTGGTCGCACAGCGACAGCGCATCGCGCACGCTGCCGCCGCTCTCGCGCACGACCAGGCTGACCGCGCCCGCGTCGATCTTCAGCTTCTCGCGCTCGAAGATCGACGTCAGGTGCTGCGCGAGCCGGCTCGCGGGCACCAGCTTGAAGTCGTAGCGCTGGCAGCGCGACAGGATCGTGTTCGGCAGCCTGTGCGGCTCGGTCGTGGCGAGCACGAACGTGACGTGCGGCGGCGGCTCCTCGAGCGTCTTGAGCAACGCGTTGAACGCCTCGGTCGTGAGCATGTGGACTTCGTCGATGACGTAGACCTTCTTGCGCAGGACCGCAGGTTGATAGCGAACGGCCTCGGTGAGCTCGCGGATCGCGTCGATGCCGCGATTGCTCGCTCCGTCCATCTCCTGGTAATCGACCGCGCTGCCGTTGCCGATCGACTCGCACGCGGCGCACGTCCCGCACGGCTCGGCCGAGCCTTCTCTCAACTGCGTGCAGTTGAGCGCCTTGCCGACGATGCGCGCGACGGTGGTCTTGCCGCAGCCGCGCGGGCCGCAGAACAGGAACGCGTGGTGGACGCGGCCCGACGAGAACGCGTTGCCGAGCGTGCGCGTGACGTGCTCCTGACCGACGACCGCGGAGAACGTGGCCGGCCGGTACTTGCGCGCGAGGACGAGATACGACACCGCGCGCACTATACCCGGAGGGTCCGACGCTACAACGCCAACGTCTCGCAGATCTTCTTCGCCTGCATCAGCACCTCGTCGCGCAAGTTGCCGAGCGGGTTGGACGCCGCGTCCTTGTAGAGCGAGCCGTAGCAGATGAGGTGCTTGCCCCCGTAGTTGATGAGAAAGCGAAACGTGGGCGCGTTCGCCGGATCGAGCCCCTCGATGTACCAGGCCGCGCCGCGCTGGCGATTCAGCGTCGGGTGCATGATCTTCGAGTCCGCGAGCCACTGCAGATACTGGTCGCGATCGACCGGCGCCTTCGGATCGTCGTAGCCGTAGTGGAAGAAGAAGACGCGCGTGTCGTTCGTGTTCGGAACCTTGAGCTGGAAGCCGAACGTGCCCGCGCCGTCGAAGTCGCGATCCCAGTTGGGCTCGAGATCGAACTTGATGGCCGCGAGATCGGCGGAGACCTTCGTCGGCCCGCGCTTGCTCGCGGCCGGCGGAGGTGCCGGCGGCGGCGCGGCAGAGCCCGCAGCGACAGGGGCAGGAACCGGTGCGGGCGGCGAAGCTGGCTTCGGCGGCGGTGCCGCGACGGCGGCCGGTGCCGGTGCCGGGGCCGGTGCCGCGGCCGGGGCCGCCGCCGGTGCCGCTGCCGGTGCCGGTGCCGCGGCCGGTGCCGGTGCCGGTGCCGCGGCCGGTGCCGGTGCCGCGGCCGCTGCTGCCGGTGCCGCGGCCGGCGTCCCACCACTCTCCTTCGTCAGATCCGCCGCTATCATCGCGCTGAACCCGCCCCCCGACCCCTTCGTCATCGGCGTCGCGTTGCCCGCGGATGCCGAGCTGCCTCCCACTTCCTTCGAACACGCCGCACACAACAGCACGACCGCGATCCAGCGCGAGCTCATCCCCTTCGTGATAACCGAAAAAACCGCGAGCGACGACTCGTTCGTCGTCGCTCGCTCAAAAAGGTGGCCCCAGGCACCCGCTATGTCCGCTACCGTTGCTCCCTTCCGGGCCTGGCGGGGTTCACAGCCGTCGCGTCACCCGGGACCATAAGTCGTCACGCATGATGGCGGAGGGAGAGGGATTCGAACCCTCGGTACCTTTCAGTACACACGATTTCCAATCGTGCACCTTCGGCCACTCGGTCACCCCTCCGAAGGCGACCGCAGATCTGGCGGACGGGGAGGGATTTGAACCCCCGGTGCTTTCGCACATCTGATTTCGAATCAGACACCATAGGCCACTCGGACACCCGTCCAGAATCAATAGCTCGGCCCGCGCCGCAGCTCGGCGAAGAACTGCGAGAGAACCTCGGCGCATTCGGCGGCGCGGACGCCACCGCGCACCTCGGCGCGATGGTTGAGACGCGGATCGGTGACGATCGTGTAGAGCGTTGCGACCGCGCCGGCCTTCGGGTTCGCGCATCCGTAGACGAGCCGTGCGATCCGCGCGTTGACGATCGCGCCGGCGCACATCGCGCACGGCTCCTGGGTGACGAACAACGTCGCTTCGACTCGCCAGTGCCCGAGCGCCTGCGCCGCGTCGCGCAGCGCGACGATCTCGGCGTGGGCAGTGGGATCGCGATCGAGCTCGCGGCGATTGCGACCGCGGCCGATGATCGAACCGTCGCGAACGACGAGCGCGCCGACCGGCACGTCGCCGACTGCGGCGGCCGCGCGTGCTTCTTCGAGCGCGATTGCCATCCAGGCTTCGTCGTCCATCGCGGATCCGAGAGGGGTCGAACCTCTAACCCCCGGTTCCGTAGACCGGTGCTCTATCCATTGAGCTACGGATCCAAATAGTCATGGTGGAGAGAGAGGGATTCGAACCCTCGGTACAGGAAAAACCCCATACGCCGGTTTAGCAAACCGGTGCCTTCAGCCACTCGGCCATCTCTCCAGATGGCTGTGCCCGCTGCCAAACCAACCGAGATCAAAAACGACAAACGAGGCGGACGCGCGCTACGGAGCGCGCCGCCCGGGGAACCACTTGCGTGACACTATTCGGTTATCAAGCAACCAGCGGAGGAGGAGGGATTCGAACCCCCGGAGCTTGCGCTCGGCGGTTTTCAAGACCGCTGCCTTCGACCACTCGGCCACTCCTCCGGGCAATCCCAGAGGCAGGGGCGCAGTATAGGGATCAGCCCTCGCTTGTAAAGTAGGTTCTCCCAGAAACCGGCAACCCCGCGCGCTCGGCGCGCTTACGCAGCGGGGCCGATTCTGTCGATGCCTCCCATGTATGGCCGCAGCGCGCTCGGCACGACGATGCTGCCATCGGCTTGCTGGTACTGCTCGAAGATCGCGACCAGCGTGCGGCCGACCGCGACTCCCGAGCCGTTCAGCGTGTGGACGTGGCGCGGCCGCTCACCCGGTGCCGGCCGGTAGCGGATCTTCGCCCGCCGGGCCTGGAAGTCTTCGCAGTTGCTGCACGACGAGATCTCGCGATACGCGTCCTGGCCCGGCAGCCAGACCTCGAGATCGTAGGTCTTGGCCGCGGAGAACCCCATGTCGCCGGTGCACAAGGTGATCACGCGGTAGTGCAGCCCCAGCCCCTGCAGCACCCGCTCGGCGTCGGCGCGCATCGACTCGAGCTCGGCGTAGCTGTTCTCGGGCGTGGTCAGCTTGACCAGCTCGACCTTGTCGAACTGGTGCTGGCGGATCAGCCCGCGGGTGTCCTTGCCGTGCGCGCCGGCCTCGGCGCGGAAGCACGCCGAGTACGCGGTGAGGTGGATCGGGAGGTCGGCGCCGTCGACGATCTGATCGTTGAACAGGTTGGTGACCTGGACCTCCGCCGTCGGCGACAGGAACAGATCGTTATCGGCCTCGTGATCCGGTCCGACGGGGATCTGGAGCTTGAACAGATCCGCCTCGAACTTCGGCAGCTGCCCGGTCCCGCGCAGCGCCGCGCGCTTCACGATCGCCGGC
>DATJXL010000072.1:0-2445 GCA_035500135.1 Kofleriaceae bacterium
ATATCACCGCGCGCAAGCACGCCGAGGAGCGGTTACGCCACGCGGCGCGCGTGCAAGAACTGCTCGGAAGATTGAGTCACGCGCTGGTCGGCGCCCAGCTCGAGATCAAACGGGTCGTCCAGATTGCCACGGATGCGGCCAGGGAGGTTTCCGGCGCAGCCTTTGGCGCGTTCTTCTACAACGTGCAGGACGACGAGGGCGATCGGTACATGCTCTATTCGCTCTCGGGAGTGCCGCCCGAGGACTTCGCCGACTTTCCGCAGCCCCGTAACACCGACCTTTTCGCACCGACGTTTCGTGGCGAAGGAGTCGTCCGAAGCGGCGATATCACCGTGGATCCATGCTACGGCCACCGCGCGCCGTATAACGGCATGCCGAAGGGGCATCTGCCGGTGCGCAGCTACCTTGCCGTGCCGGTGAAAACGGCCTCTGGAGAGGTCTTGGGCGGCCTGTTCTTCGGTCATCCCGAGCCCAACGTCTTCGACGAGCGAGCCGAGCGCCTGGTGCTCGCGATCGCGGCCCAGGCCGCCGTGGCATTCGAGAACGCACGACTGCACCAGGCGTCGCAGCAGGAGATCGAGCAGCGCAAGCGGGCCGAAGAGGCACTAAGCGATGCCGATCGGCGCAAGGACGAGTTCCTCGCGATGCTCGCGCACGAACTGCGGAACCCGCTGTCGCCGATCACGACGGCGGGCGAGTTGCTATCGCGCACCGTCGGCGTCGACAGCCGTTCGAAGATCGCGGTCGAGATGATCAAGCGCCAGGCGAAGCAGCTCACGCGGCTCATCGACGATCTGCTAGACGTATCACGCATCACCCAGGGCCGGATCGAGCTACGTCGTTCCGTGGTCGATCTCGCAAGCATCATCGCCCACGCGGTCGAGACCGTCGAACCACAGCTTCGTGCGAAAAGTCAGAATCTCTCCACGCTGGCCGAAAGCTACGAGCCGCTGTGCGTGAACGGGGATTCCGCACGCCTGGTGCAATGCGTAGCGAATGTTCTTGCCAACGCCATCAAGTACACCGACACGGGCGGCGACATCCGCGTTCGCACGCGCGCGGCCGGCCAGAATGCGGTGATCGAGATCACCGACACGGGCGTTGGCATTACCGAAGCGTTGCTTCCGAAGGTCTTCGACCTATTCGTGCAAAGCGATCGCACACTCGACCGAGCCCAGGGAGGACTCGGGATCGGATTGGCCGTCGTCAAGCGGCTCATCGAGATGCACGGCGGCGAGGTCACGGCGCGCAGTCCCGGACCGGGGGCTGGCGCGACATTCGAGATCCGCCTGCCGCGTGTGGCGCGCACGCAAACCGGGGAAATCGAGCTCGCGCCGGGTAAAGTCACGCCCCGACGCGTGCTCATCGTCGATGACAACCAGGACGCCGCCAATTCGCTCGCAGCCCTCCTCGCGTTCCGCGGCCATGAAGTAAAGGTCGCCTTCAACGGTGCGTACGCCATCGAGCTGACCAAGTCGTTCAAGCCGGAGGTTGCGCTCTTGGACTTGGGACTGCCCGAGATGGACGGTTACGTACTCGCTGGAAAACTACGTGCACTTGAACAGCCAAGCCGCCTCCGACTCGTTGCGGTCACCGGCTATGGGCAGGCGGAAGACCGTCAGCGCTCGCAGGCGGCCGGCTTCGATGACCATCTCGTAAAGCCGACGGAGCTTGCTGCACTCGAGCGTGTGCTGAGCGCTCTCAACGACGGGTCGTAATTCGCGTCGCACGCTTTTAAGAAAATGGTGGTCAAGCTGTACAGGTAGCGACCGAAGTCGGCCGCGGCTTGAGGCACGTGTGCACACGAAGTGAGCTGCAACGTGCTACCGCGTTGTCAACCGCAGATGAGGTGAGCACACACGTTGCGCACGGTCCTAAGCAATTGGATCGTGGGTTGATTCGTATCGATCCCATCATCGGCACAATGCATAACCGGTGCGGTTCAGTTGTTCATCCATTGGACGTTCTTGACGGCAGTCGGCCCAAGGGATCATTGAAGCGACCGGTCGTCTTATCGCCATGCAAGCACGACCGGCTTCGCTGCGTTGCGACGCGCTTCTCGTAGACCGAAACGCGAAGGCGACCGGGAGCGCCGTCAGTGCGCAGTGGCACGCGCGGGCGGCCAATCCCTGGCTGCGAGGCAGATAGGTCCGAAATCCTCGTGGTCGAATTCGACCCGGAGCAGCCACGCGCGCTGCTCCAAAGCAGTCGCTCCGGAGCGTCCTGGCGCTTGGAAATCACCGCCCGGGACAGCGGGTGAGGTCCGGTGCATCGACGCGTTCGGCGTCATCCGCGGAGCCACGGCCGGATATTTTCCACGAGCGCGGCGATCTGCACGAACTCGATGCTGGGACGCACACCGTAGAGACCGGCGACCTGCTCGAGTAGCGCATCGGTAAAGAACGCTTTGGCGGCCTCCTCCGAATCCCAAACGTAGAAGTTCGC
>DATJXL010000073.1:0-4472 GCA_035500135.1 Kofleriaceae bacterium
TTGAAGTCGAAACCGCCCGGCGACGTGATCAGCGCGACGCAGCCGTCCTTGCTCGCCGCCTCGCACTCGTTGTCGTGTGGCTGGCCGCCCGGCTGGCACCAGCCGTTGCCGACGGTGACGCCCGGACCCTCATCGGTGCCGGGAGCTTTCCAGTCGTGGAGCGTGCCCTGGACGACGAGCGCGCAGTAATCCGAGGTGTGCGTGTGCGGGCCCGGCTTGAAGCCGGCCGGCATCTTCAAGAAGAACGCGATCGGCTTGCCCTTCGCCTTGGGGTCGCCGTACACGACGGACATCTGCGGGCCCTTGCCCTCGGTGTCCTTGGGATCGAGCGGCGCCCACTTCGCGTCCTTCGTGTTGAAAAAGCCGATGTCCTTGAGCGGCCCGGCGAGCGCGCCGCCGGCGAGCGCGGCCACTACGGCCGCGCCCGATGCGAGCTGGAACTTGGTCTTGGTCATGGGATCTCCTTGACCGGGGACCGTAGCAAAATGCCCGATCCGGGAGTCAGCGCCCGCCGAGAATATTTCTGGCGATCACCACGCGCTGGATCTGCGACGTGCCCTCGTAGATCTGTAACAGCTTCGCGTCGCGCATCAGCTTCTCGACCGGGTACTCCTTCGTGTAGCCGTAGCCGCCGAAGATCTGCACCGCGTCGGTCGTCGACCGCATCGCCGCGTCGGCGCCGTACGCCTTCGCGTAGCTCGACACGATCGACGACAGGTCGCCTTGATCGACGAGCCACGCCGCCTTGTGCGTGAGCAGGCGCGTCGACTCGTACGCGATCGCCATCTCGGCGAGCATGAACTGCACGGCCTGGTGCTGCGCGATCGGCACGCCGAACGTCTTGCGCTCGAGCGAGTACGCGCGGCTCTCGTCGAGCGCGCGCCGGATCACGCCGGCCGCGGTCGCCGCGATCCACGGCCGCGACCGATCGAACGTCTTCATCGCGATCTTGAAGCCACCGTCCTCGGGACCGACCAGCGCCGCCCTCGGCAGCTTGACGTCCTCGAAGATCACGTCGGTCGTGTTCGACGCGCGCTGGCCCATCTTGTTCTCTTTGCGGCCGGCCTTGACACCCGGCGTGTGCGCGTCGACGACGAAGCACGCGATGCCCTTGTGCTTGAGCGCGGGATCGAACGTCGCGAACACGGTGTAGAAGTTGGCGACGCCGCCGTTCGTGATCCAGCGCTTCTGGCCGTTCAGCACGTAGTCGTCGCCGTGCTTGGTGACGCGCGTGCGCATGCCGGCGACGTCGCTGCCGGCGTCGGGCTCGCTGCAGCAGTACGCGCAGAACGCGAGCTCGCGGGTGAGCCGTGACAGGTACTCCTTCTTCTGCGCGTCGGAGCCGGCGACGAGCAGCGGCGTCGCGCCGAGCGAGTTCGCGGCCATCGACGTGTTGATGCCCGAGCAGCCGAACGAGACTTCTTCCTGCACGAGGCAGTTGTCGAGGCAGCTGCCGCCGAGCCCGCCGTAGGCCTCGGGGATCTCGATGTTCATGAGGCCGGTCTCCCAGGCCTTCTTGAAGATCTCGCGCGGGAACTCGCCGGTCTCGTCGTAGTGGGCGGCGCGCGGGACGATCTCCTTGCGCGTGAACTCGCGCGCGGTCTGGACGAGGGCGTCTTGCTCTTCGCTGAGGCGTAGATCCATGGCGCGGGGAATCTACCACCTGCGAGCGTGCTAGCGTCGTGGGGATGGCCGACGCGTTCGGCAGCTGGGACCTCGAGTCGCTCGTCGCGGTCGGCGGCCTCGGCGAGGTATGGCGCGCGCGGCGCATCGGTGACACCGGGAAGCGCGCCGCGCTGAAGCGCTTGCACACGCATCTGGGCCGCAACGCCGAGGCACTCGCGACGTTCGCGACCGAGCAGCGGCTCGCGACCACGCTGCCGCTCCATCCGAACGTCGTGCACGCGAGCGAGGCCGGCGAGGTCGCCGGCCGGCCGTACCTCGCGATGGAGCTGGTCGCCGGCGAGGATCTGCGGCGCATCGTCGCGCCGGCAGCAACGCGCGACGATCCGAAGCCGGCGCGGGCGATGCTGCCCCGCGCGCGCGCGATCGCGATCGTCGTCGCCGCCGCCGATGGCGCCGCGCACTTGCACGCGCAGGGCTTCGTGCATGGCGACCTCAATCCCAGTAACTTGCTCGTCGAAGCGAGGCCGGCGGGTGACCGCGTCGTCGTCGTCGATCTCGGCGTCGCGCGCGCGATCGGCGAGGCCGGCACGGTGCGCGGCACGCACGCGTACATGGCACCCGAGCAGGTGAAGGGCGGCGCGTGGACACCGGCGACCGACGTGTTCGCGCTCGGTGTCGTGCTGTGGGAGCTGATCGCGGCCCAGCGGCTGTTTCACCGCGGCCCGCCATGGCTGTCGATGGCGGCGGTGGTCGAGGATGACGTGCCGCCGCTCGCCGATGCCGCGCTCGATCGGATCGCGCGCGCGGCGCTGGCGAAGGAACCAGGCGCGCGCACGGCGACGGCGGCCGAGCTCGCGGCGATGCTGCGCGCGCTGTGACGTCAGACCGCGGTGGTATTCAGGACGATGGAGGATTCTACTCATGACCTGGACCACCGTGGCCGTCGCCGACGGCACCACGCTCGACGCCTGGATCGAGCACCCCGAACCGACGTTCACGCGCGCACCGGCCGTGATCGTCTTGCAAGAGCTCGCAGGGGTGAACGCGTACATCCGCGACGTCGCGCGCCGCGTGGCCGACCTCGGCTACGTCGCGATCGCGCCCGATCTGTTTCACCGCACCGCGCGGCGGTTCGAAGGCGACTACGACGATCCGGCGGCCGGGCTCGCGCACGCGCGCGCGCTGACGCCCGCAGGTGTCGCGGCCGATCTCGAGGCGACGCGCGCGCGGCTCGCCGCCGACCCGTGCTGCGAGGGCGCGCGTGTCGCCGCGTGGGGCTTCTGCATGGGCGCGCGCGTCGCGCACCGCGCGAACATCGTGCTGCCGCTCCGCGCCGCGGTCGCGTTCTACGGCAGCTGGCCGACCGAGCCCGACGACGTCGCGCGCTTGCGCGCCCCGACGCTGCTCGCGTGGGGCGGCAGCGATCCGCACGTCGCGCCGGCCGCGCGCCGCGCGTTCATCGACGCGCTCGCCGCCGCCGGCAAGCCGTACATCGACGTCGTGTTCGGCGAGGCGAGCCACGGCTTCTGCTGCGATCGCCATCCCGCGAGCTATCACGCGCCGTCGGCGCATGTCGCGTGGGCGCTCGCCACCGCGTTTCTCGCCGAGCACTTGCCGGTCGACACGAAGGCTTAACGGGGGTGGAGCGCGCGCGCCGCGTATCACGGAATCATGCGCACCTCGTCCGTCGCGCTCGCGCTACCGCCGCACGTCGCCGGCACCGTCGAGTCCGACGGCGGCGCGCTCGGCACGTGGCGGATGTCCCGTCGCTCGGCCGGCTGACCGCGCGCGTCGCGCTGAGCGGTTAGTCAGCCTTGGCCTTCGCTTCGGCCGCTGCCGCCTTCTTCGCCGCACGTGCCTCGCGCGCGGCTTCGCGCTCGGCCTCGCGCTTGCGCTCGAGATCGAACTGGTTGCGCGCCGCGCGCGTGCCGAGGATGAAGCCGAGGAACCCGCCGATCAGCAGCATGCCGGGGATGAACAGGATGTGGCCGGAAGTCACTTGGCCTCCTTGAGCGCGTCGGCGAGCTCGCGCTGGAGCGACGCGATCTCGCGGTTGAGCGCCTGCTGGCGGCGCCACAGGAAGATCACGAAGCCGGCGGCGACGAGCCACATCGCGGCATACGCGTAGATGACGTGGCGCTCGTTGCGCGCGACGTCGTCCGCGGCGTGCAGGTGCGTCTCGTACGTCTTCTCGTTCGCGATCTTGATGATCTGCTCCTCGAACGAAGGATCCGCATTCATCGCGGCGGCGCAGGTCGCGCGCAGCTCGGCCGCATTCTGCGTCGGCGCCGGCTGCGCGAGCGCCACCGCCGGGATCGACATGCACACGATCAAGATCAGCTTCCGCATGTTCGCCTCACGAAAGGATTCCCGCGTCGAGCGCCTTCTCGCGCAGCTCGCGCACCTCGCGCTCGGCGCGCGCGCTCGCCACGCGCGACACGATCAGCGCGGCACACCAGAACGAGAACGTCAGCACCGACAGCCACATCACGAGCGACATGTCGGGCGGCAGCGTCGCCGCCGCGCCGCCCGCGCCCGATTGCGGATGATGGTCGCTCTTGTCAACCATCGCGTAGATGAACGGAATGCCGACGGTGCCGAACACCGCGAGCCCGGCCGCGAGCCGCTCGGCGCTCGCGCCCGCGAACCGGCGCACGAGCACGTAGCCGACGAGCACGAGCCAGAGCAGGAGCGACATCGTCAGCCGCTTCTCCCACGTCCACCACACGCCCCACGCCGCGCGCGCCCAGATCGATCCGGTCGCGAGCACGACCGCGCCGAACGCGACCGCGACCTCGGCCGACGCGAGCGCGACGTCGTCCCAGCGCGGGTCGCGCTTCTTCAGG
>DATJXL010000074.1:0-4559 GCA_035500135.1 Kofleriaceae bacterium
CTCGGCGCGAACGTTGCGCTGCTCTGTGACGTCGTCATCGCCGGACCGAACGCGGTGTTCGCCGACACGCACGTGAACATGGGGATCGGCGCCGGCGACGGCGGCCAAGTGATCTGGCCGTTCCTGATCGGCGTGAATCGGGCGAAGTACTTCCTCATGACCGGCGATCGCGTGAAGGGCAAAGAGGCAGTCGAAATTGGGCTCGCGAACTTCTACGTCGACGACACGGTGCAGCTGATGCCGAAAGCGCTCGAAGTCGCGGAACGGCTCGCGGCCGGCGCGCCGCAGGCGATTGCCGCGTCGAAGATCGCCGTGAACGCGTACCTGCGCGCGGTGTCGAGCATGATCATGCCGATGTGTCTCACCGCCGAGCGCGTGACGATGCAGACCGACGATCACCGCGAGGCGGTGCGCGCGTTCCAGGAGAAACGGCCGGCGCAATTCACGGGACGCTGAGCGCGCGCTTGCCGGAGTTTGCGCGGATGAAGCTCGGCGAGTACACCGGCCACGTCGATGACATCGACCTGCGTATCGGTGTCACTGATTGGCGCGTCGCGCGGCCCGTGCAGCGAGTTCGGTCCGAGTGCGCACGTCCAGCTTCGCGTAGACGTGCACGAGATGCGTCTTGACGGTCGCGACGCTGACGAAGAGCTTTTCGGCGATGATCTTGTTCGGCAGGCCCGCCGCCACGAGATCGACGACCCGCGCCTCGGTCGGCGTCAGGCTGTCCCAGCCGTGCTCCGGCCGCGAACGCTCGCCGCGCCCGCGGCGGGCATATTCGACCGCTTCTTCGAGCGACAGCGCAGCGCCTTCTTCGACGAGCGCCGGATCGAGCGTCGCGCACAATTCGTCGAACGCAACGGACGGGTAAACGCGGCGATAGCCGACGCTCGTGCGGAACGCGCGCGTGGCACCCACGAGCCGCGCTGCTTCGTCGAGCCGTCCGACTTCGCCGACGATCAGGGCGAGCCGTTCGAGCGCGTCGACCTGAAAGAGCCGAAAGCCGAACCGCATGAGCCGCTCGAGTGCGGCGTGCGTGTGCGCCTCGGCCTCGACCGGGCTGTCTCGTCGCGCGCGAAGGGCACGCCCCAGATCGACAAACGCGAGCGGCAGGTTCGCGTCGCTGTCGGCGTATTCGCGTGCGGTTTCGTCCTGGATCGCGTTCCATTCGGCCTCGTCGCCGATCGCGGCCGCCGCGCGCGCGAGTTCTTGACGCGCCACCCGACCGCCAAGTCCCGGACGCAACGCCGCGCGGAAGCAGTCGCGCGCCGTCGCGAGATCGCCGTCGAGGGCCGCGAGCGCGCCGACGCAGTAATCCCGCGCGCCCTCGAAGACGCCGAACTCGCCGGCATGATCCAACTGCGCGAGCGCCTCTTGCACCGGTGTTCGGTCGCCGATCAAAAGCGCGAACTGCGCGCGCCCGATCGCCATGGCGGGATGCCGGTACGATGTCATCAGCGCGCGCGCCGACTTCAGATCGCCCGAACACATCGCGACGAACGCAATCGCCTGCTGGAGGCTCACGTGAAATTGCGAGCCCGGTGGCGTCTGGCGCATGAGCCAGTCGGCGAGCCGCCGGGTGCGGTTCACGTCGTTCGAGAACGTCAGCATCAACAGGTGGAACGTGGCGAGCGCTTCGGCTTTGCGGTTGCCCATGGCGCGTGCATCCTCGATCGCGCGCTCGAGCCCGTGTATACCCTCGCTGCGCCCAAGCCACGCGAGCCCCCAGCAGAGCGCCGTTTCGAGTTGCAGCCGCCCGAGCGGCGACAGGTCTGCGCGCGCGCCGGCGAGCGCCGCACTCGCGGCGGACATCGTGGCGGCGTCGCCTGCCACCGTCAGCGCGCCTGCGATCGGCGCGAGTGTCTCGAGCCAGGCGGGGCTGCCGACCGGGTATGGGCGCAGCACGCGCGCGGCGACCGCCCGCGCCTGCGACAGCGCCAACGTCATCGGCCACGTGGCTCCGAGCGGCTGCAGCAAATCGATCGTCGCCGCGGCATGGCGTCCGATCGACCAGTCGATCGCTGCGATGAGGTCCGGCGTCTCGGCCGCGATCTCCGTCTCGGCGCGCGCCGATAGCCACTCGCGATCGGCGGCCCAGGCGCTCGCGCGGCTGCGCAGCCACGTGAGATGGCGATCGCGCACCTGCTCGAGCTCGCCGCGTTCAGCCGCGCGCTCGAGGCCGAAGTGGCGCAGCGTCTCGAGCATGCGATAGCGATCGTTGCCGTGCAGCACGAGGCTCTTGTCGACGAGCCGCGCCAGCACGTCGAGCACGTCGAGCCGATCGAGCTCGTCGTCGGCCGCGACCGCCTCGGCGGCTTCGAGGCTGAACGGTGCGGCGAATACCGCGAGCCGGCGGAACAGCGCTTGCTCGACGTCATCCAGCAGCCCGTAGCTCCAGTCGACCGACGCGAGCAGCGTGCGCTGGCGTGCGACCGCGGTGCGCGCGCCGCCGGTCAGTAGCCGGAATCGATCGTCGAGACCGGCTGCGAGGCGCTCGAGCGACAGCGCCCGCACGCGCGCGGCGGCGAGCTCCAGCGCGAGCGGAATGCCGTCGAGCCTGCGGCAGACCGCTGCGACGATCGGCGCACTGTCGCGGTCGAGCGTGAACTCCGGTTGCGACGCGCGCGCACGCTCGACGAAAAGCCGCACGGCATCGGCCGACTCGATGTGGTCGAGCGCGCGCGCGTCTTCGGCCGGGACCGACAGAGAGGGAATGCGCCACATCACTTCGCCCGCGACGCCGAGCGGCTCGCGTGCCGTCGCGAGCACGCGCACGCCGGGCGCAGCGCGCAGCAGCGCGTCGGCGAGCTCCGCGCACGCGGCGAGCAGGTGCTCGCAATTGTCGAGCACGATCAGCAGGTCGCGCTTCGCGAGGCGCTGCGCCAATACCTCGAGCGCGCTCGCGGCCGGCGTCTCGATCAGGCCGCACGCCGAGACGACCGCGGCCGCGACCTGTGCATCGGCATTGAGCCGCGCGAGCTCGACCCAGACGACGCCGTCGGCGTGCGCTTCGAGGTGATCCTGCGCGATCGCGTGCGCGAGCCGCGTCTTGCCGGAACCGCCGGCGCCGGTGATCGTGACCAGATGTGCCTTCGCGAGTCGCTCGCCGACCTCGCGCCGCTCGCGCTCGCGACCGACGAGCGACGTGGGCCATGTCGGCAACGCATCGCCGAGCGCCGTCGTGCCGAGTCGAGGCGCCTCGTGCGGCAGTGACGGATGACAGAGTAGGTGCACGCGCTCCGGTCGATCGAAGCCCGCGAGTTCCGCGGTGCCGAGATCGGCGAGCGTCGCTGCGTCGGGTAGCAGATCCGCGACCAATGCCGCGGTCGTAGCGGAAATCAGCACTTGGCCGCCGCGGGCGACGGCGCGCAGCCGCGCGGCGCGAATCAACGCGAGGCCGCCATAGTTGCCGTTGTCGGATCGTTCTGCTTCGCCGGTGTGGACCGACATCCGCACGGCCACCGCCGCGCCGTCGGGCCAGGTTTCTGCCAGCAACGCGCGCTGTGCCGCGAGCGCCGCTGCCACCGCGGCGCCGGGTCGCGCGAAGGCCGACAGCGTCGAGTCGCCTTCGCCTTGATCAGGCGGACGCACGCCGTCGTGCTCGGCGATCGCTGCGTGGATCAACTCGGCGTGGCGGGCCAACGCGCGCGCGGCGTGCGGCGACTGTTGCCAGATGCGCGTCGAACCAACGACGTCGGTCAGCAGAAACGTGACGACGCCGGTCGGTAAAACGTGTCGGTTCTTCGAGATATCCATGCGGCCAACGTACTCCGCGTGGTTCGAAATACATCCACCGAACGGTTGATTCGGTAGTGCGCCGCTCAGCGCGGCCGCAACAGGCACATCAAATCGTATTCGAGCTCGCCGACGCGGCGGCCGCTCGCGGCCATCACGATGTTCGGCACCGAGCCGTCGATGTGCGCCTTCGCTTGGCCGGCGAGCCCGATCGCCCAGCGCAGCGTGCCGAGTACTTTCCACCAATGAAAACGCTCGGCGTCGAACACGCCGCCGGCGCTCTCGTAGCCCTTCACCAACGGCCCCCGCGATGCGAAACCGCCGACTTCGTTGGCGTCTTCGCCGAAGCGCCACGTACGCACGCAGGGCCAGGCGAGATCCGCCATCGGATCGCCGACGCTGGAGCCTTCCCAGTCGAGCAGCGCCTCGAGGCCGCTCTCCGACACGATCAGGTTGCCGTTGCGTGCGTCCCCATGTATCAGCACGGGGCGTTTCGGCGGCGACGGTTTGCGCGCCGCGAGCCAGCGCATGCCGAGCGCGACGACCGGCGCCGGTTGCAGTAAACCGGCGACTTGTTCTTCCAACCGCGCCAGCGATGTCGCCGCCGGATCGCCGTTCTCGGGCCGTGCCAAGTGCGGCGGAATGCGCTCGTTGGGGATTGCGTGCAGTTTGGCGAGCGCCGAACCGAGCTTGGTTGCGATCGCGTCACCGTGTTTGCGCTTCTCGACCAGCCGCAGCACGCGGCGCGGCACCGTCTCGCCGCCGACGCGGCGCGTGATGAAGAAACCGCCGCCGAGATAACGCGTGTCGTCGCTGTCGAGCAC
>DATJXL010000075.1:0-11450 GCA_035500135.1 Kofleriaceae bacterium
GAAGAAGGCGGCCTGAATAACTGTTAGCTTCGCGTGGGTGTCTGACCACGCGATGATCCGCCGGACTCGGGTCGAGATCGACCTGTCCGCGATCGTCGAGAACGCGCGCGGGGTGCGCGAGCTCGCGAACACCGAGCTGTACGCGGTCGTCAAGGCCGACGCGTACGGCCACGGCGCCGCCGCGGTGGCGCGCGCGCTCGAGCGCGCGAACGCGGCGACCGGCTTCTGCGTCAGCCTGGTCGAGGAGGGCGTCGCGCTGCGCGAAGCCGGCATCGTGCTGCCGATCCTCGTCATGGGCCCGAGCCAGCTCGGCGGCGAACAGGACATGGTCGCGCACACGCTGACGCCGGTCGTGGCGAGCGCGGCGGAGCTGCGGTCGTGGTGCGCGTTCACGACCAGGCCGCGGCAGCAGCCAGCGAGCCCTGCCGTGCAAGCCGTCCACCTCAAGGTCGACACCGGGATGAGCCGGCTCGGCGTGCCCGTCGAGGAGGCGGCGACGCTCGTGAGCGAGGCGCGCGCGTGTGGCGTGCAGGTCGTCGGCTTGATGACGCACTTCGCGTGCGCCGACAGCGACGACCCCGCCGATGCGCGGTCGATGACTCGCACGCAGCTCGCGCGCTTCTTCGATGCCGAGCGCGCGGTGGTTGCGGCCGGTGCGCCGCTGCGCATGCGCCACGCCGCGAACAGCTCGGCGGCGATGCTGTTTCCCGAGGCGCGGCTGGACATGGTGCGGTGCGGGCTCGCGCTGTACGGCAACGGCCACTGGGCGAGCGACCGCCAGCTCGCACACGCGCGCCGCCAGGCGATGCGGCTCGTGACCGCGATCGCGCAGCTGCGCGCGGTGCCGGCCGGTGCGAGCGTCGGCTACGGCGCGACGTGGCGCGCGCCACGCGACAGCCGCGTCGCGGTCCTGCCGTGCGGCTACGCCGATGGCTTACCGCGGCGCGCCAGCGGTCACGCCGAGGTCGCGATCCGCGGCAGACGCGTGCCGCTGGTCGGGCTCGTGTCGATGGACATCGCGATCGCCGACGTCACCGACGTGCCCGACGCCGCGGTCGGCGACGCGGCGGTGCTGCTCGGGCGCGCGGCGGGCGGCGTGTCGATCGCTACGGCAGAATACGGCAACTGGTCGGGGCTCACCGAGTACGAGGTAACCTGCGGAATGAGCAAGCGCGTTCCGCGCACCTACGTGGAGGCTCGGCAGTGAGCAGCGCCGGCGACGACGAGCCGACCAACATCCAGGCCCAGCCGCCGCCTCCGAAGGAGTCGGTGGGCCGCGCGGTGTGGACGGGCGTCAAGGAAGCCGGCGCGCCGCTGTATCACTTCCTCGATCTGATCGGCGGGCACCTGATCCTCGTCGGCCGCGCGTTCGCGTGGCTGCCGCGCCGGCCGTTTCGCGGCAAGAACTACCTCGAGGCCGCCGAGTACATCGGCTTCTACAGCCTGCCGATCGTGCTGCTCGTCGGCGCGTTCACCGGCATGGTGCTGTCGCTGCAGTCGATCGCGGCGTTTCGCCAGTTCGGGCTCGAGTCGTTCTCGGGTGGCACGACCGGCAAGGCGCTCGCGATCGAGCTCGGACCGGTGCTCACGTCGCTCATGCTCGCGGGCCGCGCCGGCGCCGGCATGGCGACCGAGCTCGGCACGATGCGCATCACCGAGCAGATCGACGCGCTCGAGTCGATGGCCGTCAACCCGATCCAGTTCCTCGTGCTGCCGCGCATCGTCGCGGCGATGATCGTCACGCCGATCCTGTCGCTGTTGTTCTTCGTGATCGGCATGGGCGGCGCCTACCTCGTCGCGATCATCGGCGAGCACGTCGACTACGGGCAGTGGTACGCGAACCTGGTCGAGATCGTGAAGGTCCAGGACGTCGTGCAGGGCTTCATCAAGGCCGTGTTCTTCGGCTTCATGATCGCCCTGGTCGGCTGTTACCAGGGCTTTCACGCCACGGGCGGCGGCCGCGGCGTCGGGATCGGCACGACACGCGCGGTCGTGATCGCATCGGTCTCGACGCTGGTCATGGACTACTTCCTGTCCGATATTCTGCTCACGTTGATGCCGACGGCTCGAGGTGGTCCGTGAAAGGCGTCTCCGCGGGCGTTCGCGTCGCGATCCTGTTCCTCCTGCTGGCGATCGCCGGCTACATCGTGTGGAAGAACCTCGGGCAAAGCCCGGCCGGCAAGGACACGCAGGAGCTGTTCGCGCGCTTTCACGACGCGTCGGGCCTGCCCAAGGGCAGCAAGGTCGTCATCGCGGGCCTGCCGAAGGGCGAGGTCTACAAGCTCGACGTCGAAGGCCGCTACGCGAAGATCAGCTTCCGGCTGTCGAGCGACATCCCGGTGTGGTCGAACGCCGCGGTGATCAAGAAGGCATCCTCCCTGCTCGGCGAGAACTACCTCGAGGTCGATCCCGGCGAGGAAAAGCGCCAGCTGCCCGATGGCACGGTGCAGGCGGCGACGCCGCTCGGGCTGAAGTGCGCCGACTACGACTCGCCGGACAAGGTGAAGCGCGACAAGTGCCGCGAGATCCCGCACGTCGTCGAAGCGACCACGGTCGATCAGCTGCTGCATCGCATCGAGCAGACGCTGCCGAACGTCGATCGCGTGCTCGAGAGCGTGCGCGATCTATCGGAGGACCTGCGGCGCGTCGTCAACGGCCCACTGTCGAACACGGCGAACCGCATCGACGGGCTCGTGCAGAAGAACGCGGACTCGGTGCAGGACATCATCCAGCGCGCCGATCACGCGGCGCAGAACATCGACGCGATCGCGGCCGACCTGCGGGCGATCTCGAAGGACGCCGATCCGCGCATCCAGGATCTGCTCAAGAACCTGGACGAAGCCTCGGCGGAGGCGAAGGAGCTGGTGGTCGCCGCGAAGCAGGATCTCAACGGGGTCAGCGACAAGCTCAACCAGAAGCTCGACAAGCTCGACGGCGTCATCGACAACACGAAGGACATCACGCAGAAGATCAACGACGACAAGGGCACGATCGGCAAGCTCGTCAACGAGCCGCAGATCGCCGACAACATCGAGCAGATCACCGACGACGCGAAGGGCTTCCTCGGCACGCTGTTCGGGCTCAAGGCCTACGTCGGGCTGCGCACCGAGTACGACTTCGTGCAGGGCCTGACGCGCAGCTACGTGACCGCCGAGCTCCACACGCGGCCGGACAAGTACTATCTGATCGAGCTCGAGAAGGGACCGCGCGGGGTCTACCCCGACGTCACGCTGACGTTCGATCCCACCGTCGATCCGAACCACTGGATCCGGCGGGCCGTCATCTCGGACGGGTTCTCGTTCACGTTCCAGTTCGCGAAGCGGTTCGCGTGGCTGACCGTGCGCTACGGCGTCAAGGAATCGACCGGCGGCGTCGGCGCGGACGCCGACGCGGTGTGGTGGGGCCGGAACCTGCGGCTGTCGACCGACGTCTACGACGCGACGTTCGACAAGTATCCGCGCCTCAAGATCACGGCGATGATCGAGCTCGTGCGCCACCTGTATCTGCTCGGCGGCGTCGACGACGCGATCAACCGGCCGCGCGACCTCGGCTGCCCGTACGACGGCGGCGCGTGCGAGCCGATCATCAAGGGCCAGTCCGACGTGCCGATCGAGTTCAACGAGGTCCATCTCGGACGCGATTACTTCCTCGGCGCGATGCTGCGGTTCAACGACGAGGATCTCGCGGCGTTGCTGACGGTCGCGGGATCGACGCTGACCGGCGCGGCGAAGTAGGAGGCGAGTCATGGGAATGTATGCGGTGCTGTGCACCCTTTCGGACAAGCGGCTCGCGCAGCTCGAAGAGGAACCCGGCCTGTTGGGGGAGCTCTTGCTCGCGTGCCACGACACCGAGATCCCCGGTTTGCTCTACCTGGACAAGGCGTGGGATGCCCTCGACTTGTTGATCTCCGACCGCGGCAAGGACCCGGTCCTCAAGGATGCGGTGCTGGCGCGCACGGGGCGCCACCTGCGCGCGTCGACCGCGTTCGGGCCGGCGCAGGTGCTCGGCCCCGAGCGCGTCCGCGAGATCGCCGCCGCGCTCGCGAAGCTTCCGGCCGATCTGGTTCGCCAGCGCTACTCGCGCATCCTGGGAGCGGAGCTGCACGGCGGCTACGGCAGCGCGATCGCCGCGCCCGACGACGTGAAGTACGTGCGGGACAAGATTCGCGAGACGCAGGAGCGCGAGATCGCGGAGCTCGAGCGCAAGCTCGCGATGCTCGTGGCGCTCTACGCGCGTGCGGCCGCCGCCGGCCACGCGATGATGGGCGCGATCGCCTGACGGTCAGCGATCGTTCGCGATCCGTACGCGTGCGACGAGCTCGCGGAGCTCGGCATCGTCGATCTTCTCGACATCGCGCACGATCTGTTCGCGTGCAGCTCCGGTGGCGGGCGCGATCGGTGTTTCGCGCCGAGGGCCGAAGCTCGCAGCCCGCGGCGCGGGCCGCCGTGGCACGCTTCGCGACCGCCCGGCGAGTCGGAACGCGAGCTCCTCGAACGGCCGCGGCTGGCCGACGCGCTCGAGCAAGCCGGCGAGGATCTGCGGCTTGAGCAAGTTCAGCTCGTGCAGCCACGCCGAGGTCGCGACCTCGATCACGAGCACGCGGCCGTCGACGCACAGCGGGCGCGTGCGCGACGCGATGCGCGGACCGACCAGCTCGCTCCACTCGGTCAGCACGCGCTCGGCGCGCACGGCGTCGGCGATGCCGTGGAACGCGAGCGCGGCGCCGACCGCATCCTTCGCACTGCGCACGCCATCGGCGCGCGGCGGCCGGCGACGCTGGATCACGACGCGCGCAGCCGGCGGATCAGCTCGCGCAGGCGGCGATCGCCGTCGCCGTCGCGGCTGACGAAGCGCAGGCCCGAGCCGCCGGTCGGCGCGTGATACGACACGCGCCCCGCGATCGCGATCGGCGCGGCCCCGCCGGGCGGCGTGACCTCGAGCGTGAGCTCGGTGTCGATCGGCAGCGGCTGCTCGGTCGTGAGCAGCGCGCCGCCGACGCCGATCTCCGAGATCGCGGAGTCGACGAACGTCGGGCTGTTCGCGACGCGATAACGACACGCGAACTGCACGGGCAGCCGGTGGTGGCGGCGGCGCGGCACGTCGGTCTTCTTGCCGGTCAACACGTCGTGCAGGAACGTGAGCTTGGTCTGCTCGTCGGTGTCGAGCTGAACGGTCGCGCCGGCGCGCACGCGCATGCGCGGCAGCGCCGGTCGCCATGCCTGCACGTTGCCGCGGATCAGCACCTTGTTCGGCAACAGGTTCGATGACACCTCGACGATCACCTGCTGGCCGGCTTTGAGCTCGTCGGTCGTCGGCACGAAGATCGGCTCGGTGATCGCATCGCTGGGCGCGAGCTCTCGCCATTCGTCGGCGGTTTTGACTCTCAGGCGCAGGATGACCATCGATCGCGATCCGAACCTAACATAGCTACCGCCGGGTGAAAGCCGCGCTAACGCCGAAGGCGGAGGGCCCACACCTTGAGCAGCGCCTCGGCGAAGATCGCGCGCGACATCTTCGATTGGCCGACGCGGCGGTCGACGAACTGGATCGGCGTCTCGACCAGCTTGAGGCCGCGCCGGATCGCGCGGTACTTCATCTCGATCTGGAAGCTGTAGCCGTTCGAGCTGATCGACGGCAGGTCGATCGCTTCGAGCGCGCCGCGCCGCCAGCACGCGAACCCCGCGGTGACATCGCGGACGTCGATGCCGAGGATCGTGCGCGCGTACAGGCTGCCGCCGCGCGAGATGAGCTTGCGGCCGACGCCCCAGTTGACCGTGCGGCCGCCCGGCACGTAGCGCGAGCCGATCACGACGTCGGCGCCGTCCTCGGCGAGCGCGAGCATGCCCGGCAGGTACTTCGGATCGTGGCTGCCGTCGGCGTCCATCTCGAAGAAATAGCCGTAGTCGCGCTGGAGGCCCCACGTGAAGCCCTCGACGTACGCGGTGCCGAGCCCGAGCTTGCCGGCGCGGTGCATCACGTGAATACGCGGCTCGGTGCGCGCGAGCTCGTCGAGCAGCTCGCCGGTGCCGTCGGGCGAGTTGTCGTCGACGAACAGCAGCTCGCAGCCGGGCAGGGCGTCGAGGAACCGCTGTGCGATCGCGGGCACGTTGTCGCGCTCGTTGTAGGTCGGAACGACGATGAGCGGCTTCGCCACGGCGCGGACTCTAGCACCACCTGATCGGGTCATCGCCGGCCGCGACCGTCACGCCTCGCGGCGTGCGTCCGCTGCGCTCGTCACGTGGAACCACCACGCTCCTCGTTGCGGATCTGACCCGGTGGTGCGAGCTCGGATAGCGCTATGCTTCCCGAGGTGCGATCTCGCCGCGCGTGGATCTACGTGCTTTCGGTGCTGGCGCTGCTCGTGCCGGCAGGTGGCATCGCGTACCTCGGCGCGGTCTCGTATCGCGACGAACGCGGCGCTGTTTCTGCGCAGGAAGAGCGCCAGCGTCAGGCCGCGATCGCGATCGCCGGGCGCATCGCGACCGCCGTGCAAGGCGCGCTCGACGCGGTGGATCGCGGCGCGCCGGCGAGCGACGTCCCGCTCGCGCGCTACGGCTTCTCGATCGATGCGAACGGCAAGCTCGAGCGGCCCCGGCCGGCGCATCTCACCGCGCCGGAGTCGAGCGACGATGCGACGCGCGCGACCTGCACGCGCGGTCTCGAGGACTGCGTGCGCGAGCTCGCGACCCGCCAGGCGCGCGTCGCGAAGCTGCACGCCGCGCAGCGCGCGGAGAGCCGGCATGACGTCGCCGAGGCGATGCGCCTGTACGAACAGCTCGCTGCCGACGACGACACCGGACCGCAGGCGCTGCTCGGGCAAGCGCGCGTGCACGTGGCGCAGGGTGATCCGGTCGCGGCCAAGCTGCTCGTCGCACGGCTCGACGACCGCTTCGCGGATCGCAAGCTCGACGGGTTGCCGGTGCGGCTCGTCGGCGCCGTCGTGCTCGCCGGATCGGATGCGAGCGCGATGCTCGCGATCGCGGAGGCCGTGCTCGCCGGTCGCTACGGGCTCGATCCCGCGGCGCAGATCGGCGTCGTCGCCCGGCTCGGCGACGCGATCGATCGCGGCAAGCTGCCGGCGCCGCTCGGCGCACGGCGTGCGGCGCTCGCCGAGCGGATCGCGGCGCTGCGCACGGAGGCGCGGATGGCGGCCGGCCTCGCCGACGACGTGCCGGCGATCGCGCGCGAGACCGAGGCGCAATGGCACGGACGGCCGGCGGCGCGCCAGCCCGCACGCACGCTGATCTTCCGGCGCCGTCCCGACGGCGGCACCAGCGGGCTCGCGGTCGACGACGCGATGCTGGAGGCCGCCGCCGGCCACGAGGCCGCCGACGACGTCGTCGCGGACCACGTTCACACGCTCGTGCTGCCGGCCGGCGCGAAGCCGCCGGCCGACCTCGACCTCCGCGCGCTCGAGCAAGTCCCGCTGGTGGAGCTGCCGCACCTCGCGCTCGCGCTCGCGATCCCGCGCGCCGATCCGGATCCGCGCGACGAGGTGATCGGCGCGCGGTCGCGCCGGCACGTCGCGTTCACGTCGGCGCTCGCGGTCGCGCTCGGCTTCGGCCTCCTGCTGACGATCCGCGGCGCGGCCCGCGCGCGCGAGCTCGCGCAGCTCAAGAGCGACTTCGTGTCGACGGTATCGCACGAGCTCAAGACCCCGCTGACGTCGATCCGGATGTTCGCCGAGATGCTCGAGCAGGGCGTCGCGAAGGGCGATGCCGCGAAGATGGCGCGCTACCACGGCGTGATCGTGCAGGAGAGCCACCGGCTCGGCCTGCTCATCCAGAACCTGCTCGACTACGCGCAGATCGAGCGCGGCACGCGGCGCTACACGCGCATGCTCGAGCCGATCGGCCCGCTCGCGCGCCACGCGGTGACCACGTTCGAGACCCTGCGCGCGCCGGAGGGTAGCGATGGCGAGGCGAGTGGCGCGCGCAATCCGATCGAGCTCGACGTGTCTTCCGAGGCGATGACCGCGGAGGTGCTCGTCGATCGAGATGTGGTCGTGCAGGCGGTGTTCAACTTGCTCGCGAACGCCGCGAAGTACGGTGGTGCGGATCGCCCGATCGAGGTCGCGGTCGGCGTCGATGCCGACGCGGCATGGATCGCGGTGCGCGACCACGGCCCGGGCATCCCGGCGCACGAGCAGCCGCGCATCTTCCGCGAGTTCTATCGCGCGCCCGAGGCGTATCGCTCCGGCGTCGAGGGCACCGGGCTCGGCCTCGCGCTCGTCAAGCGCCACGTCGAGGCGCTCGGCGGCACGGTCGCGGTCGAGTCGCAGCTCGGCCAGGGCGCGACGTTCACGATCCGGCTGCCGCGCCGCGCGGAGGCCGCCGCGTGACGCGCATCCTCGTCGTCGAAGACGATCCGTCGATCCGCTTGGGCCTCGAGGACACGCTGGCCGCGAAGGGCTACGAGGTCGATGTCGTCGGCAAGGGCGGCGACGGCGCCGAGCGCGCGCTGACGGGTCGTTACGATCTCGTCGTGCTCGACGTCATGCTGCCCGACATCGACGGCTTCGAGGTGTGCCGGCGCATCCGCTCGAGCCGCGGAGACGCGCGGCGCGTGCCGGTCATCATGCTGTCGGCGCGCGGCGCGGAGCTCGATCGCGTGCGCGGCCTCGAGCTCGGCGCCGACGACTACGTCACCAAGCCGTTCTCGCTGATGGAGCTGCTCGCGCGTGTCGCGTCGGTGCTGCGCCGCGCCCACGGCGACGAGCCCGAGCCGATCGCGCTCGCGTTCGGCGAGCTCGAGATCGATCTCGTCGGCCAGGTCGCGACACGCGCCGGCAAGCGGATCGAGCTGCCGAGCCGCGCGTTCGCGATCCTGAAGGTGTTCGCGCGGCGGCCGGGCGAGGTGGTCAGCCGCGACGTCTTGCTCGACGAGGCGTGGGGCTACGAGGACTACCCGAACACGCGCACGGTCGACAATCACCTGGTCAAGCTGCGCAAGGTGCTCGAGGACGAGCCCGACAAGCCGCGCTGGCTCGTCACCGTGCACGGCGCCGGCTACAAGCTCGACGTGCCGCGTGACGCGGTGCGGTTCCGGTGAGCGTGACAACATCGTGACAAGCTTTTGCGAACGCGTGACAGCCCGTTGCGAACCTACGAAGCGCCGCGCCTCGGACCTCGCTACAAAGGTCGTGGGCGAGGCGATGGCGCCGGCATCAGGGCTGCTTCAATCACCCGGTGGGAGAAGCTCTGGTGCCGGCGCTGCGCCGGTTAGATCACGCTTCAGGCTTCACGCTTCGGGCTTCCGGCTCGGACTCGGGGTCGTGCTCGTCCTGGCGCTCGAGCTCGGTGCGTGCGCCGGCGACGGCGAGCCGCCGCCGCTGCCCAGGCCCGCGAGCGCGCCGCGCGTGGCGGCCGCCGATCCCGCGGCCGGCGTGACGACGCAGCTCGACGGCGTCGCGCCGCTGTACGACGCGGCGGTGCTCGCCGAGCTCGCCGGCGATGGCTCGGCGGCGCGCGCGGGTTACGAGAAGCTGCTCGCGGCCCCCGATGCGCCGGCGCCGCTCGCCGCGCGCGCGGCGCTCCACCTCGCGCAGCTCGAGGCCCGCGCCGGCAAGAACCGGCGCGCGCTCGATCTCGGCGCGCGAGCGGCCGCGCTCGCGCCGAGCGACGTCGCGATCGCCGACGGGATCGCGCAGCTCCGCGCCGATGTGGTCGCCGCGGCCGGCGCGGGCGACATCCGCGGCTTGCCGGCCGGAACCGCGCTGCCTGGCGTCGATCCGAAGATCGCCGACGAGTTCGCCGCGGCCGAGCGCGCGCTCGTCGACGTCCACGCGCGCCGGCTGCGCCTCGTGATCGAGTCGCTGTCGGCGTCGATCAGCGCGCAGGAAGACGCGTACGAGGCGGTCGCCGCGCGCTACCGCAAGGTGCGCGAGCACGGCGGGCTCGCCGCGCTCGCATCGGACTACCGGATCGGCAGCCTCTATCACGACCTCGGCCTCGCGCTGCTGTTCGAGCCGCTGCCGCCCGAGCTCGAGGCGACGTTCGCGGCCGGCCTGCGCCGCGTGCTGCGCGCCAGCGCGATCGCCTATCTGAAGAAGGCGATCGGCGCGTACGACGAGTGCCTCGCCGCACAGGCGCCGGATGCCGAGCTGTGGCGGCTCGCCGCCGAGACCGATCGGCGCGCCGCGCGCGACGTGCTCGACGCCGCGGGCGAGGGCGCGCGATGATCATCTCGATCGACGGCCGCATCATCGCACCGGAAGCCGCGACGATCTCCGTGCTCGACCGCGGCCTGCTCTACGGAGACGGCCTGTTCGAGGTGCTGCGCACGTGGCGCGGCGTCGCGGTCACGCTCGACGACCACCTCGCGCGCCTCCACGCGTCGGCCGAGGCGCTCGCGCTGCGCGTGCCGGGCGAGCTCCCGACGTGGGTGCGCGCTGCGATCTCGGCCGCGGTTGCCGCCGGCGGATCGACGACACCCGGCGCCACCGGCGATCACCGCGTGCGCGTGATCGTGACGCGCGGGCCGGGCCCGCTCGGCGCGCGGCTCGCGGATCTCGGCCCCGGCCGCGCGATCGCGATCGTGGAGCCACTCCCGGCCCAGCCCGCGGAGCTCGCGGTCGCGACCGTCGAGTGGCCGGTGCCGCGGCGCGCGCGCGGCCACAAGACCCTCGCGTACCTCGATCACGTCGTCGCGCGCGAGCTCGCGGCCGCGGCCGGCGCCGACGAGGCGATCCGGCTCGACGATGCCGGCCACGTCGTCGAGGCCGCGACCGCGACCTTGTTCGTCGTCACGGCCGGCGCGGTCACGACGCCGCCGCTGACCGCGGGCATCCTGCCCGGCATCACGCGCGCGCGCGTGCTCGCGCTGTGCGCCGCCGAGGGCATCGCGGCGCGCGAGCGTCGCCTCGCGCTCGCCGAGCTGCGCGCCGCCGACGAGATCTTTGCGACGAGCGCGCTGCGCGGAGTGGTCCCGATCACCCGGCTCGATGGCGAGCCGCGCGCCTCCGGCCCGGTCACGTTTCGGGTCGCGGACGCGTACACGCGGGCGATGACAGCTGCGCTATAGTGGCGCGCAGTGGTGCGACCGCTCGAGACCGACTCGCCCGCCGCGCGACGCGCGCCCCGCGCGACGCGTCGCGACGAAGCGCGAACGGGCGTGCCGCAGGGAGCTACGACGGAGCGATCGGCGATGCCTCGCCGCGGCCGGCGAACCGGGATCCAGCGCTGATGGCCCGCGATATCCGCAAGCTGCGCGACGAGGCGCACGAGGCGACGGCCGCGGGCAAGTACAAGCGCGCGCTCGCGGCCTACCTCGAGCTCGAGCGGCTCGAGCCGCGCGACGCGCAGTGGTCCAAGCGCGCGGCCGAGACGTTCCGCCGGCTCGGCAAGGACAAGGACGCGATCGGGGCGTACGCGCGCGCCGCCGATCGCTACGCGCAGAGCGGCTTCCTCGTGCAGGCGATCGCGGTGTGCAAGCTGATCGTGCAGATCGAT
>DATJXL010000076.1:0-25747 GCA_035500135.1 Kofleriaceae bacterium
GGCGGCACCACGCCGTTGCCGATCGCGCGCCCGACCTTCACGCCGCGCGCGACGAGCGCCGCGCGGAACACCTCGCCGGCGAACCGCACCGGATCGTCGACGCGATAGCGATGGTCCCAGCTGCCGTCGCGCACCCGGATCCGGCCGGTGACCTCGAGCTCGAGGTGGTCCTTCTTCGGGGTCGCCTTGACCTCGATCTTGGTCGGCTTCTTGTCCTCGGTCGTGACCTCGGCCTTGACCAGCCGCACGTAATCGCCCGCGTCGGGCTCGAGCCGCACGGTCGCGTTGGCACCGGGCACACCGGTGACGACGACCGTGACCGCGCCGCGCGCGACGCCGAAGCTCGCGATCGGCGCGCGATAGCCGGCGCGCTCCTTCGGCTGGTCGGCATAGTGCGGCGGCTCGACGTCGCCATCGAAGTACGACGCGTCGATCACGAGCTGGCCGTCGACCTGGCGAACGCCGCGCGCGGCGACATCGTCGGCGAGCGCGCGCAGGTCGTTCGCGGACAGCGTCGGATCGCCGCGGCCGCGCACGTACAGGTTGCCCTTCACGCGGCCGGTCGCGTCGTCGAGGTCGTCGGCGAACACGGCGGTGCGCCAGCGAAACCCGCCGCCGAGCGTCGCGAGCGCCGCCGACGTCGTGAGCAGCTTCGCGTTCGAGGCCAGGTTCATGCCGCGGTCGGGCTCGTGCGCGAACAGCTCGCCGCCCGAGCCGAGATCCACGACCAGCGCGGAGATCTTCGCGCGCGCGAGCGTCGGCCGCGTCGCGATCGCGGCCGCGAGCTTCTCGCGCAGCCAGTCGCCGCGCGCTCTGGCGTCCTTCGGAGCGACCAGCGCGCTGCCCGAGCCGGCGGCCTCGTCGTCGTCTTCGGTCGTGCTCGTCGGGCCCGATCCGGTTCCCTGCGACCACGCCTGGCGCGCGATGCAAGTTGCGAGTACGAAGACGAGGACGAGCCGCGATGTCACGCCGCATTCACGCTATCACGCTCGTGGCGCTGGCCGCCTGCACGCCGACGCGCCGGCGCACGCCCGACGACACGCTCGTGCTCGCGATCGAGGCGCCGATGACCACGGCCGACCCGCGCTACACGGTCTCGAACTACGACAGCAAGCTCGTGCGGCTGGTCGCGCCCGGACTGACCACGGTCGACACCCCCGATGCCGCGCCGCGGCTCATGCTCGCGGCGAAGATCGATCGCATCGACGACCTCACGATCGACGTCGCGCTCCGCGACGACGCGCGGTTCTCCGACGGCACGCCGGTCACCGCCGACGACGTGGCGCGCACGTACATGTCCGCGCTCGACCCGCGCTGCGAGAGCACGGCGGCGAAGAACCTGCGCGAGCGGTTCACCTCGGTCGAGGCGCGCGACGCGCACGTCGCGCGGTTTCACCTCGCGTATCCGCTCGGCACGTTCGTCACCGACATCGACTTCGGCGTGATCTCGTTTCGGGGCGTGCCGCCGGGCGCTTGCCAGCCGCCCGCGCTCGTCGGCGCCGGGCCGTGGAGCGTGCGGGAGCTGACCTCGACGCACGTGCTGCTCGATCGCAACCCGTACTTCTTCGCGCCGGCGCAGCTGCCTCACGTCGAGATCGTGTTCGTGCCCGACGCGTCGGCGCGCATCCTGATGCTCGTCGGCGGCTCCCTCGATCTCTTGCAGAACTCGGCGCGCCCGGATCTCGTCGACGACATCGGCCAGCGCCCGCGCGTGCACGTCGACGCCGCGCCGAGCGTGATCCTCACGTACCTGATGATGAACAACGCCGACCCGGTGCTGCGCGACGTGCGCGTGCGCGAGGCGATCGCGCTCGCGCTCGACCGGCCCGCGATCATCGCCGCCGAGTTCGGCGGCCGCGCGCGGCTCGCGACCGGCCTTCTGCCGGAGACGCACTGGGCGTACAACGGCGACGTGCCGCGCTGGAACCACGATCCGGCCCGCGCGCGCGCGCTGCTCGACGAGGCCGGGCTGCACCCCGACGCACGCGGCGTGCGGCTCGAGCTCGTCTACAAGACGTCGGCCGACGACTTTCGCGTCACGGTCGCGCGCGTGATCGCCGACCAGCTCGCCGAGGTCGGCATCCACGTCGAGGTCCGCCCGTTCGAGTTCCTGACCTTCTTCGCCGACATCAAGGCCGGCAATTACCAGCTGGCGACGATGCAGACCGCCGAGATCACCGAGCCCGACTACTACTACGCGTACTTCAACAGCACGCGCATCCCGACCGAGACCGACAAGGACGGCAACAACCGCTGGCGCTACAAGAACGCCGACGTCGATCGCCTGACCGAGGCCGGCCGCCGCGAGCCCGATCCGGCCAGGCGCAAGGCGATCTACGCCGAGGTCCAGCGGCTCGTCGCGCGCGATCTGCCGGTCATCCCGCTCTGGCACGAGGACAACGTCGTCCTATCCAACGTCGACGTGCAGGGTTACGCGATCGTCCCGGACGCGCGGTTTGCGGGCCTGGCGACCGCGACCAAGACTCACTAGCTCGGGTTTGGCCGCTGTGGTAGTTACGTGCCCTCGTATGGCCGCCATCGATCCCGCGTACGAAGAGCTGTTCCTCGGCATCGCGCACGCGCTGTTCGTCAATCGGCTCCACGTGCTGCGCCTGACCGAGGTGGTGCGGCTCGGCATCAAGCCGGACCCGCACGACCAGAACATGGAAGTGCCGCAGGAGATCGATCGCGAGCTCATCCAGCAGGCGTTCGCGTACGTGCAGCGCCACTTCCCGCAGAGCTTCGCGGGCAAGATCGAGTCGGCGAAGGCGCGCTGGATCCGCCTCGCGTAGGTAGGCCGTGCGCCCTCGCTACGCGATCCTGATCGCCGCCGCGTGCGTGTACATCGTCGGCGCGTACGCGCCGTTCGGCCACTACATCCTGTACCCGCTGACCTTGTTCACGACCTGGGTGCACGAGCTGGGGCACGGCCTGTCGGCGCTCGCGGTCGGCGGCCGCTTCGAGTCGCTCGACATCTACTCCGACGCGTCGGGGCTGGCGTTCGCGTACGGCGAGCCCGGCTGGCGCGAAGGCATCGTCGCGGCGGGCGGCCTGCTCGCGCCGCCGATCGTGGGTTCGGCGTTGATCGCGTTCGTGCACGGCCCGCGCCGCGCACGCGTCGTGCTCGCGGTGCTCGCGGCCGCGCTCGTCGCGTCGCTCGTCGTCTACGTGCGGTCGGCGACCGGGCTCGTCGCGATGCCGATCGTCGCCGTCGCGCTCGCGTTCACGGCGTGGCGCGGGTTCGCCGACCATCCGTATCACCGCGTCGTCGCGGTGCAGGTGCTCGGCGTCGTGCTCGCGCTCGACACGCTGACGCGCATGGTCAGCTACGTGTTCGAGGACGAGGTCGTGATCGGCGGCGTCAAGCGGCCGAGCGACATCCACCTGGTCGCCGAGAACTTCGGCGGGCACTACCTGCTGTGGGGGCTCGCGATCACCGCGCTCGCGGTCGGGCTGCTGGGGCTATCGACGTGGTGGGCGTGGTCGCGATCTCCGGTGCGCCACGGCCTGCGCAGCAAGCACGGTCGTGCGAGCACCTAGCGTCTGGCCTTCAGCGCGGCCAGGCGCGCCGCGAGCTCGCGCTCGAACCCGGAGTCGCTCGGCTCGTAGATCGTTTCGCCCGCGATCGCGTCGGGCAGATAATCCTCGGGCACGTACGCGCCGTCGAACTCGTGCGGGTACTTGTAGTCGCGGCCGCGTTCGGGCGCGGCGCCGCTCTTCGGCAAGAGCTTCGGCGGCACGGGAAGCGCGCCGCGCTCCTTGACGAGCTTGCGCGCGGCCGCGTACGCGGTGAGCGCGCGGTTCGATTTCGGCGCGAGCGCGAGGTACGTCACGGCTTGCGTCAGCGGCAGCACGCCCTCGGGCAGGCCGACGAGCTCGACCGCCTGCAGCGCCGCGGTCGCGACGACCAGCGCCTGCGGATCCGCGTTGCCGACATCCTCGGCCGCGAAGATCACCATGCGGCGCAGGACGAACCGCGGATCCTCGCCGGCCTCGAGCATGCGCGTCATCCAGTACACCGCGGCGTCGGGATCCGAGCCGCGCATGCTCTTGATGAACGCCGACACCACGCCGTAGTGCTCGTCGCCGGCCTTGTCGTACAGCAGCGTCTTGCCCTGCGCGGCTTCGGCGACGTGCTCGGCCGCGATCGCCGAGCCGTCGCCGGCCAGCGCCGCGGCGACCTCGAGGATCGTGTACAGCCGGCGCGCGTCGCCGGCGGCGGCCGCCACGAGCTGCGCGGTGGTCTCGGCATCGATCGTCACGCGTTGCGTGCCGAGGCCGCGCTCGCCATCGCCGATCGCGCGCGCGACGAGCCCGGCGAGCTCGCTGTCGGCGAGCGGCTCGAGCCGGATCACGCGGCAGCGCGACAGCAGCGCGGCCACCACGCCGAAGCTCGGGTTCTCGGTCGTCGCCCCGATCAGCGTGACCGTACCGGCCTCGACGTGCGGCAACAGCGCGTCCTGCTGCGTCTTCGAGAAGCGGTGGATCTCGTCGACGAACAGGATCGTTCGGGACCCGAACTGATCGCGGCGCTCGCCCGCCTTGCTGATCACTTCTCGTACATCCTTGACGCCGGCCTCGACCGCGGACAGCGCCGCGAGCTCGGCGCGCAGCGCCTCGGCGATCAGCCGCGCCAGCGTCGTCTTGCCGCTCCCGGGCGGTCCCCACAGGACGAGCGACGGAATGGCGCGTCCCGGCGCGAGATTTCCCAGGATGCGCCCGGGGCCGACCAGGTGCGCCTGGCCGACCAGCTCGTCGAGCGTGCGCGGCCGCATCCGCTCGGCGAGCGGTCGACCAACCTGGCGCTTTTGCGCCGATCGTGCAAATAGGTCCACTCGCGCGCAACCTTACGCGCCCGTCGGGCTGCGGCCAAGTGACCACCCCCCTGGTGCGCGTGCACCCGGTCCGCACGCGGGATCGCCAGTCGAGTTTCGCCGCGTTATCGATCGCGATCGCGTGGCATGCAGCCTGCTTAGGCGAAACGCATGCTGGTGGAGACCGTCTTTCGCTATCGCACCCTCGTCGGGAAGTGCGATCTGGGGGTCGGTCTGGACTGGGACGAGATCGAGCAGCTGACACAGATCGCGCACGAGTTTGCACCACGCGACACGCGGACCGGCCGCAAGTTCCGGCGCGAGGTCGTCGAGCTCGACGGCGTCGTGCGCGGCGACCGGATCAACGATCGCGTGCAGATCGTCGAGCTCGGCCCGGGCGGGCTCGTATGCCGGCGCTCGCCGTTCATCGCGCGCGGCGAGCGCGTCGAGATCAACGTCGAGGTCTTCGACGACATCTATCGGTTCTCCGCGCAGGGGATCTGGCTCAAGGACGACGGCGAGGACTACCGCGTCGGGCTCGCGCTGGTCGGCATGCCGGTGAAGCTGCACAAGGTGGCACTGAGCCGCCACGAGCGCGACGTCATCGATCGGATCGCGGACGCGGCGTAGTATGCGCGCGTGAGGTTCGCGTACAGGATCGTCAATGTCTTCACCGTCGACGGCGACCGGCTGTCGGGCAATCCGCTGTGCGTGTTCGAGGACGGGCGCGGGCTGTCCGACGCGCGCATGCAGGCGCTCGCGCTCCAGCTCAACCTGTCGGAGACGACGTTCGTGCTGCCTTCGGAGCGCGCCACCGCGCGCGTGCGGATCTTCACGCCGGCGTTCGAGATGCCGTTCGCCGGCCACCCCACGCTCGGCACCGCGCACGTCGTGCGCGCGCTGCGCGGCGGCGACCGCGTCACGCTCGAGATGCGCGCCGGCCTCGTCGAGGTCCGCGCCGCCGGCGACACGTGGACCTTGCGCGCCGCGCGCGTGCCGACGACGCGCGCGCCGGGCGCGAGCCGCGCCGAGCTCGCGCGCATGCTGGCGCTGCCCGAGGCCGCGATCGCGGGCGAGCCGCTGTGGGTCAACACGGGCAGCGACCAGCTCGTGATCCCGCTGCGCTCGGCCGACGACGTGCGCGCCGCGGTGCCGGTGCCGGAGTTGATCGAGCGCCACGCGACGAGCGAGGCGCGCGGCGAAGGCCTCGCGTACGCGTGGTCGCCCGAGGGCGTCGTGCGGTTCTTCTTCACGAAGCACGGCTCGGTGATCGAGGACCCGGCGACGGGCTCGGCTGCGGCGAACCTCGGCGGCTACTTCGTCGCGACCGGCCGCGCGCTGCCGATCGCGATGACGCTGCGCCAGGGCGACGCGGTCGGCCGGCCGTCGCGGCTGAACCTGCACGTGACGGCCGAGCGCCACATCGAGGTCAGCGGCGACGTGATCGAGCTCGGCGGCGGCGCGTTCGAGCTATAGCTTCGAGATCAGGCGCTGCGCGAGGTGCAGCGTGCGCGGCGGCAGCGTCTCGCCGCGCCACGCGAGCGCGTGGACGAGCACGCGCGCCTTGTCACGCGTGCGTAGATGCGGGCGCTCGGCGAACAGCCGCGGCCCGACGTGCTCGATCTTGTCGAGGATGCGCATGCCGCCGTGCCACATCAGCGCGAGCTCGACCGCGAGGTCGGGGCCGACGATGTCGACGAGCGGCCGCGCGCGCTCGAACAGCGCCCGCGTGCGCGCGACCTCGTAGCGCACGAGGTGGCCGACTCCCGGCGTCACGCGGCGCGACGCGATGTCGGCCTCGGTCACGCCGAAGTGGCGCAGATCCTCGGCGGGCAGGTAGACCCGGCCGCGCGCCCAGTCGGCGGGCACGTCCTGGATCAGGCGCGCGAACGCGAGCGCGGTCGCGAGATCCTCGGCGAACGCGTGCAGCTCGGCCGCGCGATAACCGCCGATGTAGAGCAGGAGGCGGCCGACCGGCTCGGCGGCCTGGCGCGTGTACGCGCGCAGCTCGTCGAACGTGGCGTAGCGGCGGCGCTCGAGATCGGTCCGGAACCCGGACAGGAGCTCGGTGAACTCGAGGATCGGCAGCGCGAAGCGATCGACGGTGTCGGCGAGCGCGACGAACACCGGGTGCTCGGCGCGGCCGCGATACGCGTCGTGCAGCTGCTCTTCCCAGCGATCGAGCTCGCGCGTGCGGCGCCCCTCGTACGTGGTCTCGTCGGCGAAGTCGTCGGCGACGCGCGCGAACGCGAACAGCGCGAAGATGTGCTTGCGCAGCTGCGAGCGCGCGAACATCGACGCGACCGGGTAGTTGTGGTGGCGCGCGCGGCACAGCGCCTCGCAGTAGCGATAACAGGCCTCGAGCTCGAGCGTCGGCGGCAGCGGGACGGCGAGGGCAGGCAGACGAGCGGCTCCGATGCGATGGATCACGACGCGACCTCCGCGCGGCGGGGGAGCGGCGTGCGGGCAGGGGCCGAGGCAGGGTGAGATGGCAAGTTCCGCTTCAAGGTGACTCCTTCAACCGCGCGAGGATCTCGCGCGCACGATCCGGTTTGACGTCGCCGCAGCCCGACAGCTCGGCGGCGACGCGGTCGACGAGGTCGCCGGTCGCGCCGGCGGCGCGGGCCAGGCCGCGCGCGTGCAGCGCCATGTGACCGCGCTGGATGCCTTCGGTGGCGAGCGCGCGCAGCGCGGCGAGATTCGTCGCGAGGCCGGCCGCGGCGGCGACCGCCGCCAGCCGATCGGCGTGATCGACGCCGGCGAGCTCGAGCGCGAGCTGCGCCGCGGGGTGGCCGTGCAGCGCACCGCCGACCGTGCCGACCGCGAGCGGCATGACGAGCTCGCCGAGTAGCGCGCCATCGTCTTCGCGCCACGTCGCGAGCGGGCGATACGCGCCGGACTTCGCCGCGAACGCATGTGCGCCGGCCTCGACCGCGCGCCAGTCCTGGCCGGTCGCGACGAGCACGGCGTCGACGCCGTTCATGATGCCCTTGTTGTGCGTCGCCGCGCGGTACGGATCGAGCTCGGCGAACCGCGACGCGGACGCGATCGCGGCGCGCACTTCCTCGCCGGTCGCGCGATCCTGGCCGAGCGCCGAATCGTCGACGCGGCAGCGCACGGTGATCGCGCGCTCGTCGGTCAGGTTCGACAGGATGCGCAAGCCGGCGCGGCCACCGGAGATGCGCGCGACGCGATCGGCGAGCGCCTCGCACAGCGTGTTGACGAGGTTCGCGCCCATCGCGTCGCGGCAATCGACGTGCAGGTGGGCGACGAGCACGCCGCCGTCGGGGCCGGGCGGGCGCGCGAGCACGCGCACTTCGAGCGCGCGCGGACCACCGCCGCGTGCGGCGAGCTTGGGCACGAGCCGCGCGGCATCGGCGACGAGCTCGTCGGCCGCACCGCGCAGCGCGGCGGCGCCGGCATCGACGTCGTCGACGTTCGTCACCTGGATCTGCCCGATCATCACCGGGTCGCTCGACTGCGTCGTGAAGCCGGCGGGTCGCGTCATCCTCGCTGCATTGGATGCCGCGGCGACCACCGACGGTTCCTCGATCGCCATCGGCACGAGGACGTCGACGTCGTCGATCGTGAAGTTGACCGCGACCGCGAACGGCAGCGCGTACGTCCCGACGACGTTCTCGATCATCCCGTCCGCGGCCTCGAGCGGCAGCCCACCCGCGTCGATCGCCGCCAGCCGCGCCGCCGGGAGCTTCGTCGCCTCGAGCAGGCGCAGGCGGCGCTCGGCGACGCCGAGTCGGAAGAAGCCGGGAAGGCGGGATGTCACGGGATGCTCGTGTTTACTGGACGATGGGGCTGGAGTCCATGTCGATAAACGACGACGGATGGCCCGGTTATTCTTCGACCTTCGGGCTGTTAGCTCGCTTCGAGCGCGGCGCCGCGCGGGTCGATGGCGAGCGCGAGCACGTGTCCGCCCGCATCCGCGATGCGGCGCTCGATCGCGATGCGGTCGACGTGCGCGGGCACGACCGCGATCGCGACGTCGCCGCCGCCCGCGCCGGTGGTCTTCGCGGTGCCGCCGAGCGGCGCGAGCGCGGCGCGCGCGTCCGACACGCACGCCGGCACCAGCGGCACGCGACTCGCGACCGCGAGCTGATCGACCGCGGTCGCGGCGAGCGCGAGCGCGGCGAGGAGCCCGGTCGCCGCATTCTCGGGCACGCGCGCGCGGTTGCACGCGAGCACCGCCAGCGACGACGCGCTCGTGATCGCGCGCAGCGCGGCATCGACGGCGGTCGCGTTCGCGGCGCGTGCGGCCGCCACGCGCCCGACCAGCTCGACGGTCTCGGCGGACACGCCGGTGAAGAACGGCACGAGCGCGACGCCGGCGGGCCACACGAGCGGCGCGACGTGGCGCGACGCGTACGAGATCACGCCGCCGTACACGGCCGCGGCGATATCCGCGCCCGAGCCGGGCGTGCCGCGCGCCCGTTGCGCGCGCGCGTGGGCGGCCGCCGCGATCTCGAACAGCGCGGCGCGATCGTCGGTCGAGCCGAGCGCGAGCGCGGTCGCGGCGACGGTGACCGCGGCGCTCGAGCCGAGCCCGAGCTTCTGCACGCCCTCGTAGCAGGCCGAGCTGTCGACCGCGATCGCGAGCGCGGCGCGCGCGGCCGGATGATCGGCGCCCAGGCGTGCGGCGAGCTCGTCGGCGACCGCGATCAGAAACGGCGACGTGCCGGTCGCGCGGCCACCGCGCGCGACGACGCGGCGATCGACCGCGACGACGAGCGCGGGCGCGCCGTCGAGCACGGCGTATTCGCCGGCGAGGATGAGCTTGCCGGGCGCGCTCGCGATCGTCATCTCGCGATGACCTCGGCGCCGCCGCCGATCTCGCTCGCGATCGTTTGCGTCACACCGGCGACGGTGTCGAGCGCGCGCGCGACCGCGCCGGCGTCCTCGCTCGTCGTCAGCACCTTGACGTGCGGGCCGGCGTCGATCGTCGCGTACGCGCGGACGTGGGCGGCGCGCAGCTCGCGCACCGCCGCGAGCGCGGCCAGCGTCGCCGGCTGCCAGTAGATCGTCGCGGGTCGCGACGCGATCGCGACGGCATGCATCGCGAGCGCGTTGGCCTCGGCGAGCGCGCCGAGCGCGGGGAAGTCGCCGCCGGCGATCGCCGCCTCGGCGAGGGCGAGATCGCGGGGGACGAGCTCGAGCCACGCGCGGTACAGCGGCGACGTCGCGGCCGAGTGCTCCATCGCGTCGCGCGACGCGTGCGATTTCGGCACGCCGCCGCCGACGACCGCGATCACGACCCGTACGTCGCCGAGGCGCGGCGCCGCGATCGCTTCGGCGTAGGCGTCTTCGCCGTCGGCGCGCGTGCCGGCGTGCATGCGCACGAACCCGCCGAAGATCGAGCGCGCGGCCGAGCCCGAGCCGCGGCGCGCGAGGATCGACAGCTCGCGCGGCAACAGCGCGAGGCCGGCGGCGCGTGTCGCGGCGAGCGCGAGCGCGGCGAACCCCGACGCCGACGACGCCAGCCCGGACGCGGTCGGGAAGTGGTTCGCGGTGGTCACGCGCGCGCGGGTGTCGATCCTTGCGCGCGCGCGCACGAGATCGAGGAACTCGCTCACGCGCGCCTTGCCACCTTCGAGCGAGACCTCGTCGTGCGCGAGCGCGGGATCGAATTCGACCGTGGTCTCGGTGACGAGCGCGCGGAGCGCGATCGACAGGCTGCCGGTCGCGGGCAGGTTCAAGGGGCCGGCGTCGCGCTTGCCCCAGTACTTGACGAGCGCGATGTTCGCGCACGCGCGCGCGGTGACGCTCATCGCCCGCCGACCGTCGCGACGAACCCGGTCACGCTCGCCTTCTTCCACGCCGCGAGCACGTCGGCTTCGCGGTCGCGCGGCGCGATCGCGATCACCGCGCCGCCGCCGCCGGCGCCGGTCAGCTTCGCGCCGTAGGCGCCGGCGTCGCGCGCGGCCTTGCACAGGCCGTCGAGCAGCGGCGTCGACACGCCGAGCTCGCCGAGCAGCGTGTGGGCGCGGTCCATCATCAGGCCGAGCGCGGTGAGGTCGCCGCCGATCAGCGCGCCGGTGCCGGTGTCGCAGATCGCGCCGAGCTCGTGCAGGCGCCGGTCGTCGCGCGAGCCACCGGTCGCGGCGGCGACGCGCTCGACCATCGCGGCGGTCGCGCGCGGCGAGCCGCTCGGCCCGACGAGCACGCGCAGCGGCGTGCACTTGAACGGCGTCAGCCCGGCCTGCTTGCGAAACACGCCGATGCCGCCGGCAATCGCGAGCGCGACGTCGACGCCGCTCGGCTTGCCGTGCAACACGGCCTCGCTCGCCGACGCCGCGATCGCGACCGCGTTCGCATCGGCGACGCGCTTGGCGTGGCCGAGCAGCGCGCGCGCGACCGCGACCGCGAATGCCGCGCTCGCTCCGAGCCCGGCGCCGGCCGGGATCTGCGCGTCGCCGACGAGCGTGAGCGCCGGCCGGCCGATGCCGATCGAATCGGCGATCGCGGCGAGCCCGTGCGCGAGCGAGTGATCGTCTTCGGCGTCGACCTTGAGGTTCCACGCCGGCAGCTCGATGCGCAGCGCGCCGCCCGCCGGCGTCGGCACCGCGTCGATGCGCACGCCGCGGTCGAGCGCCGCCGCGAGCGCGGGGTAGCCGTACACGACCGAGTGCTCGCCGAGCAGGATGATCTTGCCGAGGCCGAACGTGGTGCTCGTCGTCATACGTGGATCTCGAGGTCGTCGAGCCAGGCGCGCAGCGGCGCGCCGAGGTGGCGGGGTGCGCGCGCGAGCTCGGCGGGCGTGCGGCAGCCGGCGAGCAGGCACACCGCGCGGATCGCGGGCACGAGGTTTTCGATCGCGATCCGCACCCACTCGGCACCGCCGAAGCGTTGCGCGACCAGCATCGGTGCCGCCATGCCGCCGGCGCGTGCGCCGAGCGCGAGCGCGCGTGCGATGTCGTAGCCGGAGCGCAGCCCGCCAGAGGCGATCGTCTCGAGCCCGGCGCGCGCGCACGCGGCGACCGATACCGCGGTCGGCACGCCCCAGTCCGCGAGCTCCTGGCCGAGCGCGCGTGCGGGGCCTTGCGCGCGCGCGGCCTCGACGAGGATCCAGCTCGTGCCGCCCGCACCCGACACGTCGACGGTCTTCACGCCGGCGCCGACCAGCGCGCGCGCGACCTCGCTCGACAGACCGCAGCCGGTCTCCTTGACGATGATCGGCACCGGCGACTGCTCGACCAGCCGCGCGATCGCCGCGACCAGACCGCGAAAATCGCGGTCGCCACCGTCCTGGATCAGCTCCTGCCCGACGTTCAGATGCACGCACATCGCATCCGCGCCGACGCGCTTGCCGAGCTCGACGACGCGCGCCGGGCCCATCGCCGCCGCCTGCACCGCGCCGACGTTGCCGAACAGCACGACATCGGGCGCGACGTCGCGCACCTGGTAGCTCGCGGCGAGCTCGGGGTGCTCGTCCATCGCGCGCTGCGAGCCGAGGCCGAGCGCGACTCCCGCAGCCTGGGCGGCGCGCGCGAGGTCGCGATTGACGGCCGCGGCCTCCGCGGTGCCGCCCGTCATGCCCGTGATCACGAGCGGGAGCGCGAGCCGCTTGCCGCACAGCTCGGTCGAGAGATCGATCTCGTCGAGCGCGAGCTCGGGCAGCGCCTGGTGCACGAGGTGGACGTGCTCGAGCAGCGTCGAGCCGCGCTCGGCCTGTCCGGACGCGGCGATCTCGAGATGATCCGCCTTGCGTTTCGCGATGCGCGGCTCGTCTGGCACGCGCTAGTTCTACTATGGATAACAGGTAAAGAACCGGTACGTCGGATCGCCCGCGCAGTAGCCCGCGAGATCGCCGCCGAAGCTCTCGCCGTTCCAGCAATACGTGCCGGCCGGGCACGTATCGCCGGTCGCCGTGATCGTCGTGCCGTCGGAGCCGAGGCTCAGGCTCACGGTGCACGACTCGGTGCAGAGCCGCTCGCCGCTCGGTCCCTCGCCGCACACGAGCCCGGTCGCACAATCACCGGGCTCGCCGGCGCGGCACCACGAGCAGATCTGATCGGCGCCCTGCGACGCCAGCGCCGACGGCCCGTGGCAGTAGCCGTCCGCCGGCTCGCACACGCTCCCGTGCCCGCCGAAATCGGCGAAGCAGTGCTCGAACGGGTTCGGAAACATCGACTCGGTGAAGTTGTCGGCGACCGGCTGCGGGCAATCGCTGTCGCTCGCGCACGTGGTCGCGCAGAACCGGCCACCGGCCGGATCGGTCGCGCACCGCGCGTTCGGGCCGCATTCGTCGTCGATGATGCACGGCGAGCACGCGATGCGCGGCCGGCACAGCGACGTGCCATCGCAGAACATCGCCGGCGGGCAATCGCGGTCGCTCGTGCACGCGGCGGTGCACGTCGCGCCCGGATCGCACGGCGCGGCCGACAGGCACTGGAAGCCCTGCTTGCACGGCGTCGGATCCTGGTTGCACTCGGCGAGCGCGCAGCTCGTGCCGTACGCGCCGGGGCTGGTGTCGTAGGTCGCGTGAAAGCAGGTCGGCGTGGTGTCGCCGGCATGCGCGAGCCCGCAGGTGAGGCCGAGCGGGCAATCGGTCTGCGCGCTGCACGCCAGCAGCGGCGCATCGGCGACGCCGGCATCGGCCGCGCAGCCGACGCACGCGCCGAACGTGCCGTCGGACTCGCACACCTGCGCGCCCGCGGTGTCGCCCGGGCAGCCGCACGCGCGCTGCTCGCCGGGCACGCACTTGGCCGCGTTGTCGCCGCACGCGGCGGCCGCGACGAGCAGCCACGCGAGCTTCATGGGTTCGCCAGCACCGCGTCGATCTGAGCTTGCAGCGCGGTGTCGATGCCGACGCTGCGATAGACGAGCGTCATGTCGCTGGTGCGGATCACGAGGTGCTCGGGATATGCGGCGATCGGGAAGTAGGCCTGCGTCAGCGCCTCGGGATCGAGCGCGATCGGGTACGGCACCTTGTAGGTCTTGGCCCAGTTCTCCGCGTCCTTGATGACCGGGGATCCCCCCGGCTGGCTGTTCTGCGTGATCACCGTGTAGAACTGCGCGTGACCGCCGGCCTGGTAGCTGTCGTAGAGCGTGACGAGGTTCGGCTGATCCTCGTTGCACGGCCCGCACCAGACCGCGCACACGTCGATCATCAGCGCCTCGATGCCGGGCGTGACCAGATCCGACAGCTTGCGCGAAACCGGCGTCGGATCGCTCGCGCTCGTCGGGCCGATCAGCTCGAGGTTCGCGACCGTGCTGCCGATGCCGTAGCCGTACGGCCCGCACGGGTAGATGCCGGGCCCGCACGACGCGTCGCCGGGCGAGTTGAACGCGGCGTCGGCGGGCAGCGGGCAGCCCTGACACGTCTGCCACGTGCCGTCGCTGCCGCAGGTCTGGATGCCCGACGTGGCGCCGATCAGACATCCGCACCTGTGCTGGCTCAGCGGCACGCAGCGGTCGGCGTTGTCGCCGCATGCGGCGACGACCAGCGTGCACGCGAGCACGAGCCTCACTGGCAGACCCCGATCGTAGACGACGGGATGCCGCCGTCGCCGACGCACGTGCCGGTCGCGCACGCGACGTTGCTCGGGCCGCCGCAGAACGCGGCGCACAGGTTGCCGATGCACGCCGTGCCCGGCGCGCAGTCGGTGTCGGCGAGGCAGAACGTGCCCTCGGCGCCGTCGTTCGAGTACATGCAGCCGGTGTCGCCGAGCGTGTTGACCACGTAGCAGCCGTCGCCCGGAACACAGTCCTGTGCGAACACGTCGCAGCTCGCGATGCACTGGCCGACCGGGTCGAGCCCGAACGTGCGGCACACGCCGCCGCCGGGCACGGCTTCGCAGCTGTCGACCACGGTCGGATCGCACTGCGAGATCCCGCTCGGCGCGCAGCCGAAGCTGAAGCACGAGTAGCCGGTGCGGCACGGGTTCGGTCCGGTCATCGCGCTGCACGTCGCGAGGCACTGCGCGCTCGCCTCGAGGTTCACGCAGAAGCCGCTGCCCGGGCAATCCGGATCGAAGCCATCGAAGTCGGCATCGCCGACGTCGCACGCCGCCGAGCAGTACCCGCCCGTCCAGGTCAGGCCGTCCGCGTTCGTCAGGCACTGCACGACCCCTCCGCCGGCGCACTCCGTGCTCGTGCTGCACGGTCCGCCCGTCGGCGCCGGGACCGGCGGCGCGTCGGGCGGCGCGTCGGCCGGCGCGTCGATCGGCGGCGCGTCGGCCGCGAACGCGTCGAGCATCGGCGCGCACGCCGTGCACGCGCCGAACGTGCCGTCCGCGTTGCAGACCTGGATGCCGAACTGCTGCTGGCCGCACGCGCACGCCTGCTGCGCGCCTTGCACGCACGCGTTCGGCTCGTTGCAGGCACTCGCGACCAGGCTCACCAGCACGAACCAGCGGCGCACGCCTCTACATTATCCGTAGATGATGTAGAGCACCACCGCGGTCGCGCCGGCGAGGTCGAGCAGGAACCACGGAT
This sequence comes from Kofleriaceae bacterium, assembly GCA_035500135.1. Classification (GTDB taxonomy): domain Bacteria; phylum Myxococcota_A; class Polyangia; order Haliangiales; family Haliangiaceae; genus JABFXX01. Next base: position 15,264 of record DATJXL010000076.1, read on the forward strand.
CCTTCAGCATCGCCTCGGTCGGCGGTTCGTCCTTCGGGTACCACAGCGCGAGGAACATGAAGCGCAGGATGCCGAGCGCGACGAACGGCGCCGAGTACGCGAGCCGGTCGGTGCCGAACTCGCGCACGGTGCGCGCGTCGACCGCGTACGCGACGTACGCCACGCACGTCGCGAGCGCGAGCCCGATCATCGCGGCGCGCACGACCGGGATGCGGTAGCCGGCGAGCGCGGCCCGGGTCTCGGTCGCGCCGCCGGTGCGCTCGGCCCACGCGAGCTCGTGCGCGCGCTTGCCGAGGCCGAAGAACAGCGCGAGCAGCGCGGTGCACGCGAGCAGCCAGCCCGAGGCCGGCACGTCGATCGCGACCGCGCCGGCGAGCACGCGCAACAGGAACCCGCTCGCGATCAGCGCGATGTCGACGAACGCGACGTGCTTGAGCTTCACGCTGTACGCGATGTTCTGGCCGAAATACAGCGCGACGATCCCGGCGAGCGGCCACGACAGCACCGCGCTCGCCGCGAGCGCGATCGCGGCGAGTACGCCGGCCGCGACGAGCGCGGTCCGCTCCGAGAGCCGGCCGGCCGCGATCGGCCGCTTGCGCTTGGTCGGGTGTGCGCGGTCGGACTCGACGTCGCGCACGTCGTTGAACGTGTACACCGCGCCCGAGATCAGGCAGAACGCGCCGAACGCGACCGCGGTGCGCGCGAGCAGCGCGCCGTCGGTCAGGTTGCGCGAGAACACCAGTGCCGCCCCGACAAAGACGTTCTTCACCCACTGGTGCGGGCGCAACGTCTTGATCAAGGCGAGCACGCTCAGTCGCCGGACATGTTCGAATCGATCCAGTCGGAGATCTTGAGGCGCGTGCACTTGGCGGGATCGCCTTTGTAGCTCGCGCTGACCGCCTCGGCATCGATCTGGCAGTTTGTCACCGACAGGAACAGGTCGCGGCACGTGTCCTCGTCGCTGTCCTTCGCGCAGTCCGCGAGCTTCTTCACGATCGGGTTGCCCGACTTGTCCTTCTTCGGCGTGCCGTCGCTCGTGACGAGCGGAACCTCTTGCACGAGCGCGATCTGGCTGTCCTTCGGCACCGCCGTCGTGTTGTGGACGACGATCCAGTTCGCGATGCTCGCGTTCTTGCACGCGTCGTCGCCCTTGCACGGCTTGATCCCGAAGAACAGGTTCTGGCAGCCGGTCTTGTCGTCGCCGTCGAGCTTGTCGCAATCGGCGAGGTGCTTGACGATCGGCTTGCCATCGCTGCCGGGGATCGGCTTGCCGGTGACGTCGACGAGCGTGACGTCCTTGACCACCGTGAGCTCGTCGGCCGCGACGTGCACGAGCGTGATGAGATTTCCGATCGGCGCGGTGCGCGGCGGCTCGGGCGTGCTGATCTCGGTGAGCTGCGGCACGTAGGTCACGACGAGCAGCGCGACGATCATCGTGACCAGGAACGGGATCGTCGCCCACATCACCTCGGTGATCGGTCGCTGGAATTTCACGCTCGTGATGAACAGGTTCAAGCCGACCGGCGGGTGCAGGTAACCGACCTCGAGGTTCAAGAGGAAGATCACGCCGAGGTGATACGGGTCGATGTGATACGCGTACGCGATTCGCAGCAGCAGCGGGACGACGACGACGATCGCCGAGAAGATGTCCATCACCGTGCCGACGATCAACAGGATCACGTTGATCGCGAGCAGGAACACGATCTTCGATTCGACGTGCGACTGCGTCCACTCGACGAGCTTCTGCGGGATCTCGGCGGTGACCATGTAGTTGGTCAGCACCTGCGAGCTGAAGATGATGATGAAGATCGCGCCGATCATCGCCATCGCCTCGCGGCTCATCGTCCACAGCACGCGCACGTCGAGCGGCTTGCCCCACGGCACGCCGAGCCGCTCGAGCAGGCGCGACACGCCGAGCTCGAGGATCGCGGCATACAGCACGGTCAGCGCCGCGACCTCCGACAGCTGGAAGCCGTGGGCGAGGCCGGCGATCACGCCGAACGGGATCGCGAGCTCGGGCAGCGCGAGCACGAAGCTCGAGCCGAGCTCGGAGAACGAGAACTTCGTACGAGGCAGCTTGCGGATCAGCGCGACGGTCATCGCGACCGCGGCGAGCATGCCCATCAACACGAGGCCGGGCACGATGCCAGCGAAGATGAAGCGCTGGGTATCCCACTGCCAGTGCGCATCGGCCTTGCCCCAGTCCGGAATGACGTTGAGGCCGCAGATCGTGCCGTAGATGAACAGCGGCAGCGCGGGCGGGAACAACAGGCCCACCGAGCCGGTGCCGGCGATGAGGCCCATCGAGAACCGCTCGGGGTAGCCGGCGCGCACGAGCGCGGGCATCAGCACGCCGCCGAGCGCGATGATCGTGACGCCGGACGCGCCGGTGAACACGGTGAACAGCGCGCACGTCGCGATCGTGACGATCGCGAGGCCGCCGGGGAACCAGCCGAGCGCGGCGTTCGCGAACCGCACGAGGCGGTCGGCGGTGCCCGACTCGGCGAGCAGATAGCCCGCGAAGATGAACAGCGGGATCGTCGACATCACCTCGGCCTGATCGCCGAGGCCGAGCGGCAGCATGCTCGCGGCCATGCCGCCGAACTCGGCGTCGAACGCGCGCGGCAGGCTGAACGCGCCGAGCACGGCGGCGCCGAGCATGATCGTGAACAGCGGCGCGCCGCTGACGAACGCGAGCGTCAGGATCGCGACCGGCACGCTGACGAAGTACGCGATCGCGAGGATGACGATCGCGAGGATCGCCCAGCCGATCGGCGTGCGCTTCACCGGCGGCGGCCGGTGCGGGTGCTTGCCGTGGTCCTTCTCGACGGTGGCTTGCGGAACTTTCTCGTCGTCCGCCATGTCAGTGCCCCGTCCTTGCCTTCTCGGGCGGCAGCTTGTTGCGAATCAAGTAGTCGGTGTCGATCACCGCGTGTAGCAGCGAGTGCAGCGCGATCAGGGCGCCGCCGATCGGGATGACCGCGATCGCGTCCTTCTCGGTGATCGTGAAGATGCGGAGGTCGAGGTGCGTGATGCCCTCGCCCTTGTCGTGCAGGTCGAGGCCGATGTAGACCAGCACGCCCGCGAGCAGGATCGTGAGGAGCTTGAGCACGAGGCTGACCGCGAGCCGTGCGCGCGGCGAGATCTTGCGCGAGACGAGGTCCATCGCGAGCAGCCGTTGCTGCTGGGTCGCGAACGCGGCACCGAGCATCGCGATCGCGAACGTGCCTTTGCGGACGACGAAGTTCCACCACAGCCCGACCTGGGAATGGAAGAAGTGGTCCGAGATCGCCGAGTACGACGCGACGATCACGACCGCGGCGAACAGCGCGAGCAGCAGCGCCAGCTCGAGCTTGCCGACATATTCGTCGACGGTGCGGATGTTCGACGACAGCGAGCTGTCGTCGGGGAATCCTACCGAGATGTTCTGGAGCGACAGGGCGCTCGGGCGAGTCGGCGGAACATCGAGCGGCCCCGGTGCCGCATCGTCCTTGTTATCCGTCACTCGCGCGAATGTATCAGAGCGCAGAGCTACTTGGCCGCTTCGCGGCACGCGTTCGGCCAGGGTGAGCGGGGCCGCTTCGCGTGCGCCCGCTCATTTGTGCTTCGCGCGGTACTCGTCGCGATACTTCAGCACCATGTTGAGCTCGTCCTGCGAATAGATCTTGCCCACGAGCTCCTTCCACGCGTCCTGCGACTGCTTGGTGAACTCGTCGACCATCGCGGCCGGCGTCTGCACGACGGTGACGCCCTTGCGCGTCATCGTGCCCTTCGCGTCGTCGTTGGCCTTGCGAATGACCTTGCGGAGCTTCTTCGCGTTCGCCTTGCCGATGTCCTCGACGATCTTGATGTCGTCGGGCGACATCTTCTTGAGCGAGTCGAGCGACACGACGGTCGCGCCGATCGCGAAGCTCATCGGCATCGACGTCATGTACTTGATCTTCGTGTACCACTGCAGCGCGACCGCCGCGACCGGCGAGCCGTAGGCAGCGTCGATCTTGCCGGTCGTGAGGTTCGCGTCGACCTCGGGCACGCCGAGCGGCACGCCGTTCAAGCCGAGCTTCTTGAACATCGCGCCGACGAGCTGGTCGTCGCCCCACATCCACAGCTTCTGGCCCTTCAAGTCGCCGAGCGACTCGACCTTGTTCTTCGAGATGAAATAGATCCAGCCGACCTCGCCGCGATCGTTGAGCTTGAAGCCCTTCTTCGCGAACTTGGCCTGGAAGTAGGGCCACATCTTGTCGGCGACGTAGTCGAGCTCGTCGGCCGACTGGAACATCATCGGCAGCTCGAGCACGCGGATCGACTCGTCGATCATCGCCAGGCCGATCGCGGTGACGGCGGCGCCGTCGAGCTGGCCGAGCTTGATCTTGCGGACGAAGTCGCGCTCGTCGCCCTGCTGGCCGCCCTCGAAGTACTTCATCGTGACGCGCCCGCCGGTCTTGTCCTTGATCTCGGCGGCGGCCTTGTCGAGCACCTCCATCCACGGGCTGCCCGACGGCGCGAGCGTCGCGATGCGCAGCTCGGTGTTGTCGGCGCGCGCGACGCGGCCGGTGGCGAGCGCCAGGACGGCGCAGAGAGCTAATGTGAGCTTGTTCATGACGGGCTCCTTCGTGACCTGAGTTCTTACACCAGCTGCAGACCGTGCGACGTGAAATGTCGTCGGATATTCAGATCGACGACCACGCCTTCGATGCACGTGGCCGGGATGCCGGCTGGTCGGCGCGGCATCGTGATTCGCCGCGCGTTACTGGAACAGGTCCTTCTCGTGCGAGAGATACCGGCGGGCGCGACGATGGGCGACCTCGTTGGCGAGGCGCTGCTCGGGCCAGATGGCGGGGTCGGTCTCGAGGACCTTGACGAGCTGGTCGTGGAACAGCTTGCGGTTGTTCGTCATGATGCCGACGCGGTCGCCCCACAGCGCGCGGGCGAGCAACATCTTGTCGCCCGTGATGTCGAGCGCCTTCTGGAACTCCTTCGCGGCCTCGTCGGCGTTGCCGCCGAACTGCGCGCTCGCGGCGCTCGCGATCATCCCGAGGCCGATGTGGGGCAGCGCGAGGTGGACCTTGCAGTTGGCGTCGCACGACGACGGCACGTGCTTGGCGTCGAGCTCGATCACGTGGTCGAGCATCTGCTTGACGACCGGCAGGTACGACAGCATCTCGACGCGCGTCAGGTTGTGGTTGATCTCGCCGCCGAGCGCGAGCGCGGCCCACATGAACGCGGTGCGGTGCTCGATGCCGATCGAATCGATGCGCTTCTTCGCGACCTCGGGCGTGCTGAACAGATCCTTGTCGAAGCCGCTCGGCAGCTGCTTGAGCGCGTAGTTGAAGCAGCGCGTGAACATCTTGCTCGCGTGCTCGTTGGTCTCGGCGATCGCGTCCTGGTTCTTCGCGAACTTCGCGATCTCCCACTCGTCCTCGACGAACGCGGTCGCGTACTGGCAGAAGCCCTCGGTCAGGATCGGCAAGAGATTCTCGCTCGTCGTCGACGGGTCGACGATCCAGAAGCCCTCGATCGTCTTCAGCGCGCCCGGGATCGCGGCGGCCGCGAAGTCGTAGTCGTTGTCTTGCTGGAGCGCGGGCTGCGTCAACGTCAGGATCTGCGTCGTCGTTTGCAGCGCGGAGTGGCGGATCGCGCCGCCGCAACTGAGGGCGCAGCCAAGGGACACGAGCACCACGACCTTCGAAAGACGCATGGCGGGACGCTAAGTCAGCGAAAGCCGCTCGTCAATCTGCGCAGGTGCTAGAGTCCGTCGAATGAAGGGGACGGCGCTGGCCGCGCTGGCCGTGCTCGTGCTCGCGTGCGACGCGCGGCCGACCCCGCGGCTCGGCCAGCGCGATCCCGGCACGCTCGTCGTCGCGCAGGCGGCCGGCGTGATCGGGCTCGACCCCGCGCGCGTCACCGACAGCGAGTCGCTCGAGCTCGGCGAGCTATTGTTCGAGGGCCTCGTCGGCTGGAAGCCGGGCACGACCGACATCGAGCCGCGCCTCGCCAGCGCGTGGCAGGCCTCGGCCGACGGCCGCACGTGGACGTTCCACCTCCGCGATCGCGTCCGCTTCCACGACGGCACGCTGCTCGACGCGAACGCCGTCGTGTTCTCGTTCGAGCGCGTGCTCGATGCCAAGCACCCGTACTACCTCGCGGCGAGCAACGACGTCACGTACTGGCGCACGCTGCTCAAGGATGTCGAGTCGGTGACCGCGGTCGAGCCGCTCGTCGTCGAGATCCACACGCGGCGCCCGTACTCGCCGTTGCTCGGCGAGCTCGCGATCTTTCCGATCGTGTCGCCGGTCGCGGTGCGCGAGTGGGGCGACGCGTTCTCGGCCCACCCGGTCGGCACCGGCCCGTACATGCTCGAGCGCTGGGATCCCGGCCAGGACGTGGTCGTGCGCCGCTTCGATCGCTACTGGGGGCCGGCGCCGATCCTCGATCGCATCGTGTTCGAGGTCGTGGTCGATGCGCGCCAGCGGCTCGTCGATCTCGAGGCCGGCACGGTCGATCTCGCGACCGCGATCCTTCCCGACGAGCAGCCGTTCGTCGAGCTCCACCCCGACCTCGTGCTGCACCACACGCCCGCGAACGACGTCGCGTACCTCGCGTTCAACACGACGCACCCGCCGTTCGACGACGTGCGCGTGCGGCGCGCCGCGAACCTCGCGATCAACAAGGAGCCGATCGTGAAGCTCGGCTTTCAGGGCCGCGCGATCGCGGCGTCGACGCCGCTGCCGCCGACGATGTGGGGCTACCACGTGCCGGCCGTGCGCTACGCGTACGATCCGGCCGCCGCACGCGCGCTGATCGCGGAGGCCACCGCCGACGGTGCGTTCGACGGCAAGCGCGTGTTCAAGCTGTACGCGCCGTCGACGCCGCGCCCGTATCTGCCGCAGCCCGAGCGCGTCGCGCGCTTCCTGCAGGCCGGGCTCGATCAGATCGGCATCCACACCGAGCTCGTGCTCGAACCGTACGCGGAGGCGCGGCAGTCGGTCGCGCGCGGCGAGCACGACCTCGCGCTGTTCGGCTGGATCGGCGACACCGGCGATCCCGACAACTTCCTGTACGTGCTGTTTCACTCCGACAACGCGCAGCTCGGCGATGCCCAGAACATCGCGTTCTATCGCGATCCCGAGGTCGACAAGCTGCTCGCCGACGCGCAGGGCATCGCCGACGAACCGACCCGCGCCGGCCTGTACGCGGCCGTGCAGGACAAGCTCGCGGTCGACGCGCCGTGGGTGCCGATCGCGCACAGCGAGCTCGTCGTCGCCGGTCGCGCCGAGATCACGCACGTCGTGCTGTCGCCGGTCGGCCACCCGGTGTACTCGCAGATCCGCCGGGAGGAACCCCGGTAATGGCGAAGCGCCCGCCGACGAACCAGACGCCGCGGCTCCGGCTCAAGCTGCGCTCGAAGCTGGTCGTCGCGATGGCGTTCGCGTCGCTCGTGCCGGTCGCGATCCTCGCCACGATCGCCTCGGGCGTGATCCTGTCGAGCCTCGAGACCGGCCTGCGCGAGGACGCGAACCGCCAGCTCACGGTCGGTCTGAACCTGACCTTGCGCGCGGTCGAGCGGTTTCGCGAGGAGACGGTGCAGCTGTCGGAGTCGGCCGAGCTCGCGCAGGCGATCGGCGGCGGAACGCCTGCCATCGCAAGCCCCGGCCTCGACGGGGCGCGCAGCGACGCGGAGCGTCGCAGAGTATCGATCGAGACGTGGCTGTCGCACGAGGCCGTGCACGTGCCGTCGGCGCGGCTGCAGCTGCTCGATGCGAGCGGCGCGCTCGTGTTCGATCGGATGGTCGTCGGCGCGCTGACGTGCGATCCGGCGCATCGCGACGCGACGCACCCCGAGTGCGAGGCCGCCCGCCGGTTCGCCGACGTCGGCGTGCGCGTCGGCGAGCACGCGCTCGCGGGCGGCGGGCCGTGGAGCCGCGATGTCACGCTCGTCGCGGTAGGCGATCACGTCGTCGTGCGCGCGGTGTCGCCGATCGTCGACGCCGGGCTCGCGCTGCGCGGGGTCGTCGTGCTGTCGATGCCGCTCGACGGTGACTTCGACGACGGCATCAAGGGCGCGCTGTCCGCCGACGTCTTGCTCGGCGGCACGTCGGGCGAGCTCGCGGTGACGTTTCGCTCCCCGTACGGGCGGCGCGCCGATCCGGTGCGCCTCACCGAGCGCGACCGCGATGCCGTGCTGCGCGGCCAGCGCGTGATCCAGACGCTCGACGTCGACACCGGGCACTACGCGGTCGCCGCGACGCGCTTGCTCGATCACGAGGGCCACCCGATCGGCATCTTCGCGGTCGCGGTCGATCGCGGGCCGCTCGCCGCGACCAAGGCGCTCGCGATCCGCTCGCTCGCGATCGGCGGCGCCGCGGCGCTCGCGTTCGCGCTCGTGCTCGCGCTGTTCTGGTCGCGCCGGCTCGGCGCGCCGATCCAGGAGCTGCACCGCGGCGCGATCGCGGTGTCGCGCGGCGATCTCGATCACCGCATCGAGATCCCGGGCGGCGACGAGCTGACCGACCTCGCCGAGGCGTTCAACCAGATGACGTCGACGCTCAAGGACAACCAGGCGCGGCTGGCCGCGCGCATGCGCGAGATCGTCGCGCTCCACGACGCCGGCCGCGCGGTGTCGTCGGTGATCGATCTCGATCAGGTGTCGCGCAAGATCGTCGACGCGGTCGCGCGCACGTTCGATGTCCAGCTCGCGGCGCTGTGGCTGGCGGATGGCGCCGAGCTGCGCGCGTCGGCCGCGCGCGCGCGCCGCACCGATGTCACGAGCTCGCTCGCGACCGACGAAGCGCTCGCCGCCGCCGAGCCGCTGCGCGAGATCGCCGAGCGCGTGCAGAAGACGCGGCAGCCGGTGCGGCTCGATCACGGCGGCCCGCTCGTCGCGCTGCCGCTCGAGCGCAAGAACCGCGTGGTCGGCGTGCTCGCGGTCGCGCGCGCCGAGGACGCGCGCGAGTTCTCCGACGCCGACCTGAACCTATTGACGACGTTCGCGGATCAGGCCGGCGCCGCGGTCGAGAACGCGCAGCTGTATCGCGAGGCGTACGGCGCGAGCGAAGAGCTCGAGAAGAAGGTCAAGCTGCGCACCGCCGAGCTGACCGCGATCAACAGCGAGCTCGGCAAGGCGCTCGCCGACCTGCAGGAGACCCAGGCGCAGCTCGTGCTCAGCGAGCGGATGGCCGGCCTCGGCCTGCTCGTCGCCGGTGTCGCGCACGAGATCAACTCGCCGAGCGCCGCGATCCGCGGATCGATCGATGGTCTCGGCGCCGCGCTCGCGCGGCTCGGCCGCCACGGCCCCGAGCTCGCGCGCTTCAACGACTACGTCGAGGCGCTCGCGCCGGTGCTCGCCGAGCGCCCGCTGCCGAGCGGGCTCGACACGCGCAAGTCGGCGCGCGAGCTCGCCGGCGTGCTCGAATCGGCCGGCTTCACCGACGCGACGACGCGTGCCGCCGAGCTCGCCGACCTCGGCATGACGCGGGCCGAGGTCACGCAGCTCGTGAGCGTCGTCGACAGCGAACGCATGCTCGCGCCGCGCCTCGTCGCCGCGCTCACCGATCACGTCTACGTCCACCGCACGACGTCGACGGTCCAGCGCGCGGTCGGCCAGATCCAGCGCATCGTCGGCGCGCTCAAGAGCTACTCGCACCTCGACCAGCAGCCGACGCGCGTGGACGCCGATCTGCACGAAGGGCTCGAGACGACCCTCGTGCTGTTGCATCACGCGCTGCGTGATATCGTCGTCGAACGGCGATACGGCGTCCTGCCGCGCGTGCCGGTGTACGTCGACGAGCTCAACCAGGTGTGGACGAATCTGATCTCGAACGCGCAGCAGGCGCTGGAGGGCAAGGGCACGATCGCGATCGAGACCGCGCTCGAGGGCGACCATGTCGTCGTCCGCGTGATCGACGACGGTCCCGGCGTGCCGCCCGACGTGCTGCCGCGCATCTTCGAGCCGTTCTTCACGACCAAGCCAAAAGGCGAGGGCACGGGCCTCGGTCTCGGCATCGCGCGCCAGATCGTCGCCAAGCACGGCGGCGAGATGCGCTGCGAGTCGCATCCCGGCCGGACGTGCTTCGAGGTGCGGCTGCCGATCCGGGTGGCGGCGTGAGCACGAAAAAAGAAGTCATCGTCTGCGTCGACGACGAAGAAGGCGTGCTGCGCGTCTTGCGCGCGCAGCTCGGCGCGCGCTTCGGCCACGAATGTCAGGTCTTGACCGCGCGCTCCGGTGATGAGGCCGTCGCGCTGTTCGACGAGCTGACGCGCGACGGCGAGGCGATCGCGGTCGTCGTCGCCGACCAGATCATGCCCGGCATGAAGGGCGTCGAGCTGCTCGAGATCGTCGATCGCCGGCTGCACGGCACGACCAAGATCCTGCTGACCGGCCAGGCCGGCCTCGACGCCGTGATCGACGCGATCAACCGCGCGCACCTGAACCAGTACATCTCCAAGCCGTGGGACGAGACCGCGCTCCTGCTCGCGGTCGAGAA
>DATJXL010000077.1:0-14721 GCA_035500135.1 Kofleriaceae bacterium
CGATCCGACGGAGATCTCCAGTAGCACCGGCAGCGGCAGCATCAACCTGTTCACGAACATGGGGGCGGGCGGCGGCCAAGGCGCTTCGAAGTTCGCGGCAGGCTGGCCAGGCGGTACCGCGGCGATGACCGACTCGCAGGCGCTGTGGGGCAGCGAGGCCAATCTGTCCGCGTACGACATCCTCATCTTGTCGTGCGAGGGCGATCAGTATCCGGCGACCAAGCCGCAGACCGCGATGCAGGCCGTGCACGATTACGCGGGCATCGGCGGCCGCGTGTTCGCCTCGCACTGGCACAACATCTGGATCGGGGGCGACGACACCAATGCGATGCACGGCCTTCCCGATTGGGAAGCGGTCGCGAAGTTCAACTTCGGCGGTAATCCGGCAGACGATCCGCTGCACGCGACGATCGACGAGGTCAACAACCCCAAGGGCATGTCGTTCGCGACGTGGATGTTGAACGTGATGGGTTCGGCGATGCGCGACGATGTCCTCGTCAGCGCGCCACGCGACACGTGCACGAGCGTGGACGAGACCAAGGGCGAGCAGTGGGTGTACCTCGACACCACCGGCGCGAGCGGCACGCATTACGCGAGCACGATGAACTTCCAGTTCACGACGCCGCAGGACGCCGACCCGTCGATGCGCTGCGGCAAGGTCGTGTTCTCGGATATGCACGTCTCGGCCGACTCGACGTCGACGCCGGGCACGGCGTATCCGGGCGGCTGTTCGTGTGCGCTCGTCAACGGCCAGCACGACCCGCTGTGCACGCACCCCAATCCGCTCACGCCGCAGGAGAAGGCGCTCGCGTTCATGTTCTTCGACATCGCGTCGTGTGTCAGCTCGATCCAGTAGTCGGCCGGTGATAGGCTGACCTGCCATGGTGCAAGCAGCAGCGAGGCCGCAAGCGGCCGGTGAGATCACGACACTCCTCGGGCGTGGTGCGACGTTCGAGGGCAAGCTCACGTTCGACGGAACGGTCCGCATCGACGGCCGGTTCAAGGGCGAGGTGTTCTCCGACGACACGCTCGTGATCGGCGAGGGCGCGCACGTCGAGGCGGAGATCGACATCGGCGAGGTGATCATCCAGGGCACCGTCGTCGGCAACATCAAGGCGAAGCGCTCGATCGAGATCCACGCGCCCGGCCGCGTGAAGGGCGACGTTCACACGCCGGTGCTCCAGATCGACAAGGGCGTGGTGTTCGAGGGCCGCTCGTTCATGGAAGCGGCGACGCAAGGCCTGGGCCGCGCGCCCAGCCAGCCGGCCGCGACGCCGCCGGCCGCGCCGCCGAAGCCGACGCCGGTCAAGTGACGGTGATAAGATCGTCGCCGTGAGGTTCGGCGGCGTCTTGCTCGTCGCGATCGCGGTCGCGCTCGTGCTCGCGGGCAGCGCGCGCGCCGACAAGCCGAAGCCGTGGGCCGAGGGCGTCTCCGCCGAGAACCAGAAGAAGGCGCTCGCGCTGTACGACGCCGGCAACAAGCTGTTCGGCGACGACAACTACAAGGACGCGCTCGCGCAGTACGAGCAGGCGCTCGCGTTCTGGAAGCACCCGGCCGTCTACTACAACGCGGCGGTGTGCCTCCTGAACCTCGACCGGCCGGTCGAGGCTTACGACGACTTCACCGAGGCGATGAAGTACGGCGCCGACCCGATCGGCGCCGATCACTTCAACCAGGCGAAGAATTACCTGAAGGCGTTGTCGGGTCAGGTCGCGTCGCTCGAGGTGCGCAGCAAGTACGAGAACGGCGACGTCCAGCTCGACGGCGGGCCGCTCCTCCACGGCGCCGGCGACGTGACCCGCCGCGTGCGCGCCGGCTCGCATCAGATCGTCGCCACCGCCGACAACTACAAGCCGCAGACCGAGACCGTCGTCGTCGATCCGAAGAAGGTGAACGTCGTCGTGATCGAGCTCCAGCCGCTGCCGGCCGCGAAGAGGTTCGTGCGGCGGTGGCCGGTGTGGAAGCCGTGGGCGATCGCGGGTGCGGGCGCGGTGCTCGCCGGCGTCGGCGGCGGCGCGACCTTCATCGCGTACGAGAACGTGCAGAACAACAACAATTTCAGGAACGCCTGCATCAACGACGCGAGCAACAACTACTGCGCCGGTTACGGCACGAGCTCGTCCGCCGCCGATCACGCGAAGTACGAATTTCCCGCCGGCATCGCCGCGCTCTCGGTCGGCGGCGCCCTGCTCGTGACCGGCGCGGTGATGTTCTACCTGAACCAGGGCCACATGACGGCGGTGACGCCGACGTTCGACGGCGAGCACGCGGGGCTGGTTATTTCAGGCCGTTGGTAATCTGGTCCATCTTCAACTTGCGCTTGTCGTCGATCGCCTTCAGCGCAGCCGACTTCGCGGCGGCCTCCTTGCTCGCGGTTTTTGCGCGGGCATCGGATCGAGCGGCCTGCGCCTTGGCGGCGTCGGCTTTGGCGAGCGCCAGGGTTTGCTGCAGCTCGGCCGCTCTTTGCGCGTCTTCGGCATCGCGCTGGGCCTTCTCGGCGGCGAGGCGGCGCTGCGCTTCGGCTTCCTTCGCCGCCTGCTCGGTCTTGTAGTTTTCGAAGTCGGCCTTGTCCTTGGCCTCCGCCGCGTTGGCCTTGCGCGTTTCCGCTTCGGCCTTGTCCTTCGCGGTCTCGGCCTCGTGCTCGGCTTTCTGGATCTGCACGAGCGTCACGCCGCCGGCGACGATGATCGCGGTCAGTAGCGCGATCGTGCCGATCACGATGCCGCGCCGGATCCGCGACGCCCGCCTGTCGAGCGCGAACACCGCGTCGAGGAACTCGCGCTCGCGTGCCGGCAGCTCGCCGTGAAAGCGCGACCGCCAGAGCCGCGCCTCGGTCATCGCTTCGCCGCGCCACAAGAGGCCTGCCGGGCGGCCTTTTTGATCCCACTGCTTCGCGGCCGCGCGGATCTGCGCGACATACGCCGCGTCGTCGTGATCCTCGTCGAGCCAGCGCTGCAGCGTCGGCCAGCTGCCGATCAGCGACTCGTGGACGAGCTCGACCGAGCCTTCGGCTTCGCCGCGCGTGTGCACGACCAGCAGGCGCTCCTCGACGAGCCGGCCGACGATGCGATCGACGTCGCGCGCCAGCTCGCGCAGCTCCTCGGTCTCGACCACCGCGCGCGTGCGCTCGGGCGTGACGAGCCGCTGGAAGATCGCGCGCACGATCTTCTGATCCGGCGACGAGAACGCGGCGAGCACTTCATCGGCGTGGGTCGCGAGCGCGCCGGCGACGCCGCCCATCGCGCTGTAGCTCGCCGCGGTCAGCACGCGGCGCTGGCGATCGCGGTAGTCCCACAGCCGCGACGCGGTGAACTGCAGGAGCGGCAGCGCGCCCGACGTCGCCGCGAGCGCGTCGAGCATCACCGGCACGATGCCGGGCTCGAAGCCGAAGCCGATCGCCTCGAGCGGTTGCACGAGCGCCTGCTCGAGGCCGGCGCGCCCGAGCGGCTGCAGGAACGCGAGGCCGCGGGTCAGCTCGTCGACGAACCGGCGGTCCTCGGCGGCGCGATCGAGGAAGTCCGAGCGCATCGAGACGATCACGCGCAGCGGCCCCGACGGATCGTCGCCGGCGCCGGCGAGGCACGCGGTGAACGCGAGGCGCTCGGCGAGCCCGGGCACGAGCGTGTACAGCTCCTCGTGCTGGTCGACGAACAGCAGGATCTGCGTGCGCTTGCGGCGCGCGCGCGACCGCAGCCGCGCGCCGAACGCGCCGGGCTCGACGCGCAGCCGGGCCTCGAGATCGTCGTCGTCGATCATCGGGTCGCTGTCGCGGGTGTCGCGCAGTCCTTGCAGCGCGCCGGCGAGCGCGGCGAGCGGCGACCGCCCGGGCCGCACGATCAACACCTCCCACGGCTCGCCCGAGGCCTTGAGCGTCGGCACGACGCCGGCGCGCACGAACGACGACTTGCCGACGCCGCTCGGGCCGACGACGGCGACGAGCGGGCGATCGCGCAGCCGCGCGACCATCGCGGCGACGTCGTGCGCGCGCCCGAAGAAGCGGTTCGCGTCGGATTCCTGGAACGCGTGCAGGCCGGGATACGGGCTCTCGTCGGCGACGAGGCTGCGGCCGGCGCGCGTCGGCATGAGCGGCTCGAGCTCGGCGAGCAGCTCGTCCGCGGTCGCGTAGCGCTCGAGCTTCTTCTTCGCGAGGCAGCGCGCGACGACGTGCACGAGCCGGTCGGGCAAGCCCGGCGCGTCGTCGCCGAGCGACGGCATCGGCTCGTCGACCGCGGCCGCGGCGCCGAACAGCCGACCCTGCGTGACCGGCTCGAGCGGATGCTTGCCGGCGAGCAGCTGGTACAGGATGATGCCGACCGCCCACAGGTCGCTGCGGTGATCGACCTCGTCGGTGCCGAGCTGCTCGGGCGACATGTACGGCAGCGTGCCGACGATCGAGCCCGCGTTGTCGCTCTCGCCGAACTTCGCGACGCCGAAGTCGAGCACCTTCACGGTGCCGTCGGCGGTGACGACGATGTTATCGGGCTTGAGGTCGCGATGGACGATGCCGGCGGGGTGCGCGCGCGCAAGCGCTTTCACGACCGGCACGACGAGCTCGATCGCGCGGCCGACGGGCAGCCGCTTGCCCTCGGCGAGCTCGGTGATCGTCGTGCCCTCGACATACTCGAGCACCATGTAGGGCAGCCCGAGGTAGTTGTCGACGTCGTGGATGGTGACGATGTGCTCGTGCTGGACGCGTGCGGTCGCCTTGGCCTCGTCGAAAAACCGCTCGAGAAACTTCTTCGACTTGCCGCCGAGCAAGAACTTGATCGCGACGCGTCGCGCGAGCCGGTTGTCGCGGGCGAGGAACACCTGGCCCATGCCGCCGCGCCCGAGCTCGCGGATCAGCTCGTACTGCTCGATGCGCAGGCCGGGCCCGAGCTGGATCTTCTGCACCGTCGTGTCGGGCTCGCCGCCTTCGGGGCGGCGCGGGTCGATCACGGTGCGGTCGATCTTGTTGGCCATGGCCTGAGCCTGGGTGCCTACGGTGCGCGCAACCTCGCGACCAGCTCGTCGAGCTCCTTGTAGAGTGGCACGACCTCGCGCGGCGCGCGCGCCCGATCGCGATCGACCGCCGCATAGAGCGTGCGGAACGCGTCGGCGAGCTCCCGCTGCAGCGCGGCGACCACCTCGGTCATCTCCGCGACCTCGGGCTGCGGCTCGAGCGACACGTCGACCTCGGACTCGAGCATCGCGAGCTCGAGCTCGCGCTCCGAGATCACGCTCTGCAGCCGATCGATCTCGTCGATCGGATGGCCGAGCTGCGCGGCGAGATCGAGCAGCACCTGGCGGATCTGGCTCGTGACCGCCTGCTCGAGGTCGCTCGTCGGCGACGCCGTGAACAGCCGCGGCTGGCTCTTGCGCGTGGGCATCACCGGCAGCTGATCGACGAGCCGCGCGAGCTCGCGCGCGACGAGCTCCGCCGGCGGCCGGTGCGCCGCCTGCTTCGCGATGCACGCGCGCACGAGCTCGTCGAGCGCGCGCGGGATCTCGACGCCGGCGCACCGCGAAGCGAGGGCTTCCGGCTGCTCGTTCGCGTGCGCGTACACGAGCGCGACCGCCGGCCGCGGCCGGAACAGCGGCGCGCCCGACAGCGCGAAGTACGCGATGCCGCCGAGCGCGTAGACGTCGGCCGCGGGGCCGACCTTGGGGGTCAGCCCTTGCTCGGGCGCCCAGTACAGCGGCGAGCCGAGCATCTGGCCGTCGTCGGTGAGCCGCGTCAGGCCTTCGTCGGCGATGATCTTCGCGAGCCCGAAGTCGATGATCTTCGCGCCCGCCGGATCGCCGCCGTCGAGCAGCACGTTCGACGGCTTGAGATCGCGATGCACGATGCCCTGCGCGTGCGCGTACGCGAGCGCGGCGGCGACGCGCGCGAGCAGCTTCATCGCGTCGGCGACCGCGAGCGGCCCTTCGGCGGTGACCGCCGCCTGCAGATCCGGCCCGGCGACGTACTCCATGCCGAGGTAGAGCTCGCCGGTGTCGGCGCGGCCGGCGTCGAGGATGCGCACGATCGCGGGATGCTGCAGGCGCGCGAGCGCGAGCGCCTCGCGGCGAAAGCGCCCGGCCGCCTGGCCGTCGGCGCGGTCGGCGCGCACGACCTTGAACGCGCGCAGCGTGCCGTCGCCGGCGCGGGCGAGATAGACCTCGCCCATACCGCCCGTTCCGATGGGCCGAACGATCTCGTGACCGTCGAGGACCTGGCCGATCATCCCTCGCGATCAGAGTAACGGCGCTGGCGAACGAGCGCCAGCTTGTGGGCGAGCGGCTCGACGGCCGGATGCGAGGCGTAAGCGGGCAACACCTCGTCGACGACCTGTTCGAGCGCGTCGTAGGCGGCCTTGACGTCGTCGAGGCACGTCGTTCGCAGCGCGCCGAGCGCGAGCAGGCGATCGCGGCTGTCGGCGTCGTGCTCGAGTGCGTCCTGCTCGGCTTCGTAGCGCACGAGCGCCTGCTCGTGATCGCGCAGATCGGCGACGCGCGCGACCAGGCGCACGGTATTCGCGCCGGCCTCGACCAGCGCCTCGGCGAGCTGGCGAAGCGCGCCACGGTCGCTGGCCTCGCGCGCCACCGGCTCGGCACGCCGGCGCGGCTCGGGTTTCGGGGCCGGGTAGCCGGGCACCCTACGTAAAGCTGCGTACACCTCGGCCGCGGTCTGGAACCGCTCGTTCGGCTTCTTCGCGAGGCAGCGCATGACGACGGCATCGAGCTCGGCCGGGATCGCGGCCTGGGGCCGCGCGTGGCTCGGCGGCGGGGGCTCGCGCGTGACGTGCGCGTGCAGGATCGCGTTCGCGTCGCCGGTGAAGACGGGCGCGCCGGTGAGCAGCTCGTACGCGATGCAGCCGATCGAGTACAGGTCGGAGCGCGGGTCGTCGCCGATGCCCATCGCGCGCTCGGGCGCCATGTAGCGCGGCGTGCCCCAGATGACGTTGGTCGACGACAGCTGCGCGCTCTCGGCGAGGTCGGGCGCGACGATCTTCGCCATGCCGAAGTCGAGCACCTTCAGCGTCTCGTCGTCGCCGCACACCATGAGGTTGCCGGGCTTGAGATCGCGGTGGACGACGTCGCGCGAGTGCGCGTGGTGCACCGCGTACGCGAGCTGCCCGAGCCAGTGCAGCGCGCGCGGCGGCGCGAGCTGCTTGTCGCGGCGCACGATCTGCAGCACCGACTTGCCCTCGGCGTACTCCATCGCGATGTAGAAGCGGCCGTCGGCGAGCTGCCCGAAGTCGTAGATCGCGACGATGTTGGGGTGGCGCAGCCGGTTGACCGCGCGCGCCTCGCGCCGGAACCGCGCGACGAACTGGGGGTCGCGCGCGAGCGACGCCATGAGGATCTTGATCGCCTCCTTGCGATTCGCGGCGGCGTTCTCGGCCAGGAACACCTCGCCCATCCCGCCCCGGCCGAGCTCGGCCAGGATGCGCCAGCGATCGTGAAGGATCGTGCCGATCATCGACGATGCAATGCCGATCGTATCACTGGCATAATGTGGCCATGCGAGGGATCGCGGCAGCGACCGCGCTGGTCGGCGGGCTGGGGCTCGCCGGCGGGCTTGGCGGGTGCTTGAAGCGCGTGGACGTGATCGAGTGCCCGGGGACGCACGCGTTGTGCCCGCTCAGCCAGCCGGTATGCCTACCGGAGCCGTACTATTGCGGCGACGCTGACATGCAGCAGGCGTTATCCGTTTGCAGCGGACAGCCCCAGCTCACGTTGTGCTCGACCGACGCGATCCCGAGCGGCGTCTGTTATCCCGATCAGTGCATCACGTGCACGGCCGACTACGGAACGTGCCCGGTGAGCGGCTGGCAGCAGATGACCCAGTCGGTCGGGAAGGATCCTCAGGCAGTTTGGATCACGAGTGCAACCGACGCGTTTGTTGCCGAGGGTAAGGCAACGATCGCTCATTACGATGGCCTGTCGTGGACGGACACGACATTCCCGGGGTCCACTCCGACCAAACTCTGGCGTAGCCCTAATGGCACCCTGTTCGTTCTCGACAACGACGGGAGCGATAACGTCGAGGTCTATTCCGGTGGTTCCTGGCGACAACCGATAATGACCAAACTCAGCTTCGTCAGCGGACTCTGGGGGACCAGCTCGAACGAAATCCTCGTGGGGGGCACTGGATACGTGTTGAGCTTCGACCTCTCTGGGAACTCGACCGACATGCACGCGCCAGACATGGGAGCGGAGTACAGTGTTGTGTGGGCGTCGGACGACGTCATCATTGCCGCCGGTGTAGCCCTATTGTGGCAGAGCGTGAGCGGCGTATGGAGCGATGTCGGTTCGTCGCTTAAGTTGTCGCTGGGGTCACTGTACGGTCTGGCTGGGTGGATTGCCGTGGGCGGCAGCTCATCGAACGATATCTTCGCTGTGGCGACAGCGAGCAACGGGAATACGATCGCGGTTCACTACGACGGCTCGAGCTGGACGGCGCTGACCGTTCCTTCGGATGCGACCATGGGAGCGGTCAACCTATTGGGTGTAACTAGTGTGGGCCCGGCGAATGCGATCGTGGTCGGCAATCTCGCCGCAAATAGCAGCGCGGGCGTGATTCTTCAGTGCAACGCGCAAACCTGCAACCCGGTTTATCAACCGAGCGTTGCCCTGTCGGCGGTATCCGCTGTCGCGAGCCCGATTGATGTGATGGCACTGGGCAAGGCGGTCGACGGCACGACGCTGGTGTTCCGCACCACCAGCATGTAGTCGCTTACGGGCAACCGCTGGCGAACAAGTTGTTCTGCGCGAACACGCTCGGCGTGCCCAGATCGAATGCGGTCGAGATCCCGATCATCACCGCATCCATCAGGGCTGGCGAATCGGTCGTCGGGGCGCCGGCAAGCGTGAGGTTCGCGCTCGCGAGCGCTTGCCGTACGGTCATGCCGTTCAGGTCGGGAGTCGCGACGAGACCGCAGAGGAACAGGTCACCGAGGCGCAACCCAGCACTGCCGACAAGAAAGCCGGCGTCCGAGAAGTCGCTGTCGACCTGAACCGCCGCCACATCGCCACCGAACACGCCAGACGACGAGTCCGTGGGATCGACCATGCTCGCCGTGAGCGCGCCCGGCGCGCCGGTCGCGGGCAAGTAGGCCTGGAGCGACGGAGCGTCGGTGAACAAGATGCCGAACTGACCTGTCGTAGAGATCGCACCGAGGATGAGCGCGGTGCCGGCGTAGACAGTCGAGAAGTCGTTGTCGAGTAAGATGCCGGCGGGCAGCGTCGGATTGGACCATTCGGCCTGGTTATAGGTGATCATGTCGCCGTCGGCCCAGCCGCAGCCCGGGAGGCCGGGCGAGCATCCACCGCTGCCACTGCCGCTGCCGCTACCGGACCCGCTGCCGCTACCGGATCCGCTGCCGCTGCCGGATCCGCTGCCGCTGCCGGACCCGCTGCCGCTGCCGGACCCGCTGCCGCTGCCGGATCCGCTGCCGCTGCCGCTGCCGCTGCCGGAGCCGCTGCCGCTGCCGCTCGAGCACGGCGGGACATTCTCGGTGTCACACGCCTGCAACGCGATCGCGTCGACGACCGGGAACGTGTACCCGTCGATCACGTTCACCAATCCAGGCGCGGTCAAATGCGCGCAGTTCGTGAGCTCGCCGCCGTCGGCGCCGCCTTCGTACGCGGCGGCCGCGGTCCCGCTCGTCGCGCCGAGCGAGAACGTCAAGCCCGAGTACGTCACGGTGTCGGTCGCGGTCACGTCGCTCGCGGTGTCGCGCAAGGTCGGCGACGCGTTCGTGATCGTCGCGGCCGGCAGCTTCTGCACGAAGCGGCCGCCCACCGTGCGCACCCAGTCCTCGTCCGGATCGATGACGCCGTTGCCGTTGATGTCGATGTTGTGCGCGCTGCCGAGCTCCTGCGCCGCATTGCCGAAGCTGACGAGCGCCTCGGCGCGCACGTTCGAGTTGTTCGCGAGCCCGAGCACCGAGTTGTCGAACGTCGCGGCGAACAGCAGATCGAGACTGCCGTGCGCCGGCACCGTCACCTCGGGCACGAGCGAGAAGATCGAGTTCGTATTCACGTCGGTGAACTGCAGGGTTCCCGATGCCGAGTTCTCGGTGTACGTGCCGATGAACTCCGAGCTGATGTTCGGATCGACGTGCACCGACGTCGCGGCGTCGCCGTGCGTCGCATCGGCGATGTCCGCCGACACCTTGTGCCAGCCGAAGAAGCCGCCCGGCGTCTGCAGCACGATGACGATGTTGCCGATCGTCGCGCCGCCCGAGCCCGAGTTGTTGATCGTGAGGTGTCCGTCGACGACGATGTGATCGGTCTGCGTGCTCAGCTTGGTCGCCGTGATCGACCAGTTCACCATCTGGTCGCTCTGATCGAGCGCGCCCGTCTTGGTGAGGCTCCATTGCGTCTCCTTCGTCTGCACGATTCCGGAGCTGCCGTGCGCGAGCGACACGTGAGCACGCGCGACTTCTTGATGGACACGCGTGACATCCGTGTAGATGTCCGGCTCCGATGCTTCCGCGCACGCCAGTACAACGACGATCGGAGTGACTCCGAGCCTCATCCTCATCATGGGCAGGGACTATATGCAGCACGCGCTCCACGATTGTTACTTTGGAATCATTAATCGACTCCTTTATCGTGGTTGCGAAATGGTGGCATGATGGTTCCATGGCTTCGCTGACGATCAAGAACCTGCCGGACTCGATGCTCCGCGATCTGCGCAAGGCCGCCGAGCGCGATCGCCGTAGCCTCACGCAGGAGATCATCTACCTGCTCGACGTCGCGCTGCGCGGCCGCTCGCGCGCGACCACCGCGAACGAATCCCAGCTCACCGCGTGGCGCGAGCTCGCCGGCAAATGGGAGTCGGACGACAGCGGCGACTCCGATCGGATCGCGAAGCGCCGCACGCCGGGCCGCGAGGTGGATCTGTGAAAGTTCTCGATACGGATACGTGCATCGCGATCCTGCGCGGCAACGACGCGGTGATCGCGCACCGCGCGGTGACGTCCGACGAGGTCGTGACGACGTGGATCACCGCATCGGAGCTCTACTACGGTGCGGCGAAGTCGAAGGCACCCGACAAGAATCGCGCGCTCGTGCAAGCATTCCTCGGCACGCTGCCGACGCTCGCGCTCGACGAGCTGTCCGTGCAGATCTTCGGCGAAGCGAAGTCGCTGCTCGAGAACCGCGGCCACCGCATGGCGGACGCCGACCTTTATATAGCGGCGATCGCGGTCGCGAAGCGCGCGGCGATCGTCACCGCGAAGCGCAAGCACTACGAGCGCGTACCGGGCGTCGTGGTCGAGAGCTGGACCGGCGACTAGCAGCTACTTCGCACGCACCAGCTCGGACTTGTCGCCCACGATCAAGATCGACGCGCCGCGCTCGCCGTCGAGCGCGCCGACCGCGACGTCGCGCGCCGGGCCGCCGAGCGTCTCGCCGGTCCAGCCCGCGCCGCTGCGCTTGAACACGCGGACGTACTTGTTGCCGTTCGAGACCAGCTCGACCTTGCCATCGCCGTCGAGATCGGCGGCGACGAGCTTGCCCGCGGTGTACTCGCCGGCGAGATCCTCGATCAGCTCGGCGTGCGGCGCGCTGCCATCGAGGTGCGCCCACGTGACCAGCCCGCGCGCGAGCTGCGCGTAGTTCTCGTGCCAGCCATCGGCGAGGAACAGCTCGGGCTTGCCGTCGCCGTCGCTATCGCCGGCCGCGATCGCGCGCGCGCCGCGCGTGGTCGGGATCGCGGCGCGCGTGCCGTCGGCGTGCAGGATGAACGCGTCGCCGTCGACGTGGAGGTCGTCGCCGTAGACGCGCGCGACCGCGAGCTCGCGGCCAGCGTAGGCGTAGCCGACCGCCATCCGGATCGAAGCGACGTCGGTCAGCGTCCACGCGCCGCCCGGCGCCTGCCGCGCGAGCGCCGAGTGCACGATGTACTTGCTGTCGTAGTACGCGACGAGCACCGCGCCATCGGGAGCCGGCACGATCGCGGTGACCTCGGCGCGCGCGGTCTCGGGCTCCGCGATCACGCTCTCGATCAGCTTGGCGCCGTCGAGGCGATACGCCGAGATCCGCGCGTGCGCGCCGCGATGCGCGCGGCTCTCGCCCCAGCCGGCGAGCACGAGGCCGCGCGCGATCTCGAGCACCTGGATGCCGGCCAGCGCGTCGATCGAGGCGAGCTCGCGCCCGGTGGAGTCGACGACGCGCAGTCGGTTCGCATCGGCGAGCGCGATCTCGGCCTTGCCGTCGCCGGTGAGATCGCCGATCGCGGCGCGCTCGGCGCCGCCGACCCACGACGTGACGTCGCGGCGCGCGAGTTGCGTCGCCTCGCCGCCGCCGTTCTGCTGGCAGGCGACGACCACCGCGAGGGCGAGCCGGCGCATCCGCCGCAGCGTACGCGATCGCGGCGCCTTGTCGCAGCAGCGACGGAAAAACCTGGGGCATCCCACGGTTGACACCGTCGGGTGCGAAGACTATAAGCACCCGGCCCCAAGCCCTGATTTCCTGACAGGTTTCCATGCAGCACGCCGTCGCCGCGCTCGCCGCCCACCCCCTGATCGACCTCGACTGGACGGTGCTCGTGCAGTTCGGGTTGTTCCTGGTCCTGTACGCCGCGGCGAACAAGCTGTTGTTCCAGCCGTTCCTCGCGCTCCGCGAGCGCCGCAAGCAGGGCATCGAAGGCGCCCGCGCCGAGGCCGAGCGCACGCACGCGTCGGCCGAGGCCAAGCTCGCCGACTACGAGAACAAGCTGGCCGTCGCGCGCGGCCGCGCCAACGACGAGGGCCGCAAGGTCCGCTCCGAAGGCATCGCGCACGAGAAGGAAGTCACCGATCGCGCGCGCGGCGAGGCGCAGAAGGCGATCGAAGAGGCGACCACGAAGATGCGCGCCGAGACCGACGCCGCGCGCCTGCAGCTGTTGCCCCAGGCCAACGCGCTGGCCCGCCAGATCGCGAGCAAGCTGCTGGGACGGGAGGTCGCGTGAGCCGGGGGAAGGGGAAGGGCGGGGGGCAGGTGTTGGGGGCATGGGGGAAGGCCGCCGTAGGCGCGGTCATGTTCTTCGCCACGATGCATGCATCGCCGGCGCACGCCGGGCCCGAAGGCGAGTCGCCGGGAGCTGGTCACGCCGAGAAGGAGCACGCCGAGGATCCGAGCCAGCACTTCAACCTCGCCGGCCACTGGTTCGACTACAAGAAGTACGACGAGTACGGAGGCCCGCTCGGCGACGGCGTGATGACCGACGAGAAGACGGGCGAGACCGTGCGCGAAGAGGAGCCGATGTCGGCGCCGTTCGTGTTCGCGCTCGTCAACTTCGCGATCCTGCTCCTGCTCCTCGGGAAATACCTCGCACCTGCCGGCAAGAAGGTCGCGCAGGAGCGCCACGATGCGATCAAGACCGCGCTCGACGAGGCCGCGAAGCTCCGCGACGAGGCGAAGCACAGGCTCGCCGAGTACGAGGGCCGGATCGCCGGCCTCGACGGCGAGATCCAGAAGCTGGTCGACGGCATCCGCGCCGATGCCGAGGCCGACAAGAAGCGCATCCTCGAGAACGCCGAGCGCCAGGCCGCGCAGATGAAGCGTGACGCCGAGCAGCGGATCGCCGCCGAGATCGAGCTCGCGCGCGCGCAGCTCCAGCAAGAAGTCGCCGCGGCCGCCGCGTCGGCCGCCACCGCGCTCGTGCGCGACAAGTCGACGCCCGACGATCAGAAGCGGCTCGTGTCGTCGTTCATCTCGAACCTCGGAGGCCGCTGATGCTGTCGGGCAGCCTCGCACGCCGCTACGCCAAGGCCGTGTTCGCGATCGGCCAGGACGCCGGCGGGCTCGACAAGATCGCCGGCGACCTGCGCTCGTTCGCGCACGCGATGCGCGACTCGGACGAGCTCGCATCGGCGCTGACCAGCCCGGCGATCCCGCGCAGCGACCGCAAGAAGATCATCGACGGCCTGCTCCAGCGCATCGGCGTGGTATCGACCACGCGCAACCTCATGTACCTCTTGCTCGACGGCGAGCGCGTCGCGTCGCTGCCGATGATCGTGCGCGAGCTCGACAGGATGATCGAGGCCAAGGCCGGCCGCGTGTCGGCCGAGGTCGTCTCCGCCAAGCCGCTCGAGCCAGCGCAGCTCGCGGACCTGGTCGCCGTGCTCGAGAAGCTGTCGGGCAAGAAGGTGACCGTCTCCAAGCGAGAAGACCCGGACCTGCTCGGCGGCGTCGTCGCCAAGGTCGGCGACACCGTGTACGACGGCAGCCTGCGCACCGAGCTCCAGAACATGCGCGACGAGCTTTCCAAGTAAGACGAGCCGAGGACGATAACGATGGACATCCGCGCCGCAGAGATCAGCGACATCATCCGCAAGCAGATCGAGAACTACGACAAGAAGGTCTCGGTCACCGAAACCGGCACCGTGCTCACGGCCGGCGACGGCATCGCGCGCGTGTACGGCCTGTCGGGCGCGCTCGCCGGCGAGCTCCTCGAGTTCGAGGGCGCGGGCGGCGAGAAGATCCAGGGCATGGTGCTGAACCTCGAGGAGGACAACGTCGGCGTGGCGATCCTCGGCAAGTTCGAGGCGATCCGCGAAGGCGACACCGTCAAGCGCACCGGCCGCATCGTCGAGGTGCCGGTCGGCGAGGAGCTGCTCGGCCGCGTCGTCAACGCGATGGGCCAGCCGGTCGACGGTGGCAAGGCGCTCGTCGCCAAGACCCGCCGCCAGGTCGAGATCAAGGCGCCCGGCATCATCGCGCGCAAGAGCGTGCACGAGCCGATGCAGACCGGCATGAAGGCG
>DATJXL010000078.1:0-2512 GCA_035500135.1 Kofleriaceae bacterium
GGCAAGCTGCGCTCGCTCGCCCTGATCGAGCGCACGGATGGGGCAGGCGAGGCGCCGGAGCAGCGGCAAACGTTCAAGCTCGCGCGCCGCGTGCTCGCGCTCGCATACGGCGAGCTCGCGCTCGGCTCGGAGCTCGCCGGAATCTCGCGCGAGCTCGACGATCACCCGCGCGTCCAGGACCTGGAGCTGGCCGAATCGGCGGTCTCCGGCGTGGCGAACGCGCTCGCAGGTGGCGCCTCGCTGATCGTCGTCCACGGCCGGATCGGTACCGGCCGCCGCTCGCTGCTCGCAGGCTCCGTCGAGCGACCGATCTTGCTCGTCGACGGACGCGCGATCTCGACCAAGCTCGATCAGGCACGCGCCCAGCTGCGAACCGTCGCGCGCGAAGCGCGCCTGCTCGCGCGCGTTCCGCTCATCCAGCACCTCGACGCGCTCGCTGCGTCCGGCGATACGCCAGATCGTCTCGGGCTGATCGAGACCGAGCTCGATGGTGTCGTGCTCGCGACGAGCACTCGCCCGCTCGCGCGCTCCTGGACGAAACCGGTCGTGCAGGTCGAGCTGCCACCGCTGTCGGGCGCCGCGTGCAAGCGCGTCTGGGCTCGCGCGTTGCCCCCGGCGAGCGACAGCGACACGGATCATCTCGCGACGATCTACCCGCTATCACCCGCACTCATCTTCGCCGCCGGCGCGGCAGCTCGCGTCGCCAGCGGTGCAGCTCCGATGCGCGCGGCGCACATCGAAGCGGGAATCCGCAGCGTGCTCGACGCGCGGCTTGCGGGCCTGGCCACTCGCGTCGCGGTGAGCCAGTCGTGGGACGACCTGGTGCTGCTCGACGATCAGCTCGCGAGCATCGCGGAGCTGATCGCGCGCATCCGCGAGCGCCGAGTCGTGTACGAACAATGGGGCTTCGCCGACAAGGTCGGACGCGGTCTCGGTGTCGCCGCGTTGCTATCTGGACCGCCCGGCACCGGCAAGACGATGGCCGCCGGGCTGGTCGCGCGCGAGCTCGGTTGCGAGCTGTACCAGGTCGACACCAGCAAGATCGCCTCGAAGTGGATCGGCGAGACCGAGAAGAACCTGGCCGCCTTGTTCGACGCGGCCGAGGCCGGACACGCGATCCTGCTCGTCGACGAGGCCGACTCGCTGTTCGCGAAGCGCACCGAGGTGCAATCGAGCAACGATCGTCACGCGAACCAGGAAGTGAACTATCTGCTGCAGCGCCTCGAGAGCTACACCGGCGTGTGCATCCTCACCACGAACCATGACGCCGCGATCGACGAAGCGTTCCGGCGTCGTCTCGCGGTGCACATCCGGTTCCCGCTGCCTGAAGCCGACGAACGCGCCCGACTCTGGCGCGCACTACTACCCGCGGGCGCTCCGACCGCAGGAGCGCTCGAGCTCGACGCGATCGCCCGGCAGTTCGCGATGAGCGGCGGGCACATTCGCAACGCGGTCGTTCGCGCGGCGTTTCTCGCGGCCGACGAGCGCACCGCCATCGTCGACGATCACCTGGTCCGAGCCGCGCGCATCGAGTACGAGGCGATGGGCAAGATCGCGGTCTCTTGAGCTGAAGCGATCGCGGCGCACACTCGAGGTTCGGCTACTTCGGGTGATAGATGTGGCACAACGAGACCACCAGATCCGTGTTCAGCGAGGCGCCGCCGTGGAGCCGCCACCCGATCGAAACCACGCCGTCGCTCCCCGCAAACGGCCCTTCGCCGGTGAGCGCCTCGAATGCCGCACGATCGGCACCGCGCGCGATCGCGATCGCCTGCGCGACGAGCTCGTCGCGGCTCGCGGTCGCGATCAGCGTCGAGAGACCGATCTGCTGATCGCTCGCGCGGATCTCGCACAGTGCCTTGTAGTGGTACGTGCGCTGGTCGGGAGGCTGCCACCGGTGCGTGAAGTGCGTCGAATACGATGCCGCCCACGATGGATAGTACGAGCCGCGCCCTTCGTGATCGGTGCGGAACAAATAACGATAGCCGGTAAGCTCGACTGCGATAGCCAGCACGCGTGAGAGCTGATCGAGGCTTGCGGTCTCGAACGTCAGGTCCTGGTAGGTCACGCGCGGCGACATACCGCGCTACAGCTTCTCGTCGCAAAGAGAATCGCCGAGCGGTTCGCGGTGAGCGGAGTGCACCCCCCATTCAGCTACCGCGTCGTGAACGTGGCCGCCGCCGCTGTGAAGTAGACACCGAACGTGACCGCCGGCGCGCCAAAGTCTCCCGACTCGATGATCCCCTCGACCGATCCTAGGCAGGTCATAGGCGCGCCGCAAGCGTGACCGCCAGTGGCTGTATCACTGGGTCGGCGCGTTCTACGACGAAGCGAAAGTCCCGCGCATGCTGGTAACTGGGAACGGCCGATGGGTCGTGTCCCTATAGTTGTGTAGAAGCCGTTTTCTTGGGCCGCCAAGAAGGACGAGAGAGCTTCCAGGTTGCAAAGCCAAGGAGCTCGTCTCGTGAAGCGACCAACACGATCCCTTCGACTCGACGCTATCGATTCCGTG
>DATJXL010000079.1:0-32779 GCA_035500135.1 Kofleriaceae bacterium
TGGGCCAGATCCTGCGCGTGCGCCGCGTGCTGAGCTCGCGCGGGCTGCTCTACAAGCTGCCCGATCGGCTCGAAGCCACGCTCGAAGGACGCAACGTGCTCGTCGCCGATCTCGAAACGATCCGCCAGGCCTACGCCGACAGCGACTACCCGACCGCGATCAAGTTGATCGAGGAGGATCGCGACCGCATCCTGCGCGATGCCGCGAACCGCGATCCGATCCCCGCACTCGCCGAGCTCGCGCAGTGGCGCGGCATCGTCGCGGCGGCGTCGAACGACGAGGACGAGGCCGTGCGCCAGTTCCGCGCCGCGTATCGCTTCAACCCCGGGCTCACGCTCGACAAGAAGCTCGCGTCGCCGCGCGTGCGCACGTACTTCAAGAAGGCCCAGGTCGAGCCCGAGGATCGCGGCGTGCTCAAGGTCGCTGCCGATCCCGACAGCGCGACGTACACGGTCGACGGCGGCGAGGCGAAGCCGGTCAGCCAGAAGATGGTGCTGCCCGTCGGCATTCACCTCGTGATGATCACCGCCGAGGGCCGCAAGCCCTGGGCCGAGCTCGCGGAGATCCGGCCGAGCAAGCCCTACAAGCTCGAGATCACGCTCGACGCCGAGGACAAGGTCGACCGCGCGTCGAAGCTCGTCGACGAGGCCGTCGCGGCGCCGGCCGGCAAGCCCCGCCTCAAGCGCACGCGCGCGCTCGCGAAGCTGACCGGCGTGACGCGCATGCTCGTCGTCGAAGAGGGCGACGCCGATCACATCACGATGCGCCTCTACGATGTCGAGGCGCGCAAGGTTTCGAAGCCGCTCGAGTTCGACACCGACGCGACGTCGGCGGTGATCGCGCGCAAGGTGGCCGCCGCGCTCGAGCCCGACAACCTCGTCGACGTCGACACCGTCGTCGTCGCCGACAAGGCCGCGCCGGCCGAGCCGATGCACTGGTACCAGCACTGGTACGTGTGGGCCGGCGTGCTCGGCGTCGCGACCGCGGTCGGCGGAGGCATCGCCGCGTACGATTACTCGCATCGTGCTCCCACCAGCATCCGGGGGTTCTGACCATGAGACTCGCATCGAGCGCCGTGCTACTCGCCGCTTGTGCGCAGCCCGTCGTCGACATGACGCTCGAGCTGCCGAGCTCGACGACGACCGTCGACCTGTCGTGCGTCACCGCGGTCGATCTGATGCCGATCGCGGACGGGACGCGTCCCACGCTCGACATCGGCTACGCGGAGTTCATGGATACCGAGGCCGCGGTGAGCTGCGTCGATCTCGACAGCACCCCGCAGTCGCTCGACGACATCGCGTCGCAGATCCGCGGCAAGTTCGAGATGGGCATGCCGAGCGGCGGGCTCGCCGCGGTCGTGATGCGCGGCCGCGCCGGCGCGTGCAAGGACAATCCCGCGTTCGACGAGGCCGTGTTTTACGGGGCTGGCAAGTACGACGCCGGTTCGGATTCGTTGCCCGTGCAGGTCAAGCACAACCTGAGCTGCGACCAGCTCGAGTCGTCGACGGTCGCGATGATCGACTTCGGTGCGACGATCACGTCGAAGACGTGCACGAGCGTCGACGGCGGGCTGTACGAGGCCGATATTCGCCCGACGCTCCTCAGCGGGAAGCTGCCGAGCGTGCTGTTCGAAGAGGGTGCCGACTTCGTGACGACCGCTGCCGGCGTCGGGACGATCACCGCGTATCAGTCGTCGTTCGCGGGCACGTGCCCCGCGTTCGGTATGACCGACCCGAACAACACCTACACGGTCGCGACGTGCCTCGATCCGACGGCGGCGACCGCGTGCGCCAAGCCGGGTCAGCTCGAAGGCGGGTTCCTGAGCGCGCAGTTTTCCGGCGTCCAGCTACCCGCGCAGTACGAGGCGGTCGTGTTCGGCGGCGTGTGGACGAACACGGGCACCAAGGGCCCGGTCGCCGGCGCGACCGTCACGCTCGATGCCAACAGCGACGCCCAGGTCGTGTACGGCAGCGTCGCGCAGACCGGCTTCACGGCGAATGCGTCGGCGACGTCGACCGATGCGACCGGCGGCTTCGTCGTGTACACGAATCAGGTCGTCGGGATCACGGTCACGGCCACCGGTCACACGTCGACTCACGTGTTCGTGGGAGCCGATCCGGTCGTGCCCGGTACGAGCCTCGTGGTCGTGAACTGAGCAAGAGCCGCACGAGCCGCCGTCAAGGCGGGTGATCGACGCCGAGCGAGCTCGTGCACGAGTCGCCGCAGTCGTCGGTCGTCGAGCACAGCTCGCCAGGTGAACAATCCGAGTCGTGCTCGCACGTGCACTTGCTCCCGCACCGACGGGTGGCGACGCAGTGCTCGCTCTCGCACTCCGACGCCGTGCTGCACTCGGCGCCCGGTGGCTTCTTGCCCGTGCACGCTGCGCACGCCAGCGCGAGCGCAGCCGCCAGGATCGCGGTCGCTTGGGTGGCCATCGCCACGCGCGGTGCATGCGATGTACCGGGCGGGCAGCGCCGCTACCCCATCGGTATCCCGAACTTTCATTGACGTGGATCCACGCGTGCGCGATGACGGGCGCGGCCATGGATGTCGTCGTGTGGAACCTGGATCCTCGCAATCGGCCCGACCTCGAGGTCGAGATCGAGATCGAGTACCAGCCCGGCGAGCTACCCGGAATGCACTACGCCCGCCGCTGCGCCGAGCTCGAGGTCGAGTTCGAGCTGGTGTTCGGCCACGAGCTGCCCGAAGCGATCGTGGACATGACCGCGGACGCGTTGCTCGACGACGACGATGACTGGGCGCCGATCCGCGACTTGCCGCCGGACGACTACGCTCGCGCCTACCAGCAAGCCGCCGCTCGCCCGCTGCGCCGCAAGCTGCTCGAGCGCAGCTTGTGGCTGGCCTGAAGGCGGGCTCGCTACTCGTGGCCGGTCTCGGCCTCGTCGCGCTCGTCCTCGTCGGCGGTGGGCGCGCGGCGCTCCTCGCCGTCCTTCTTGTCGAGGCCGAGGCGGCGGATCATCTTGTAGATCGACATGCGCTCGATGCCGGCGGCGCGCGCGGCGGCCGAGATGTTGCCGTCGTGGGCTTCGAGCAGCGCCGCGAGGTAACGGCGGTCGAACTCGTCGACCAGCTTCTGCTTCGCGACCTTGAACGGCACGTCGATGTCGACCGCCCCCAAGCCGTTGTCTTCGGGTTTCTTCGGCGGAGCCTCGAAGCCGCCGGTCGGATGATTCGGCAGGAGCAGCGCGCGCTCGACCGCGTTGCGCAGCTCGCGCACGTTGCCCGGCCAGGTGTGACGCTGCGCGCGTGACATGAAGTCGTCGGGCAAGCGCGGGTCCGAGTGCCCCGACGACACGCTGAGCTGGCGCAGGAAGTGCTCGACGAGCAGCGGCAGATCCTCGCGGCGATCGCGTAGCGCGGGGACGGAGAGCCGCGCGACCGCGAGCCGGTAATACAGATCGCTGCGGAAGTTGCCGCGGTTCACCTCGGCCGCGAGGTCGCGGTTCGTGGCCGCGATCAGCCGCACGTCGCTCGCGAACAGCTTCGCGCCGCCGAGCCGGCGGACCTTGCGGGTCTCGACCGCGCGCAACAGCTTGCTCTGCACGTCGAGCGGCAGCTCGCCGATCTCGTCGAGGAACAGCGTGCCGCCGTGCGCCATCTCGAACACGCCGGCGGTGGACTTCACCGCGCCGGTGAACGCACCGACCTCGTGGCCGAACAGTTGCGCCTCGAACAGCTGCTCGGGGATCGCGCTGCAGTCGAGCACGATGAATGGCTCGTTGCGGCGCGCCGAGCACTGATGGATCGCATCGGCGACGAGCTCCTTGCCCGCGCC
Source organism: Kofleriaceae bacterium (assembly GCA_035500135.1). Lineage (GTDB taxonomy): Bacteria > Myxococcota_A > Polyangia > Haliangiales > Haliangiaceae > JABFXX01. Next base: position 3,797 of record DATJXL010000079.1, read on the forward strand.
GGTCTCGCCCTGGATCAGCACGGTCGCGTCGCTCTGCGCGAACCGGTTGATCAGCTCGAACAGGTGGCGCATCGCGGCGCTGCCGCCGACGAGGTTGTGGAGCCGCGCCTCCGACCACAGCGGCATCGCGACCGCGTCGTCGAGCGGCACGAACGCGACCGCGCTCTTGCCGACCTGGATCGTCGCGCCGGGCGCGATGAACGCGTCGACCACGCGCACGCCCTTGACGTACGTGCCGTTCGTCGAGCCGAGGTCGCGCAGGCGATAGCCCTCGGGCTGCAAGCGGAGCTCGCAGTGCAGGCCCGACACCTTCGCGTCGTTCAAGCACAAGTCCGCGCCGGTGCGCCCGATCTGGATCGAGCTCTGCGCGAGCTCGATCGCCTTGCCGGTGTCGGCGCCGGCGACGACCTCGAGCCGGCAGCGGCGAACGTTCACGGTCCGCGGCAAGCCTTGATACGAGGTCACCCAGGTCGGGGTCTCGAGCTCGGCGCTATCCACGACTTCTTCCGATCGTACCACGCTCATAGAACGGCTCCCTTGATGTGCACGTGTCCGGCGTCCCCGACCTGGATCTCGGCGGGGATCTTGGCGAGATCGATCTCGGCCTCGAACGGCGTGAATCCCACCGTCGGGTCGTACTCCGACAGGCTCGCGCGAACCTTCGCGACGAGCACGCGCTTGCCGATCTGGACGTCGACGTTCTCGCCGAGCTTGACGAGCGGCAGCACCTCGCGAGGCACCGCGAACTTGATGACGAGATCGTGCGGGTCGAACACGCGCGCGATCGGCGTGCCCTTGTGCGCGACTTCGCCTTCCTTCGCCTTCACCATCGACACCTGACCGTCGATGGGCGCCTTGACGGCAGCTGCCGCGATCAGCTTCTGCAGCTCGTCGATGTTCGCGCTCGCTTCCTTGATCTTGCCGGCCGCGGCCGCGCCTTCGGCAGCCGCTGCGGCCGCATCGGAGTTGGCCTTGTTCAGCGCCTCGGGGGCCGACGCTCCGAACCGCACGAGGCGCTCCTCGTTGTGCGCGGCGCGCCGCGCCGCGCTCGCGAGGATGTACGCGCGCGACGCCTCGCCTTCCGCCGACGCCTTCTGCGCCTGCGCCTCCGCGAGCTTGGACTGGAGGTCGGTCGCGTCGAGCTGCGCGACCACGTCGCCGGCTTTGACGCGCTCGCCGTTGTGGACGAACAGCTTCTCGACGCGGCCTTCGAAGTCCGCGCTGATCACCTTGGCCTGGTGAGACGACACCACCGCGACGAGCTCGATCGGCGCGGGCGCTTGCGCGCGCTCCGCCGGATACTCGGCCTCGGTCGGGTCGAGCTCGTCAGGCGTTGTTTCGTGTGTTCCGCACGCCGCCGCGAGCAGCAGCAGCGGCATTCCGAGCCATCGCGAGCTCATAAGGAACCTCCGGTTGGTTGGGGGAAGCAGGGCGCGACGCCTCGAGCAGCTTCGCGTACAGCCCGTTCTTCGCGACGAGCTGGTCGTGGTTGCCGGTTTCGATCACGCGGCCCTTGTCCATGACGACGATCAGATCCGCGTTGCGGACGGTCGACAGCCGGTGCGCGACCGTGATGCGCGTGCAGCGCAGCTTCTCGAGACCCGCGATCACGCGCGCCTCGGTCGCGTTGTCGAGCGCGCTGGTCGCCTCGTCGAGCAGCATCAGGGTCGGATCGCGCAGGATCGCGCGGGCGATCGCGACGCGCTGGCGCTGGCCGCCCGACAGCGACGCGCCGCCGTCGGAGATCACGGTGTCGTACGTCATCGGCATCTCGGCGACGTCGTCGTGCAGGCACGCGATCTTGGCGGCGTGCGAGATCCGATCGAGCTGCGCGCCGGGCGCGGCGAGCGCGATGTTCTCGCGCATCGTGCCGCCGAAGATGAACGGATGCTGGGGCACGACGCCGATCTGCTGGCGCACGCCGCGCAGATCCATCTCGTGCAGCCCCTTGCCGTCGTAGTGGATCTCGCCGCCGACCGGCTTGTACAGGCCCGCGAGCAGGTTGAGCAGCGTCGACTTGCCCGAGCCGCTCGGGCCGACGAGCGCGACCGCCGAGCCAGGCGGGATGTCGAGCGACACGTCCTGGACGACCAGCGGCGCCTGCTCGCCGTACTTGAACGACAGGTTCTTGACCGTGACGTGGCCGCGCAGCCGCGGCGGCGCGGTCACCGCGTCGCGATCCTGCTCGGCGGGCGTCTGCAGCACGTCGTCGATGCGATCCATGTGGCCCTTGACGAGCTGGAGCTCGAGCGCGCTCGACACCAGCGCCGACAGCGGGCCGAACAGCGACGTCGCGAGCGAGTTCATCGCGAGCATCATGCCGAGCGACATCTTGCCGCTCATCACGCTGGTCGCGCCGATCGTGAGGATCAGCATCGGTCCGAGCGACGCGACCGCGCCGCGGATCGAGTCGACGTACGCCTGCGCGCGAGCGCGCTGCATCTTGACGTTGAGCTCGTCGGTGTAGAGGTTGCTCCACTTCTCGAGGCCGAGCCGCTCGGCGCCCGCGCACTTGAGCGTCTCCATGCCGCCGAGCATCTGCACCATGTAGCTGTGCGCCTTGGCCTGCTTGTCGAGGTCGGCGGCGAGCAGCCGCACGAACACCGGGCGCGCGCACAAGAACACGCTGCACTCCGCGAGCGAGCACACGATCGTGATCACGCCGAGCAGCGGGTTGACGTAGAAGATGACGCCGGCGTAGAGCAGCACGAACAGGCCGTCGATCACCGCCGACATGCTCTTGCTGGTCACGATCTCGCGCACGGTGCCGTTCGAATCGACGCGCATCATCAGGTCGCCCGTCGAACGGCGCTGGAAGAACGAGAACGGCAGCGACACCATGTGATCGAGGAAGCCGAGCGTCATGCGCGTGTCGAGCGCGATGCGCAGGTGGAGCAGCACGAACGAGCGCACGACCTCGGCGAGCAGGTTGAACGCGGTCATGCCGCCGATCGTCGCGAGGCAGACGTAGAGCAGGTCGTAGTCGCTGCGCGGGACGACGCGGTCGATGATCATGCCGGTCATCAGCGGCAGCGCGAGCGCGACGAGCCGCAGGAACAGCGAGATCACGATCACGCGCGAGAACAGGCCCTTCTCGCTGAGCAGCTCCTGCACGTACCTCTTGAGGCGTCCCTTCTCGTACTTCTGCTTCGTGAACCGCGGCGTGACCGTGAGCTCGATCGCGACGCCGGTGAACGACTTCGCGAACTGCGCGAGCGGGACGTCGCGCGGGCCGGTGGCCGGATCGACGATGCGCACGGCCTCGGCGCTCGGCAGCACGCGCTCGAACACGACGAAGTGGTTGAACTCCCAGTGCAGGATCGTCGCCGGCTTGAGGAGCTTGACCTGCGAGATGTCGACCTTGATGCCGCGACCGGCGAGGCCGAAGCGCTCGCCGGTGTCGAGGATCGCCTTCGCGCTCACGCCGTCGCGGCCGATGCCCATCGCGTCGCGCACCTCGGCGAGCTTCACTTCCTTGCCGTGATACGCCATCACCATGCACAGCGAAGCCGCGCCGCAGTCGGTCCACTCGAGCTGCTGCACGAACGGCACGCTCTTCTTCTTCTTCAAGAAGCCGAGCTTCTTCAGCGCGGGGTAGCTGTCGGCGATCTGCTTGTTCGGAGTTTCGGTCGCGGACATCACATCACCTTCTCGAGATCGGGCAGGAGCGTGACGAGGAAGCGCTTCGACTCGACGCGCACCTCGGTCTTCGCCGGCATGCCCTGGTGGTAGTGGTACGTGTGGTGCTCGGTCTTGAACTCGCGCGCGGGCAGCCGCGCCTTCACGATCACGTAGGCGCCGCCGTCCTGCGACAGCTTCACCGCGTCGGCGATCTCGGCGCCGAGCGTGTGGCGCGCTTCGGCCGCGCCGATCACGTCGCGGCCGACGTCGTAGATCTTCGCGTTCTCGCGCGACTTCGTGTAGCCGGTGAGATCGACCTGCAGGTCCATGCCGGGGTGCAGGCGCGGCCGATCGGAGCCGGGCAGGAACGCCCACAGCTCGGGCTCGGTGCCGGGCGCGACGATCGTCAGGATCGGCTCGCCGAACTGCAGCGCGCCGCCGACGCGGATGCGCACGTCGGAGACCGTGCCGTCGCACGGCGCGCGCACCGTGCGCTGCTCGAGCGACGCCTCGGCGCGTTCCTTGGACGCCTTCGCGGTGACGAGCGTCTTCTTGAGCGTCTCGTCCGACGAATCGATCAGGTACTGCTGCACCGCGGCTTCGTACTCGGTGCGCGCCTGCTCGAGGTCGGCGTCTTCCTTCGCCGACGCGAGCTTGACGACCAGGTCGCCCTTGTGGACCTGCTGCGCCGACTGCACGTAGAGCTCGTCGACCGTGCCGTTCGTCGGCGCGGTCACCGGCGTACCGGGAAACACGACGACGCCGAGCCCGGTCGAGTACGTCGGCACGTGCACGCACGACGCGAACACGATCGCGATCGCCATCGCCCCGCACAGGATCGGATACGTGCGGCGCACCCACGACGGCGACAGCTCGGCGAGCACGCCTTCCTGGCCGCGGTTGCGATGGTTGTCGAGCGCCTCGGGGCGATACAGCGAGCTCTGATCGGCCTTGTGCTCGTGCGCGCGCTGCAGGTGCTGCACGACGAGGTGATGGATCACGCCGGCGCACTCGCGCGCGAGCGCCGCCATCGATAGCTGCGCGGGCAGCTCGAACGCCGGCTGGCGCGGGTTGCGCGTCAACTGGACGACCGCGACCGTCTCGGTCGCGGTGGCGACCGGCACGAGCGCGGTGTGCGTGCTGACCAGCGCGCGCCGCGCGTTCGCGACCGCGACGATCGGCTGGGTGTCCTTCGGCTGCTCGTCGCTGCCGCCGAGCGCGACCAGGCCATCCGGCCCGGGATAGAAGATGACGACCGACAGCGCGCTCGTCAGCTCGACGAACGCGTCGCGCAGCAGCTTATCGGCGCCCGCGAGATCGTTCTGCAGTGCGAGCCGGCGCAGCCACTGATAGATCGTGGGCGCGAGCTCGGGCGGCAGCGGCAGCGCGTTCGGATCGAAGCTCGCGCCACCTTCGAACTGGACATACGGCGCGAGCTGCGGCTGCGACGCGCGCGCCGGCTGCGCCTGCGGCGCTGCGATCGATGGCTGCGATGCGCGCGCCGTCTTCACAGGAGTCGGCGGCTCCGGCAAGCGCGGCGCGGACGTGATGACGGAGGCCGAACGCGCGCGCACGACGTTGGTCGATCGCTCTTCGACGTCGTCATGCGGCAGGAACGTCGGGGCTTCCATGGCGAACGAGCGAAAGAGCAAAGCGGGTACCATGCCCCGATCGCATCCAAACCCGCGCACCTCGTCGGGAATCCCCATCTTGCCCGGGGCCGGAGATCGCGGTTCGTAAACCTGGGTATGCGAGTCCTCGCGGTGGCTCCGCGTGTAACCCTGAAGACTCTCGACTGATCGCGATCGGCACGGTGGCTGCTCTTGTCGCCACCCATGAAGACGCGCACCCTCCTCGTCGCATCGCTGTGGGCGGTCGCCGCGCCCGCGCTTGCGCAACCCGGTGCACAAGACGCGGACGACGAGCCGTCGGACGGTCCGGAGGCGCAGGCCGTTCTTCCGATCCGGATCGACGATCTGATCGAGGTCGCGGTCCGGCTGTCTCCCGATCTCGCTCGCGCTCGCAACGATCGATCGGTCGCCGGCCACACGGCCGCGGGCCAGCGCCGCGATCAGGCGTGGATCTTCTCGGCCAACGTCCAGTACTCGCGCGACGCCACCGCCGACCACGTCGAGGCGCCGCCGTACTCGGTGGTCGCGGACGACAAGCTCTCCGGCACGGTCGGCCTCGGCCGCAACCTGCCGACCGGCGGCTCGGTGCAGTTCCAGCTCGGGCTGCAGCACCAGACCAGCGAGTACAACATCACCGACACGCTGCAGCAGCAGCTGTCGTCGTCGCAGTCGATGACCGGCGGCGGCATGACGGCGCCCGACGAGTTCATGGATCAGAACGTCGCCAGCTTGTCGGTGACGCTCAAGCAGCCGCTGTCCCGCGGCTTCGGCCCCGACGTCGCGCTCGCGCAGCAGAAGAAGGCCGAGCTCGGCGCGACCGAGGCGACGATCAAGGCGCAGCTCGCGGCCGAGCAGATGGTCCGCGATCTCGTCACCGGCTACTGGGAGCTCGCGTATGCGGCCTACGAGGTCGACGTCCGCCAGCAGTCGCTCGAGCTCGCGAAGAAGCAAGACGACCTCACGCACGATCAGATGCGCGCCGGTACGGTGCCGGCGAGCGCGCTGCACGCGGTCGAGTACGAGATCGCCACGCGCACGCAGGCGATGCTCACCGCGCAGCTCGTGGTCGAGAAGCAGTCGCTCGACCTGCGCCGCCAGGCCGGCCTCGAGCTCGGCCAGCGCGCGATCGTGATGAAGCCGTCGGAACCGTTCGAGATCGGCGACGAGGAGTTCGATGTCGACGACGTGATCGCGCGGAGCCGCGTCGCGAACCGCCAGCTCGCGACGATCGAGATCGAGAAGAAGATCGCGGATGTCGATGCCAACGTCGCCCGCGACCAGCGCAAGCCGCAGGTCGACCTCAGCTTCACCGGCGCGCTGATCGGCCAGGGCGAGGACAGCGGCAGCTCGCTGTCGGGGCTCGCGAACGGCGACAACTTCCAGGTCAGCGTGGGGCTCAACGTCTCGTTCGAGCTCTCGGGTGCGGCGCGCCGCGCGCACATGGCGGCCGAGACCAAGAAGCATCGCCTCGACATCGACCGTGCCGACGCCGAGCGCCAGATCGAGGTCGCGGTCGTCACCGCGGTGCATCAAGTGACCGCGGCGCGCACGCGCGTCGCGCTGTCCGACAAGGCGATCCAGATGGCCGAGGAGAACGTGCGCGCCGAGCGCTCGAACTTCCTGGTCAATCGCTCGACGAACTTCCAGGTCATGCAGCGCCAGGACGAGCTGATCCAGGCGCGCCTCGATCGCGGCCGCGCGATCGCGGACTACCACGAGGCCGTCGCGCAGCTGCAGTTCCTGAGCGGCCTGATTCTCCAGCAGTACCGGGTCAACGTCCGCTCGGCCTCGCCCGCATCCCGAGGTTGACACGTGCGGACCCCCATCCTCTCCGACGACGCTGCAACCCGCAGGATCCAGGCGATGAGTCCGACGGCACGCATCCTGAAACAGGAGATGACCATGCGCACCACCAAACTTGCAGTCGTGTGCTCGCTGCTCGCGCCGGCCTGCGTCAACGTCCCGCACGCCGACTACAACTTCGGCGCCGACGCCGGCAGCGGGTCGGCCGCGACGTGCAGCGACCCCGAGCTCGTCATCCAGGACCTCGAGGTCAATGGCTCGGCGGCGCCCGACGGGACGCCGAGCGGGTGCTGGACGCTGCAGGGCAAGCTGACCGTGACCGGCAGCGGCGTGACCACGCTCGCGAACCTCGGCCAGCTGCAGAGCGTGAACGAGCTCGAGGTCGCGAACACCGCGTTGACCAGCTTCGACACTCCGCTCGCGATCCAGGTGAGCGGCGCGGTCTACATCCACGACAACGCGCAGCTCGCGGCGATCGACAAGGTCACGCCCGCGACCAGCCGCATCGACTCGCTCCGCGTCGAGAACAACGCGGCCTTGACCGCGGTCGGCACCGGGCTCGTGGCCGTGCAGTCCGTCACGAACCAGACGACATTCTTGAACAACGGCAAGCTCGCGACGATCGACCTCCACCAGGCGCAACGCCTCGAGGGCGGGCTCGACATCGAGAACGACGGCGCGCTGACCTCGATCGAGATCGACGCGCTGAATTCGACCGCGGATCTGACGCTGAAGAACAACGCGGTGTTGACGTCGATCTCGCTCGGCGCGCTGCAGTTCATCCATGGCTCGCTGACGATCGACACCAACGCGAAGCTCGATCTCGGCACGGCGATGACATCGACGATCACCGCGATCGATTACAACCTCGCGATCACGAACAACGCGGCGCTGACCGGAATCGGCAACCTCGATCACGCCGGCGGCGTGATCGGCACCGTGAACGTCAGCAACAACGCGCAGCTCGACTACTGCCAGGCGCGTTCGATCGGCTGCTGCGTGCCGCATCCCGGCACCGCCGAGATCCAGAACGACGGCAACAACCAGTGCAACAGCGGCCATTCGTGGTGCTACTCGAACGGCCAGTGCCCGTACGCGTACTGAGCACGAAGGAGAACGTCATGCGCTCCACCATCCTTCACCTCCTGGTCTTGTGCGCGGCCGCTTCGGCCGACGCCAAGCCGCGGCGCGTCGTCGTGCTCGACTTCGACGGCGCTCGCTCGCTCGCGGATACCGGCCGCAGCTCGGTGATGTCGCTGCTCGGCGAGCAGTACGACGTCGTCGCGTCGAAGCGGTGGGAATCGGCGAAGGCGCAGGCCACCGGCCACGGCGCGGCGCAGTGGCAGCAAGCCGCGCGCAGCGCCGGCGTCGATGCCGTCATCGAGGGCTGGGTGCAGGACGAGGGCAGGCATCACGTGATGACCGTGGTCGTGCGCGAGGCGAGCACGGGCAACGAGATCGATTCGATCTCGGTCAAGGTGAGCGAGCACGGCGTGAGCACGGAAGCCGAGCATCAGCTCGGCGCGAAGCTCGACGAGGTGATGGAGTGGATCGACGGCGACCCGACCGCGGCGAACGAGGGCAGTCATCTGCCGGAGGTGAGGGTGCAACGACCCCTGCTGGGGGCGCGCCTCGGCGGCGGGCGGGATCGCGTGTGGGAGCGAAGCGGCGACGACGACGGTGACGACGGGGACGATCGCGGCGGCGACGGCGGGCAGGACCGGGATCGGCGGCGGCATCGGGATCGGGACCAGGATCGCGATCGGGATCGGGATCGGGATCGGGATCGGGACCGAGACCCGGATCGGGACCGGGATCGGGATCGCGATTCGGCACGCGATCCGGCACGCGACTCGGCACGTGACCGTGATGACCGCGATGAGCCGGATCGCGATTCCGACGAGCCGCGGCCCAAGAAGCATCATCGCGCGGAGACTCAGACCGCGGCGCTCGACAAGGATACGAACGACCTCGTCACGCTGTTCGGACCGGACAGCAAGGAGGCCGCGATCGTCTCCGACAACAAGACCGTGCACGTCCCGAAGCCGACGCCGCGGTTCATGATCAGCGCGGGCGGGTATCTCGCGTCGCGCGGCATCAGCTTCGAGCAGGATCCGAACGCGAGCATCAGCGGGCCGGAGTATCCGGCGAGCGACATCAAGGGCGTGATCGTCAACGCGGCGGTGTATCCGATTCCGGCGCAGAAGACGGATGGCATCCTGCAGGGCGTCGGGTTCACGTTCTCGCTCGCTCACTCGGTCGGCTCGGTGCTGACCGCGATGGACGACACCGGCTACGGCGACTACGTGCTCGATCACACCGCATGGGAGCTCGGCGTGCACTATCGCTGGCCGATCGACATCGTCGCGATCGATGCCGAGGTGAACTACGGCAGTGACTCGCACATCATCGAGGACCTGCCGTCGGACATCGAGATCCCCGACACCGACGTGTCGTACGTGGGCGCGGGCGTGCACGTCGACCTGCGCGTCACCGATCGCGCTTCGATCGGCTTCGGCGCGAAGTACATGTACGTGCTCGACGCGGGCGACATCATGTCGGAGGACTGGTACGGCGCCGGCGGCGCGTCCGGCTTGACGCTCGACGGCAACTTCGTCATTCCGCTCCCCGATCAGCTGTTCGTGAAGGGCAGCATCGAGTGGCGGCGCATCTCGTACGACTTCGAGGGATCTGGAACCCTCGCGCAGCAGTTCGGCATGTGGAGCGCGGTAGACAGCCAGATCATGGGCAGCGCGCAGCTCGGCGTGCAGTTCTAGCCGCGGCGACGCGCGATTTCTCGACGGAGAACGACGGCCGGCAGCTCGCCGGCCGTTGTCGTTTTCGGCGTGGGACGGAAGGCTCCGACCGAGCGTCGCCGGCGGGAGACGATCTAGGGACTCGTCACCCGCGGTCATCACTCCATGTGCTCGCGATCAGGTCGCGATCGCGATGGCACGCGCGATGCTCTAGCGATGGTCACGCATCAACCATCCACCAAGGAAAACGCCATGTCGAACAACCAGGACCCGTTCGCTTCGATCGATTCGCAGGACCTCGCGAATGTCAGCGGCGGCACGACGAGCGTCGCTTCGGGCTCGAGCACCGACGCGAACGATCAGATGATGTTCATGCTGCAGCAGATCGGTCAGTCCATCCAGGACCTCGCCCAGAACAACAACGGCGGGAACGACCAGATGATGCAGATGATGATGATGATGATGATGATGGGCGGCATGGGAGGCGGCGCTGCGGCGTCGCCTTATCCGTACGCGCAACCGCCCACGTACGTGCAGGTCTCGGGCAACGGCTGCGGCGGCAAGGGCTTCTAGCGATATCCTTTGCGAGATGGGTCTGCTCGTCCTGCGGATGGTGGAAGAGCGCTTCCACCGCGACCTCGAAGGTCGGCCGATCCGCGAGAGTCGTACGCCGCCGGAGTTTCTGCGCGACGGCGATCTCGAGCTCAAGGCGTGCCCGTACAGCGGGACACGCCACGGCCGACCGATGAACGCGGGCGCGTTGCGCCAGACCGGTGCGCACTGGGACGAGATCCTCGACGCACTGGGCGCGCTGCGCGCGGCGTATGGAAGCGGTGGCGAGCTGATCGATCTGTGGCGCATCGGCCAGCTCGCGTCGGCGTTGCCGTGGCACTACATCCTGCGCGGCGAGACCTGCCCGGCGTACGCGTCGGCGCTCGCGAAGGCAGCGCAAGGGGTCGGCATCTGGGCGCAGCGGTCGATCGTGCGTACGATCGCGGAGCCGTGGCGTCCGCCGACGTTGACGGCGGCCGCGATCCTCGAGCTCGCAGAAGCGAGCGGCACGCTCGTCGGGAACACCGAGGCATGCGCGGGAAGCGATCGCATGCTGCTGGCGTTCTTCGAGGTGCTGACCGGCGAAGTGAAGCGCGGCGGCCCGCTGCCGGCGGGCGCGCTCGAGCTCGGCGCGCACTACTTGCAGCTCAAACAGCTGATGTGGCTCCTGTGCCTCGCGCGGCGGTTCGCGATCGCCGACGTCGGCACGCCGGCCGCGCGCGAGCTGCTCGCCGCGCCGATCGAGCCGTCCGACTTCTTCTTGATCGAGCCGCCCGACCTGGCCGGCACGCCGCGGCCGACGCGCGGCGCGTGGTTTCACGTGCTCGCGCAGCAGGTCGCACCGGTCCTGCACGATGGCAGCGACGGGACCTATCGCGAGCTCGCGCGCCGGATCGCGCCCGCGATGGCCGCGCCGGGCACGCCGCACCAGACCTACGCCGCGCTCGACGCGCTCGGCGGCGAGCTGCTCGCGGCGGCGGAAGCTGGTTTTCGCCGCGCGCTCGGCGCCGCACCGTACACCGGCGAGCTCGACGCGGCGCACCGCGATCGCCTGGTCGCGCGCTCGCCGCGCACGCTGTTCGTCGGTTAGCGGATCGTCTCCCGAGGAAGACACCGCCGCGCCCGCAAGCTCGCGCGATCACGAGGTGGCTAGCTGGCACGCCGGCTGCTCTATGCGTCGTCGTCAACATCCACCGAGGAAGACCATGACCACGACTTTCGCTTCCATCGACCGTCACGAGCTGGCGCGCGTCAGCGGCGGCGCCGCGCGGGTTGCCGCGACGGGTGACCAGCTCGACACGCAGATGCAGATGGAGCTGCAGTCGCTGACGAGCCAGCTCAGCAATCTGCAGAACAACAACAACAACAACAGCTCGAGCTCGATGATGCTGCCGATGATGATGATGATGATGGGCGGAGGTGGTGGCAGCCAGGCTGCGGCCGCGCCGCCGCCGCCGCCGCCGTCGCCCACCGTCGTGCGCGTGCACGTGTAGCCATGCGCGACGACGACTTCCAACCGCTCGAGCTGGTCGCACTCGCGTTCGTCACCGGCGGACGCCAGACGCACTCGCCCAAGCAGATCGATCCGCAGCTGGCACAGGGCGTTTCGCAGCTCGCGCAGGTGCTTCAAGGCGTCGGCCAGAAGCTCGCGCAGGTGAAGTCGGACAGCTCGGCGCAGACCAGCCAGATGATGCAACAGATGATGCAGGCCAAGAGCGGCCGCTAGAGGAGCAACCATGGACACGCTACAGATCATCGACAGCGGCCAGCTCGCGTTCGTCACGGGCGGCGTGCTCGTCGACGTCAATCTCCGCCGACGCCGTGGCGCGCCGCAGGTGCAGCAGCCACAGCCGGATCCATCGGCGCAGGCCGCGCCCGCGGGCAGTGGTGGCGGCGGCGGCAGTGGTGGCGGAGGTGGCGGCGCTAACTTCGGCGGCATCTTGCAAAGCCTCATGGGCTCGCTCGGCGGCGCCGGCGGCATCGGCGGCCTGCTCAAGGGTCTCGGCGGCGGGGGTGGCGGCGGCGGCGCGGCCGGCGCCGGCGCGGGCCAAGATCAGCAAGCGCAGTGATACGCTCCAGCGTGTGCCGCCGCTGATCGAGCTGGTCGACGTCGCCCGCTATTACCAGATGGGCGACGAGCGGATCGCGGCGCTCGACGGCGTCGGGTTCGCGATCGAGAAGGGCGAGATGGTGGCGATCGTCGGCTCGTCGGGGTCCGGCAAGTCGACGCTGCTCAACATCCTGGGCTGCCTCGACACGCCGACGCGCGGCGTGTACCGGCTCGGCGGCCGCGACGTCCAGGGGCTCTCCGACGACGAGCGCGCCGACGTGCGCAATCGCCAGATCGGATTCGTGTTCCAGAGCTTCCAGCTCTTGCACCGCGCGAGCGCGCAGAAGAACGTGGCACTGCCGCTGGTGTATCGCGGCGTGCCCGCTCGCGACCGCCACGCACGGGCGGCCAAGGCGCTCGCGCGCGTCGGCCTCGACAAGCGCTTGCATCACAAGCCGTTCCAGCTGTCGGGCGGCCAGCGCCAGCGCACCGCGATCGCGCGCGCGCTCGTGACCGAGCCGTCGCTGCTCCTGTGCGACGAGCCGACCGGCAACCTCGACAGCGCGACGACGCAGGACATCCTCGCGCTGTTCGATCAGCTCCACGCCGAGGGCAACACGATCCTGATCGTCACGCACGAGCCCGAGATCGCGGCGCGTTGCCCGCGCGCCATCCGCATCTTCGACGGCAAGATCGTCGCCGATGGCCGCGGCAAGGATGTGGCGGCGTGAAGAAAAGAGGTACCGCCTTGGCGGTAATTCTGCTCTCCGCCTGCGGTGGGCACGCGCACGAGCACGCCGCCGGCGAGGTCGTGCGCACGCAGCTGGTGGCACGCGGCAAGGTTCAGGAGCGCGTGCTGCTCACCGGCGAGCTGCGCGCGGCGAGCGCGCTCGATCTGTCCGTGCCGCGCACCGATGCGTGGCAGCTGTCGATCCGGTGGATGGCGGAGGATGGCGCGCAGGTCAAGCAGGGCGACCGCGTGCTCGAGTTCGACAACTCCGCATTTGCAGACCAGCTCGAGCAGAAACGGCTCGCGTTGATCGACGCGGAGATGACGCTGCAGGGCGCGAAGGATCTGGCTGCGCTCGACACCGCGACCAAGGGGACCGAGCTGCGCGCGCACCAGATCGAGCTCGAGAAGGCGACCGTCAAGGCCGACGTGCCCGCGGATCTCCTCACCGCGCGCGAAGCGCAGGATCGCCAGCTCGAAAAGAAGCGCGCGCAGATCGCCGTCCAGAAAGCCGAGCAGGATCTGGTCGCGCAGAAGTCCGAGTCCCAGCTCGAGCTGCAGGTGAAGCAGATCGATGTCGACAAAGCGAAACGCGCGATCGACGCCGCCGAGGAATCGATCCACGCGCTCGTGCTCGTGGCGCCTCGCGACGGTGTGCTCGTGATCGGGACCCACCCGTGGCTCGGCCGCAAGTACCAGCTCGGCGATACCGTCCAGCCGGGCATGACGATCATGTCGGTGCCCGACACCGCGCGCGGCGTCGAAGTGCGCGCCGCGCTCAGCGATGTCGACGACGGTCGGGTCGCGGTCGGCGACGTCGGCGCCTGCACGCTCGACGCGTACCCCGCCGATGCCATCGAATGTACGATCCGGGAGATCACGCCGGTCGCTCGAGCCGAAAGCGGTCGCGGCTCGCTGCGCAGAATGTTCGACGTCACGTTCAAGCTCGCGAAGTCCGACGCCGAGCGCATGCGCCCGGGCATGTCGGTGAAGGTGGTCGTGTCGCACAAGCCGATCGATGCGATCGTCGTGCCGCGCGGTGCGGTCGTGCGCGACGGCGATGCCACCCGCGTGCGACTCGCCGACGGTGGCACTCGCGACGTCAAGCTCGGTGCGTGCGACGAACAAGGCTGCGCGGTCGAGCAGGGCGTGGAGGTGGGTGACAGCGTGCGGGTCGGAGGTGGGCCGTGAAGATCGCGCTCGCGCTCGCGCTGGTCGTCGCGTGCGGCAAAGGCGGCGACGACAAGCAGCTAGTCGACGTCAAGCGCGACGACCTCGTGCTCGGCGTCGAGGTGTTCGGCGAGCTCGAGGCGGTCGATTCGACCGACGTCAAGCCGCCGCCGCTGTCCGACACGTGGGACTTCAAGATCGCGAGCCTCGCGCCCGAGGGTCAGGACGTGAAGCTGGGCGATCCGGTGATCGCGTTCGACGCATCGGCGCAGATCCGCGCGCTCGAGGACATGCGCAACGCCGCCGAGGCAGCGCAGAAGGCGCTCGAGAAGAAGCGCGACGACGCCTCGCTCACGCGCCGCGATGACGAGCTCAAGGTCGCCGAGGCCGAGGCCGCACTGCGCAAGGCCAAGCTCAAGGCCGACGCCCCGCCCGATCTGGTCGCGCCGGTCGAGCAAAAGCAGGTGATGCTCGACGCCGAGTCCGCGCAGCTCGGGCTCGACTCCGCGAAGCAGCACGCCGAGAGCTCGAAGAAGAGCGACGACCAGGAGATCCAGCGGCTCGCCGAGAAGGCCACGTACGCGAAAGGCCGGTTGACCGAGCTCGAGCAGAACATCGCGCGCATGCAGGTCAAGGCGCCGCGCGCCGGCACGATCGTCTATCCGACCAACTGGCAAGGCGAGAAACACAAGGTCGGCGACAGCGTGTGGCGCATGGAGAACGTCATCCAGATCGTGGGCCTCGGCAAGATGATCGGCGCCGGGCAGGTCGACGAAGTCGACATCGCGCGCGTCGCCGAGAAGCAAGCCGTGACGATCCGGCTCGACGCGCTGCCCGACGTCCAGCTGCACGGCACGGTCGAGTCGATCGCGAAGACCGTCGGCACGAAGTCGCGCAACGATCCGAGCAAGATCGTGAAGCTCAAGATCGCGCTCGACGCCGCGAAGGTGCCGCTGCGCCCCGGCATGCGGTTTCGCGGTCAGATCGAGACCAGCAAGCTGCCTGCGGTCGTGCAGGTTCCTGCCGAGGCGGTGTTCGTCACCGGCGATGGCCCGGTCGCGTATCGCGAAACCGGCGGCAAGCTCGAGCGTGTGCCGCTCGTACTCGGCCAACGCACCGCGAGCGCGATCGAGGTGAAGTCCGGGCTCGCGCCGGGCGATCGCGTGTCGCGCGTCGATCCGGAGGCGACATGGTGAAGAGGGCGCTGATCGGCGTGGTCGTGCTGGGCGCACTCGGGGTCGGCGTCGGGCGCGTGCTGCGCGGCGGCGGGACGCACGACGAGCTCGCGACGTTCACCGTCGACAAAGCGAAGTTCGTGCGCCGCGTGCACGCCGAGGGCAACCTGCGCCCGGTGAAAGCGACGCCGATCTTGGTCCCCGAGAGCGAGGGCGACTTCGGCGCGCTCAAGGTCGCGTGGCTCGCGCCCGACGGCACGGCGGTCAAGAAAGGCGACGTGCTCGTGCGCTTCGATCCGAGCGCACCCGAGAAGCAGCTGCGCGACGGCGAGGCCGATCGCGCGTCGGCCAACGCGAAGCTCGGCGAGGAGCAGATCAAGTCGAAGGCTGCGATCGCGGATCGCAAGACCGACGCCGAGCTCGCGAACGACGAGCTCGCCGAGCAGCGCAAGTTCCAGAGCAAGGACAGGACGATCTTCTCGCGCAACCAGATCATCGAGTCCGAGGTCGACGAACAGCTCGACACCGCGAAGCAGCAGCATGCGGAGAAGGCGCAGCAGATCGAGGGCCGACTGTCGAAGTCGAACACTGCGGTGATCGCGGTCGAGCGTCAGAAGGCCGATCTCTCGATCTCGCACGCGAAGACCGCGCTCGCGAGCATGCAGGTCGTCGCGCCGCACGACGGCATCTTCGTGCTCAACCGCAACTGGCGCGGTGAGACCCCGAAGCTCGGCGACTCGCTGGAGCCGGGTGAGGACGTCGGCGAGCTGCCACTGCTCGACGAGATGGAGGCCGAGGTGTTCGTGCTCGAGGTCGACGGCAGCGGGCTCGCCGACAAGCAGCCGGCCGAGGTCGTCGTCGAGGCGCGGCCCGATCACGTGTACCAGGGCAAGATCCGGCTCGTCGACAAGCTCGCGAAGCCGCGCCAGCCCGGTTCGCCGGTGCAGTACTTCGCGGTCGTGATCGCGCTCGCCGAGACCGACCGCGCGGTGATGAAGCCGGGCCAGCGCGTGCGCGCGACGCTCGTGCTCGATCAAGAAGACGCGCTGGCCGTGCCGCGTCAGGCCGTGATCGATCGCGAGGGCAAGAACATCGTGTATCGGCAAACGGCCAGCGGATTCGAGCCGGTGACGGTCGAGCTCGGCACCGCGACCGCCGGCCGGGTCGTCATCAAGTCCGGGCTCGCAGCCGGCGACGTGATCGCGCTGCGCGATCCGACGCACGCGGCCGATGCGGCCGGCAGCGCGGCCGGCTCGGCGAGCTCGCCGCCGCCGGCAAAGGCGGGACCGTAGTGCGCAAGCTGATCGACGCGTTCACGACCGCGCTCGGCAGCCTCGCCGAGCACAAGCTGCGCACGACGTTGACGATGCTCGGCATGATGTTCGGCGTCGGCGCGGTGATCGCGATGCTCTCGATCGGCGCCGGCGCCGAGAAGCGCGCGCTCGCGCTGATCGATCGGCTCGGCACGCGCAACGTGGTCGTGCGCGGCAAGACGTTCAAGCAGGAGGAGCTCGAGGAGATCCGCAAGAAGTCGATCGGGCTGTCGCCGCGAGACGTCGAGGCGATCGAAGAAGCGGTGCCCGGCGTGTCGTTCGCGGCGCCCGAGCTCGAGGTCGAGCCCTACCAGATCCTCGCGGCGGGCACGAAGACCAAGGCCCAGGTGTACGGCGTCGGCGCGCGTCACCGCGACGTCGTGCCGCTGCCGCTCGCCGAGGGCCGCTTCGTCGACGAGCCCGACGAGAAACATCACGCGCAGGTGTGCGTGATCGGCGCGGCGGCGCGCCGCGATCTGTTCGGCTACGAGCCGGCACTCGGCAAGGACGTGAAGGTCAACGACCTGTGGTGCGAGGTGATCGGCGTGCTCGCGCCCGAGGGCAACGCGACCTCGTCGGTCGAGGGCATCGCGGTGTCGTCGACCGAGCACGCGATCTTCATGCCGTTCACGACCGCACTGCGCAAGCTCGAGCACGATCCGCTCAAGGCGCCGCTCGGCGAGATCGTCGTGCGGCTCGAGGCGAAGGCGCCCGCGGGCGAGACCGGCGCGGTGATCGGCACGCTGCTCGATCGCCTGCACGGCGGCGCACGCGACTACGACATCATCGTGCCCGAGGCGCTGCTGCAGCACTCGAAGCAGACGCAGCAGCTGTTCAACCTCGTGATGGGATTGATCGCGGGGATCTCGCTGCTCGTCGGCGGCATCGGCATCATGAACATCATGCTCGCGAGCGTGCTCGAGCAGACGCGCGAGATCGGCGTGCGCCGCGCGGTCGGCGCGCGCCGATCCGACATTCGCTTCCAGTTCCTGGTCACCGCGTTCTCGCTCGCGATGTTCGGCGGCCTCGCCGGCGTCGCGATGGGCCTCGGCATCGCGCGCGGCGTCGCGGCGTACGCCGACTGGCCGACCGTCGTCACGTCGTGGTCGATCGTGCTGTCGCTCGGCGTCTCGGTCGTCGTCGGCGTTTCGTCGGGGTTGTATCCGGCGATGCGCGCGGCGCGGCTCGATCCGATCCAGGCGTTGCACGCGGAGTAGGATCGCTCTAGCAGCTCGTCGTGCTCGTGCACTCGCGCGTGTTGTCGACCGAGCCGCCGGTGCCGGTCGAGCCGGCGTTGCCGTCGCGCTCCGACGCCGGCGCGGACGGTGCCGACGCGCCGCCGCTGCCGCCGAGGCCGGGCGCGCCGCCGCTGAACGTGCACGTTTCCGTCATGTTCGAGTCCGGCGTCCAGCCGATGCCGACGGCGCGGCCGCCCTGGCCGCCACCGCCGCCGCCACCGTGACCGCCGTGCGCACCGGCGCCGCCGGTGCCAGGAGATGAGCCGTTGCTCTGCCGCGCGCCCGGTGCGCCGCTCGCGCCGCCCGATTGCCCGCGGCCACCGGTGCCGCCGGTGCCGCCCGCGCCGCCGCTGGCGAGCACGAGCTCGCAGCTCGACATCGTCACCGTCGACGAGCTCGCCGCGAACAGCGCGAAGCTGCCGCCGCCACCGCCGCCACCGCCGCCGCCGCCGCGTGCCGCGCAGCCGCCCGCGCCGCCGCCGCCGCCGCCGCCGCCGTACGAGTCGGTGCCGTTGTCGCAACCGCCTGCACCGCCGCCGCCGCCGCCGCCGCCGCCGCCGTTCTCGCCGGTGCCGCCGCTGCCGCCGGCGCGCGCGTACCAGTAGCCGTTGCCGTACACGTAGCCGCCGTTGTTCACGCCGCCGGCGGCGCCGTTCACGACGAGGCCCGGGTCGCCGTTGCCTGCAGGGCCGCAAACATTCGTGCCCGAGCCGCCGCTGCCGGGCGTACCGAACGTGCCGAACGTGTACGCGGCATTCGTGCCGCTCGCGCCGGCGGTCGCGTCGAAGTCGTAGTCGGGGAAGCTGCAATCGGAGTCCATCGTGCCGCCCCGGCCGCCGTTGCCGCCGTTCATCGCGCGACCCGACGGCGACGCCGTGCAGCTGTTCGTGCCGATCGCGCCGCCGCCGCCGCGCGACGAGTCGTCGCACGCCGTCGAGTACTGCGCGCCGTCGCCGCCCTTGCCGCCGGTCATGTACGACTGCGCGTCCGCGATCACCGCGTCGCTGCCGGGCGTGCCGGTGCTACCGGTCGCGCCGGTGCCGGCGAGCAGTTGCACGCGCACGAGATTCAGCGAGCCAGCGTAGACGTGCACGCCGTAGCTCGCGTGGCCGTCGAGCCCGGAGTTGCCGCCGCCGCCCGACGCGTTCGGACCCTGAATGATGACGTCGCCGATCGTGACCGGCACGATCAGGTTGTGCGCGCGCACCGCGAGCCACTCGCCGTCGCCGCCGGTCGTCGTGTCTTGCTTGCCGACGATCGTGACCGTGTGGCCCGGCGTCGCGTACGAGTTGCGGATCCACGTCGCGTCGTAGCCGCCCCAGATGTTGACGCCCGACTGCAGCACGACGACCTCGTTGTACGTGCCGGCCTGCACGTACACGTTCTGCTTGGCCTCGAGCACCGCGCGCACGATGCTGTACGAGATGGTCTGGCACGGCGACGTGTAGACGAGCCCGCACGTCGACGTATCCGCGCCCGCGTTGGACACGAAGATGCCCTTCGTGATGTCGCCGTCGATGCCGTCGCAGTTGTCGTCGGTGTAGCTGCCGTCGGGTACGTCGGTCGTCGACGGCGGCGCACACGTGCTCCAGCCGCCGGTGCCGCCGCAGGTCTCGGTACCCGCGCAGTTGCGGCCGAACGTCGTCATGATCTCGCACGTGTTGGTCGTGCCCATCTGCGCGGCCGTGTTGCAGTCGCACGCGCCGGAGTGCGGCAGGCATTGCTCGAGCGCACTGCCGTTGACGTTGACCGCCGTGCAGTCGTAGCCCGTCGGGCACGAGATGTTCGAGCAATCGCGCGCGCAGTAGCTGCCGTCGGGCTCGGTGAGGCACTTGTCCATGCCGACCTGCGTGCACTCGGTGTCGGTCATGCACGGCGTGCACAGCTCCGACGTGATCGGCACGCACTCGCTCTGGATCTCGCCCATCTGGCCGACGTCGTAACAGCCCCAGCCGGGCGGGCACGTGCCGCACGCCTGCGTGCACAGCCCGCCGGTCGGCACGATGATGCACAGGTTCGACTGGCACTGCGACTTGTCGGTGCACGGCTGGCCGAAGCCGAGCAGCGGCGCATCGGGCGCGGCGTCGATCGGCGGCGGGCCGGCATCGCTGCCGCCGCCGCCATCGGGAGCGCACGACGGATCCTTGCAGGTCGCGCTCGCCGTCGGCCCGCACCCACCCGCGATTGCCGCGACCACGAGCCACGCACCGCAGATCCTCATCGGGTGGACCTATACACCGGCTATTTGCGCAGGTCGAGTTGAATTCCACGCTCGTCGAGCAGCTTGCCGGTCGCGTGGAGCAGCGCCGCACGCGCCTTCGCGTGAGCCAGGATCGCGTCGAGCTCGGCGAGCTGAGCGGTCGCCACTTCGACCTGCCGCTGGGCGACGAAGATGTTCGAGGAGTTACCGGCGACGAACCGGCGCTGCTCGACGTCGAGGGTCTGCTCCGACAGCTCGCGCGACTTGCCGGCGGCGTAGACCTGGCGCTCGGCGTTCGACAGGTTGCGCACGGCGTCGCGCACCGCGGACCAGGTGTCCTGGACGGCCTTGTCGCGGTTGACGACCGCGACGCGCTGGCGGGCGCGCTCGATCTCGGCGGCCGCGGTGTTCGCGCGGTTGAGCGGTGTCCAGATCAGGTTGACCCCGACGCCGTACGTCTTCGCGTCGGCGCGCCCGAACTCGCGCAGCGCGCCCGAGTACACGTTGTCCTGGCCGAGCAGGCCGGCCGACAGCGACACGTCGATCTCGGGCAGCTTGTTGTTCTCGGCCTGGCGCACCGACAGCTCCTCGTTCTTGAGATCGATCGCGACCTGCGCGAGCTCGGGGCGGCTCGCGATCGCGACCTGCAGCGCCTGCTCGGGCGTCGTGTGCTCCGCCGAGAACCGCGGGGCCTCGGTCGGCAGGATCGGACGCGACCATTGATCGCGCGGCAGGTTGAGCGCGGCGCGCAGGCGATCCCACGCCTGCTCGACGGTGAGCTCGGCCTGGACGAGCGTGAGGTCGCGTTGCGCGCGCGTGCTTTCGGCGCCGATCAGATCCGACGGCGGCGCGGTACCCGCCGCGATCTGGCGCTTCGTCAGCTCGAGCTGGTCGACCGCGCGCTGCATCGACTGGCGATCGACGTCGTAGCTGTAGAGCGCACCGACGACATCCCAGTACGCGTCTTCGGTCTGCTCGACGACCGTCATCGCCGAGATCGCGAGCTGCGCGCGCTCGCGTTCGGAGCCGAGCTGCGCGCGCAGGATGTCGATGCGGGGGATCACGCGATCGGCCGAGAACCCGCGCAGCACCGGCTGCGTGAAGTTGAGCGTGAGCGACGAGTTGTAGATGAGCGGCTCGACCGCGGTGCCGGCGGACGACGAGGCGCGATCGCTGTAGAACGTGACGCCGAGCTTGGCGCCGGTCGACAGCTTCTGCGACGCGGTCAGGACCCAGTTGTCGTCGCCGTACGTGAGGATCTCGCCGGCCGTGCCGGCCTGCAGCACGAGCGGCGGCTGATCCGCGCTCGAGTGCAGGTACGAGCCGAGGAGCTGGGGCTCGAACGAGCCGCCGGCGACGGTGATGCCGAGATGCGCGATCTGCACCGACTCGCGCTCGACGACGATTCCGAAGTTCTGGTGCATCGCGATGCGCAGCGCCTCGGCGAGGTCCATGCGCCACGCGGTGCTCGCATCGGCGCCGGGCGGCAGCGGCGGCGGTCGGGACATGAAATCGGGAGGCGTATACGCCGGCGTTTGATCGTCCGCGCGAGCCGGCGCGACCAGCGACGCGGAGATGACGACGAGCCATCGCAGCTGCATGCGCGGAGCGTAAACCGTAAGCGACCTCGAATGAGTAAGGCGACCGATGATCGCCGCCGAGACCAAAGCCGGCAGCGAAGCCAGCGGGGGATGGATCGGCCGCGAGAACGACCGCCTTACCCGCTCGAGGTCCCTCAGGGCTCGTCGTCGTCGTTCAGCGGCAGGCCGAGCTGCGGCGATTCGGCGGCGGTCGCCGCCTGGTCGAAGCGCAGCGCACCGGTCTCGTCGGTATAGTTCGCGGCGAACCGGCTCGCGGTGATGGGGTCGACGTTGCGCAGGCGATCGAGCACGAGCGGCACCAGGTCGCTCCACGCGACCGACTTGCGGCCGCTGTCGACGAGCGTCGCCTCGATGTCGCGCGCGATGCGGCGCAGATCGTCGAGCCCGACCCCGCTGCGGTGCGCCGCGACCCGCTCGAGCGCGCGCAGGAGCTTGTCGGCGTCGAACGGCTCGACGCGCCCGTCGCGCTTGTGGACCTTGAGGCCCGGCGCGCCGAGCTTCTCGTAGGTCGTGAACCGGCGCTTGCACACGGTGCACGCGCGGCGCCGGCGCAGCCCGTCGGCGGTGACGCGCGTCTCCGTCACCGTCGAGTCGCCGCCGCAATACGGGCACTGCACGAGCTAAGTCTACCGGGCGGGCGGGCTGCAGCGAAATTTCGACATCAGGCTCGGTGCACCGCCCGCGTCCGACATCCGCCAGATGATGTCGCCGCGGCCCCGTGTCATCAAATCGGTCTGCGCTGCGTCTGACGCAGCGCGGACCGCGATGACCTCGGGAAAGCCCGTGCCGATCTGCGCGATCGGCACCGGCTTGTCGTGCTCGATGCGATAGACCTGAGACAGGCCGAACAGGTTGTTGCCGACCCACAGGTTGTCGGCGTCGTCGTACGTGCAGTCGGCGACGACGCCCTTGCGCGCGACGATCGGGATCGCACGCGCGCGGTCGACGTGAAACAGGTGATCGTCGCCGAGCGCGAGGCAGTACAGCGTGCCGTCGGTACGCGACGCGACGTAGCCGGCGCACGCGCCGCCGTTGGTGTCGCGGTGCAGGCACAAGCCTTCGTAGTCGCGCGCGCAGTTGCTGCGATCCTTGCCGCAGATCATGTCGCCTTCGCCGATCGCATAGGGGCCATCGACGAGCGCGAACGTGTCGCCGCGGCGCTCCCACACGCGCATCCATCCCGACGAGGTGAGGCCGTAGAGGCGGCCACCGAAGGCGGAGAGCCCTTCGAGATCGTCGCCACCGTCGCCGAGCGGCAGCTTGCCCTGCTCGCCGGTCTCGCCCGTCTCGGGATCGATGATCCCGTACGCGCCGTGCCGCCCGCTGTCGCCGACGACGACGAGCCGGTCCTTGCCGTCGAGCTTCCACCACGCCGCAGCCGAGGCTTCGGGCACCGGCGTGCTCACGGCAAACGGCAGCGGCTCGCACGTCCAGGGCTTGTCGCCGGGCGCAGCTGGGCTCGGGCTCGGGCTTGGGCTCGGTGCGTCCTTCCCACATGCTGCGATCGCGATGCATACGCACCACTTCACAGCTGCGCTATAGCATGCGCATTCGTGTCGGACCCGCGGCGATACCTCGTGAAGGAGATGTTCGGCCCCACGCTGCAAGGCGAGGGCGCGCACGCCGGCACGCCCTGCGTGTTCCTGCGCTTCGCCGCGTGCAATCTCGCGTGCACGTGGTGCGATACCGACTTCGCGCCGGAAGGCGCGACGCGCCAGGACGCGAGCGAGATCGCCGCGCGGCTCGTCGAGCTCGACGCGCACGGCTCGCGGATGGTCGTTGTCACCGGCGGTGAGCCCGCGCTGCAGTGGGACGAGCCGATCGCGTCCGCGCTCGCCGCAGCCGGCTTTCGCGTTCACATGGAGTCCAACGGGACTCGTCCGCTCGCCGGACGAGTCGACTGGCTCACGATCTCGCCGAAGCCTCAGTTTCACACCGGATCGATCGCGCTCGCCCCCGACGTGCAAGCGAGCGAGGTCAAGGTCGTCGTCGACGACACGGTCGACGAGGCCGCGCTCGATCGCTATGTCGCCCGCTACGCGTGCGCGCATTACTTCGTGCAGCCGTGCATGGACGATCGCTACGCGCATCACCTCGCGCGCACGCTCGCGCTCGTGCACGCGCGGCCGCGCTGGCGCGTGTCACTTCAGCTGCACAAGATCATCGGGATCCCGTAGATCGCGCAGCGTCGCCCTGATAGCTCGTGCCGAGCGTCGACAGCACGGTGACCGCGACGATGCAGGTGATCGGGATCAGCGCGGCGACCGGCAGCCCGACGTCGAGCAGCGTGCGCACCTTCGGCGCGCCGAACAACGTGATGAGGCCGAGCACCGTGATGATCGCGATCGTGAACGACCAGCTCGCGCGCGAGCCCTTCACCGACATCCAGGCGAGCACCGGCAACAGCGCGCCGCACACGAGCAGCGTCGCGGTCATGACGCTCGGTAGGTCGTGCACGCCCGCCTCGACGCCGGCGACCAGCGCGCCGGCGCCGATCAGCGCGGCGAGGATGTGGCCGATCAGACTCGTCGTGGTCGGCGGTTGCGACGGCATGCCCTAGCTTAGCAGCTACTTCTTGCGCTTGAACAGCGAGCCCCAGAAGCCGCGCGTCTTGTCGGGCGAATCGGGGGGCGGGCTCGGCTGCGGCGTCGGCACCGACGAGTCGACCTCGGCGACGATCTCGACCGGCGTCAGCGTCGAGCCGGTCGCCGACGGCTCGTGGTCGCTCGGCGCGCGCGAGCCGGCGGCCGCCGCCGCGAAGCCCGGCTCGGCCTCGAGCGCCTGCTGCGTCTCCTCGAGCTCCTTCGCGTATTCCTTGCGGAACAGCTGGCGCATGAACTGGCGCAGCTCCTTCGGGTCGAAGCGATAGCCCGCGATCAGCGCGTCGAGATCGGCGGCGAGCTGCGCCGCGTTCTGATAGCGGTCGGCGACATCGCGGGCGAGCGCGCGCAGGCTGATCGCGTCGAGCTCGGGCGTGACGCGGCGGTTGAAGTTGCTGGGCGGCGGCACCTCGGCCTTGCGCACCTTCTCCATCAGCGCGAACTCGGTGTCGCCGCGGAACAGCTTCTCGGTCGTCAGCATCTCGTGGAGGATGATGCCGGCCGAGAACACGTCGGTGCGCGCGTCGAGCGGCATGCCGCGGATCTGCTCGGGCGACATGTAGCTGAACTTGCCCTTGAGAATTCCGATCTCGCTCGTGAACTTCATCAGCGCCTGCGCGATGCCGAAGTCGAGCAGCTTGACGTCGCCGTCGTAGCTGAGCCGCACGTTCGACGGCGACACGTCGCGGTTGACGATGTTGAGCGGGCGGCCGTCGGGTCCGCCGAGCGTGTGCGCGAAGTGCAGGCCTTCCGCGATGCGCGCGGCGATGTAGACCGCGTGCGGCACCGGGATGCGCTGCTGTGTCTCCTGGCAGCGCCGCAGCACCTGCGTCAGATCGCGGCCGCCGATGTACTCCATCGCGATGTAGTGGCGGCCGTCGGCCTGGCCGATCTCGAGCGTCTCGACGATGCAGCGGTTGCGCAGCATCATCGCGAGCTTGCCCTCGCGGTGGAACATGTCGATGAAGCGCGCCTCGCGCGCGAGCTGCGGGCGCATCACCTTGACCGCGAACAGCCGGCGATCACCCGACTGCGGGCGGGCGCGATAGACCTCGGCCATGCCGCCGCGCGCGATCAGGCCGAGCAAGTAATACCCGCCGAACGGCACCGGATCGTTCGGTGCGCCGGGAGACAGCTTGCCTTCCTGAGATGGCCGCTCGGACGCCACCGGGGCGCGACCCTACCACGTTACGACGAGCCGCTGCCCGGGCTCGATCTGGACCTGGCGCTCCTCGCTGCGCGTCCCGGTATCGTCCTTGAGGACCATCCTGAGCTTGCGGCCGTCGGCCGGCACGGCGACGCCGACCTCCGGCGACGTGATGCCGAGATCGATCAGCGTGCCGGGCGCCTTCGGGTTCTCGAGCGCGATGCGCCCGAACGGGTGCTCGAGCTGGTTGACCAGGATCGCCCATCGGAACGTCATCGCCGCCGGCTTGCCCGGCTCGACCGTCGCGTACTCGAACAGCGCCATCTCGTACTTCGGGTTGAAGCACAGGCCCTTGTAGTTGCCGGGCGCGACGACCAGCCCCTTGTCGGGCGGCTTCGCGGTGATGCGCTGGCGGTTGATCCACAGCTCCGTGCACGGCAGCGACGACGACACGAGCAACGTGCCGAGCACGTCCTTGTCCTTCGCGAGCTCGGCGCGCACGATGTCGGCGTTCGCGCCGAACGGGCGCTGCACGAGGTAGCGCCGGTAGAACTCGCGCTTGCGATCGGCGGCGCCGAGCTTGTCGTACGTCGAGCCGAGCTCGCGCAAGAACCCGGGCAGATCGGGCGCGAGCGCGTAGCCCATGTGGAAGTAGACGAGCGCGTCGCCATAGTCCTTGCGTGCGAATGCCGCGCGGCCGAGCGCGAACGCCTCGCGCGCCTCGGTCCCGAGATCGGCGAGCGCGAGCTTGTCGGCGAACGGATCGGGCGATGCGGCGAGCCGCTTGGACTCGGCGAGCGCGTCCTGCTTCGCGGCTCCGTCCGGCGCGGCACTCGCGAACGCGGCCCACGCCTCGGCGGCGTCCTCGTTCTGATTTGCCTCGGCCCACATCGTCGCGAGCTGCTTCTGCTCGGCGCTGCCCGGGCCGCGTGCGACGGCGAGCGCCTCGTAGAGCGGGATCGCGTGCGCCCAGTCGCGCGCCTTCGCGGCCTTCTCCGCGGGCTTGACCAGGAATTGCGAGAGCTCGCCACGCGACTTCTGGGTCGCGACGGTCTGGTACAGCTCGTCGGCGTGCGCGGTCGTCGCGAACGCGGCCAGTGCGACGACGGTTGTCGCACCTCTGGGTACCCTCACATCTCGATCGTAGCACGGCCCACCACGATTACCGGCCGCGCCGAACCCGCTCTCTCGACGAGGTTTTGCTCGAACACCTGCGTGGTACGGTCGATCCATCGCGGTGCACGCCGTCATCCTCGAACGCAACAAGCTCGTGGGCCGCAAGGTGGCGCGCCAGCTCGTCGCGGTCGGAGCGACCGCAACGGTGGTCGAGGATCCGGGGCAGGCAACGGCCGCGCTCGCGCCGGGTGCGGACATTCTGTGCGGCGATACGTTCGACGGCGACTACATCGCCGAGCAAGTTCGCGCGCGCGGCGGCAAGCTGCGCGGCGTGCTCTGGACCGCGGAGCCGCTCAAGCGCTCGCTGCGGTACCTCGTCGAGACGAACGCGATCGATCACGTCCTCGCGCGCCGCGACTTCGAGTCGCCGCCGCGCGGGTGGGAGGTCGCGATGGTCGCGCGCCGGCTCGCGGCTCCCGGGGCACCGCCGCCGCTCGCCGCGTACCTCGACTGGGGCTTCTCGGCGATCGACTTCGATGTCCGGTCCACGGCCGATCGTGACGCCGCGGTGTCCGGCGTGCAGGACTTTGTTGGCAAGTTGACAGTACCGAAGCGCGTGGCGGACATGGCCGGCGAGCTCGTCCACGAGCTCGTCATGAACGCGATGTACGACGCGCCGGTCGACGCGTCCGGTCGTCCGAAATACGCGTCCGACCGAAAAGCGGACGTCCGGCTGTCGGACAACGAGCGTCCGGCTGTCCGGCTGGCGTCCGACGGCACCAAGCTCGTGCTGCAAGTCCGCGATCCGTTCGGACGGCTCGAGCGCCGCCACGTGTTCGACGGGCTCGCGCGTGGGCTCGCCGGCGGCGAGCAGGATCGCTCGCACGGCGGCGCCGGCCTCGGGCTAGTTGTGTGCCATCACGCGTCGACCGGGCTATTCTTCGACGTCGCGCGCGGTCGGTTCACCGAGGTCACCGCCGTGCTCGAGCTCGATCTCAACCTGCGCGAGCTGCGCACCCAGGCCAAGTCGTTGCACTACTGGAGCAGCTGAAGATGGAAGTCGCACGCAAGTCTCAGCCGCAGATCCAGGCGCCGCCCGCCGAGCCCGGCCCGCCCAAGCTCGCGATCGAGAAGTTCGCCGATGCAGGCGTCACGCTGCTCAAATTCACCGGCACGATCGACGAGGCGTTCGACGGCAAGAAGGTCGCGCGCTCGGTCGACGGTGGCACGCTCGTGCTCGACCTCGGCAACGTCAAGAAGATCTCGTCGTTCGGCATCCGCGAGTGGGTCGACTTCGTCGGCGCCGCGAAGAAGCAGGCCAGTGAGCTCGTGCTGATCGAGTGCGCGCCGAAGGTCGTCGACCAGCTCAACATGGTCGCGAACTTCACGGCCGGCGGACGCGTGTTCAGCTTCTATGCGCCATTTCGCTGCGACTACTGCGATTCCGAGCATCGCGTGCTGCTCGACGTCGGCAAGGACTTCGAGGCCATGCGCGCGATGAAGCTCGCGGACCGCCCGTGCCCGTCGTGCAAGGAGAGCATGTACTTCGACGAGGACGGCTCCACGTACTTCTCGTACGTGCTCGGGCAGGGCGCGTTCGAGCTCGACCCGGCGGTCGTCCAGTTCCTCGCCGCGAAGCTCGACTATCGCGTCGGCACGATCGACGCGAAGCTGCGCGTCGACAAGCTGATCGAAGGCCGCGCCACCTACCTGCGGCTCGCGGGCAACCTCGACAACACGTTCCCGCGCGACAAGCTCGCCGAGGGCCTCGAAGGCACCGTGATCGTCGACGTCGCCGGCGTCGCGCGCGTCGAGCCCGCCGGGGCCGCCGAGTGGCGCAGCTTCGTCGGCCAGATCGCGCCGCTCGTCGAGCAGCTGTACCTGATCGGCGTCGCGCCGTCGTTCCTCGAGAAGCTCGCCAGCCGCGACGACCTCGGCGCGAAGGCGCAGATCGCCGATATCACGCTGCCGTACGCGTGCGCGGCGTGCGGCACGACGAGCGCGCAGCTGATCGACGTCGCGGCGCACTTCGACGTCATCAAGTTCGCGACCGCGCCGGAGCTGCACTGCCCGGCGTGCAAGGCCGCGATGCAGTGCACCGCGAGCGAGGCCGCGATGACGATCCTGCCGACGCTACCCAAGCCGCAGCTCGCCGGCGACGTCGCGCGCGCGATCGCGGATCTGCGCGCGCGCAAGATCGAGAAGAAGGCGGGCACCGGTCTGATCGCGGTGCCGAAGAGCCCCGAGGACCGGCCGCGCTCGTCGGTCGCGCCGCTCGCG
>DATJXL010000080.1:0-17107 GCA_035500135.1 Kofleriaceae bacterium
CGGCGGCAGCGGCACGGCCAGCGGCGACGGCAGCGAGCTCGGTCCGCCCGGCCAGGACGGCCAGAACAGCGCGACCGCGGCCACCGGCGGCAGCGGATACTTCGGAAGCGGCGGCTCCGGCGCGGCGCTCGCCGACGCCCAGCCCGGCACGCAGGGCGACAACGGCGGCGGCGGCGGCGGCGGCGCGGGCCGGATCTACCTCGCGGTGCCGACGTCCGCGATCGTGACGCTGACGTCGAGCCCCGCGTTCGCGCGGCCGTGACGGCTCACTGCACCGGCGCCTGGTTCGTCGCGTCGGGCTCGTCGGCGTAGAACTCGCGGATGAGCTGGTCGTCGAACTGATCGGCGAACCGGCCGACGCCCGAGACCATGGTCGCGAACTCGTTGGCGTCCATGCCCTTGAGCGCGCGGCCCGAGTGCAGGATCACCCAGCCGTCGGGCTGGATCGCGAAGCTCGCCATGCCGCCCATGTACGCGTTGTGCTCGAGCAGCTTGCGGAAGAACTCGGCGGTCTGCTCGTGCGGCGGATGGCGGAACAACGGCGCGATCGCGACCACCGCCGAGCCCGACACGCCGATCAGCACGAACGCCGAGCCCCACTGCATGCGCACGAGGTTCGCATCGACCTGCTGCGCCTTCTCGGCCAGCCCGCTGTCCTTCAAGAGCTTCTCGAGCGTCGGTGTCGACATGCGCGCACGATACACCGCGGCGCGAACTATTTGCTGCGCCGCGCGCCGCGCGGCGGCTAGCGTGCGCGCCATGTCCATCTGGCTTTGGATCGCGCAGGGCATCGCCGCCGCGCTCGTGCTGTCCGCGATCGGCGCGTATGTTCACGGGCGTGCGGCGCGCGCCGCGCGCCGGGCCGGCAAGGTGCCGCTCGCGCGCGTCGCCGAGGTCGCCCCGGGCACGCGCGTGCGCGTGGAAGGGCGCGCGCTGCCGCGCGGCGAGGGCGTCGAGGCGCCGTACAGCGGGCGAGCGGGGCTCGCGGTCGTGTCGGCGACCGTCGACGACCATCGCATCGACCGCCGCCGCGAGCAGGTCGTGCCGTTCGCGATCGACGACGGAACCGGCGTGATCGAGGTCGACGTCGCGCACGCGAGCATCGAGCTGCCGACCGCCGAGGTCGCCGCGCCGCTGCCGGCGCGCGGGTTCGGCGCGCAGTTCCTGTCGCGCCACGAGCGATCGCGCGCGTCGTGGAGGCACGTCGAGGGCGTGGTGGCCGGCGGCGATCGCGTGTGCGTGGTCGGCACGGTGCAGCTCGCGGCGGACGGCACGCGCTCGCTCGTCGGCACGGCACGGAGGCCGGTGCAGATCACGGCGAGGGCGTCGTGAGGCTCGGCGCGGACGTCCAGACGGTCACGCAGCGCGCCGACTTCAGCTGCCGCCGCTGCGGCGCGTTCCGGGTCGCGACCGTGACCGCGACCGGCGCGGGTGCCGGCTACTTCGGCACCGCCGCGCGCCATGCCGAGTCCGATGCGGTCGCGGCCGTGCCGATGTTGCTCGCGCTCCGGCGCTGCCCGGATTGCGGCCATCGCGACGAGGCGATCGCGCGGCGCAACGTCCGCACGCGCTCGATCGCGCTCGCGGTGATGGTCGCGATCTTCGCCGCGACCATCGCCGCGTTGACCGCGCTCGCGTGGCCCGAGCGCTACCTGCTCGTGGCGGTCGCCGTCGCGGCGCCGCTGTTCGGGCTCGTCGTGCTCGCGTGGCGGCGCGTGCTGTGGGCGCGCTATCCCGACGACTCCGACAGCGTGGTCGCGCTCGGGGCGCCGACCGCCGCGCCGGCGTGGCGCCCGGCCGCGAGCACCGACGTCGTCCCGTGGAAGTGGATCTGACGGCGTCCGCGATCCGAAGCCGCCGCCGTTAGCCAAAGCCGGCGCCGTTGGCCGAAGCCGCCGCCGTTGGCCGAAGCCGCCGCCGTCAGCCGAAGCCGCGGCCGCGAGCCGAAAGCCGGCGCGAGATCTACGCGCGCTTCGCCGCCTCGCCCGCCGGCTCGGCGCGGCGCGGCGGCAGCGGGCGCGTGCGGCCGAGCTCGACCTGGCCCGCCATCACGCCGAACCGGACCGCGGTGCGCGCGAGCGCGACGCCCTGGCGGATCACGAACAGCGTGACCGCGCCTTCCGCGCCGTACATCGCGTGACCTTGCGCGAGGAACGCGTAGCCGAACGTCACGAGCGCGAACACCAGCCAGCCGAGCCCGGCGTGGACGAGCACGATCGGGCGCCTCAGCACGAACAGCGTCGTGCGCGCGTACGTCATCACGACGCCGGGCTCGTGCGAGTCGTGGCGCAGCGTCAGCTCGACGCGCGCGTAGTCGCCGATCGTCCCGACCACGTGCAGGATCGCGAGCGCCGGCAGGAACGCGACCGCGAGCGGCACGACGAGATCGCCGACGGTGAGCGCGTACTGGATGCGGGGGTCGGCCCAGCCCATGCCCGCGCCGAGCGCGAACATCGCGACGAGCCAGCCCGGGATCGAGCACAGCGCGAGCCGCGCATAGGCGAGGTACGTCGCTGCGCCCGACGCGCCGAAGCAGCGCGCGGTCTCGGCGCGGCCTTCCGGGCGCTGGCCGAGCACGCCGTACAGCCCGCCTGCGAGGAACCACGACGCGAGCTGCCACAGCAGCAGCGCCGCGAACACGATGCCGCCGGACGCGAGGAAGTTCGCGCGCGCGGCCCGCAGGCACCACATCAGCGCGGCCAGGTTGCCGTCGACCGCTTCGTCCCACATCGGCAGGTGCGCGAACGCCTGCGCGAGCACGACCGCGACGCCGAGCATGCACGCGGCCGCGACGATCGTCTGCACGACGAACACCGCGAGCAGCGTGCCGGTGTAGCGCGCGACCGCGCGCGGCCCGGCCGCGATCAGGTCCGCGAGCCCGAAGCGATGCGCTGGGATCACGGACCCTCCAGCTGCATCAGGGTCTGCGCCCACGACGAGATGCGCGCGGCCGCGCGCAGCGACGCCGCGCCGTCGCCTTCGATGCGCTCGTCGTGACGCAGTGGCGAGTCGAGCGCGAGCACGTGATCGGGATCGAGCACGACCTCGACGAGCTTCGCGCTGCGCTCGATCTCGATGCGCTTCCACGCGCCGAGGCCGTCCCAGCTGCGGCGCTCCGACGAGCCGTCCGCGAAGCGCAGCTCGACGTCGACCGGCACGTGCACGGTGCCGGTGTTCTGCACGACGACCTCGCACTGCCACGATCCGGTCTCGGCACCGTCGTGCAGCTTGTGGTCGCTGCCGTCGTCGAAGATGCCGCGCGGCGGATGCGCGGGCGCGCAGGTCGCGCTGCGCACGGCGAGCGCGACGCCGCCGACCTGCTCGAACACCTGCGCGATGTACGACTCGAGATCCTTGCCGGTTCCTTGCGCGAGCGCCGCGAACAGGTCGCGCCCGGTCGGGTGCTTGAACGACCAGGCGTTCGTGTACGCGCGCATCGCCGCCATCATCTTCGTGCTGCCGACCATCTGCTCGAGCGTCGCGAGCGCGCGCTGGGTGTTCGCGTACGACTGCGCCCCGTACGCCTCGGTGTCGACGAACGCGTACGCGGCCGTCGCGATCGGCGACGGGATCCCCGCGCGATCCGGGAAGTACGCCGCGAACACGTCGGACAGCTCGGCTTGCCAGCCCAGCCAGTCGATGCCGCGGCGCGGCCCGTACAGCTCGGTCATCACGTGCGCGTCGGCCCACTCGTTGACGCCCTCGTCGAGCCACGCCTCGTCGGCCTCGTTCGACGCGAGCATGCCCTGGAACCAGTTGTGGCCGACCTCGTGGATCGTGATGTACTCGGGCAAGCGGATGCCCGGCCGCATGAACACCGAGTCGCCGCCGGTGGTGACCAGCGTCGGATACTCCATCCCGCCGGCGCCGGCCGCGGCATCGGGCGGCGGATCGATGATCGTCATGATCGGCCACGGATACGGCGTGAAGTCGGCGCTGAAGCGCTCGATCGCGCCGATCGCAGCGTCGCGATGGCGCTGCGCGAACGCCTCCTGCTCGGGGCGCGCCCACACGCGGACCTCGACGGTCTCGTTGTGCTCGAGCTTCGCGGTGCCCGAGTACATGCGCATGTACGGGTCGGCCATCCACGCGAAGTCGTGCACGTCCTCGGCGCGGTACACGAGCGTGCGCATGTTGCCGGCGAGATCGTTCGCGCTGACGAGCACGCCGGTCGCCGCGACCTGGTGCGTGCTCGGCACGGTGAGCGCGACGTCGTACGTGCCGAAGTCGGCGAAGAACTCGGTCGTCGCGTAGAACGGCTTGCACTCCCAGTGCTCCTCGCCGGGCGGGCCGGCGCGGACGCCGATCTTCGGGAACCACTGGCCGACCATGTGAAAGTCGCCCTTGTAGCCGGTGCGCGCGTAGACCTCGGGCAGCTGGTCGGTGAACTTGAACGAGACCTGGATGGTCTCCCCGGGCGCGACCGGCTTATCGAGCGGCAGCTCGGCGACGGTCTGATCATCCGGGTCGGTGTAGTGCAGCTTGGTCACGAGCTCGATGCCGTCGATCTGCACCGACTCGACCTGGATCCAGCCCCAGCCGGTGTCGGAGGCATGGGCGCCGCGCATCGCGCCGTGCGACGTGCGCCAGAACAGCGACTTCTCGTTCTTGAACGCGTTCAGGTAGAGGTGGAACGGCAGCGAGTCGACCGGGCTGCCGCCGATGTTCTTCCAGGTCAGCGTCTCGCTCGCGGTGATCGTGTGGCGCTGCACGTCGAGCCGCGCCTCGATCTTGTAGCTCGCGTTGCGCGGCGAGCGCGGCGGGCCGCCGCCGCGCAGCGGCGCCGAGCCATCGGGCTTGGGCCGCTTCTGCACGCGCGGCGGGCCGTGGTCGTGGCCGCACGCGGCCGCGAGCAACACGAGCAGGGCCGCGATACGCACGGCGACGTTATACACTGCGGACCAGCCATGTCAGACGCCGATCCACGCCAGGTCATCGCCGAGTTCCTCGACCGGTTCGGCCGCGAGCGCAACATCACGCTGCCGCCGCTCGGCGACGACGGGACCGGCATGATCCAGCGCGGATCGGCCGTGGTCTCGATCCACGTGCTCGCCGACAAGGGCGTGTTGCTCCTGCTCGCGCGCGTCGCCAAGCAGCCCGTGCTCGATCTCGTCCGCGCGCGCCGCCTGCTCGCCGCGAGCTTCACCGAGACCGGCGACGCCGCGTTCGCGCTCCATCCGCAGACCGGCGACCTCTACCTGCGCATCCTGCGCGGCCTCGAAGGCCTCGACTACGAGGAGTTCGAAGATCTCGTGCACTCGATCGCCAAGACCGCGGACCACTGGGACGACGCGCTTGCTCGTGAACTTGCCTGACGCCGCGGCGACCGCGGCCGCGGGCGCACGGCTGGCTGCGGCCGTGCGCGGCGGCGACGCGATCGCGCTGATCGGCGAGCTCGGCGCCGGCAAGACCACGCTGGTCGCCGGGCTCGCGGCCGCGCTCGGCGCGCGCGTCGCGGCGCACAGCCCGACGTTCGCGCTCGTGCACGAGTACGACGGCGGCCGGCTCGTCGTGTGGCACGTCGATCTCTATCGCATCGAGCGCCAGGCCGAGCTCGCCGAGCTCGGCCTCGACGAGATCGTCGGCGACCCGCGCGGGATCGCGATCGTCGAGTGGGCGGATCGCTTCGACGTCATGCCCGCCGACCACCTGCGCGTCGAGCTCGCACACGCCGCGACCGCCCGCACGCTCGTCGCGACCGGCACCGGCCCGCGCGGGCGCGAGCTGGCCGCCGTGCTAGAACTGCCGGCGTGACTTCGCGCGCGCTCGTGATGCTCGTCGGGCTCGCCGCGGCCGCCGGCACCGCACGCGCGGGCGGCGCGACCCAGCTCGGCACGGGCGCCGGCTTCGACCCGGCGGCGATCTACCAGGTGCCGATCGGCTCGGCCCCCACCGAGGGCCCGGCCGACGCGCCGATCACGATCGTCGACTGGAGCGACTACCGGTGCGCGTACTGCAATGCCGTGCGCGATACGCTCGATCGCCTCGACCGGCTGTATCCGGGACAGATCCGCTGGGTCCACCGCGCGCTGCCGATCGACGACGACGATCTCGTCGGGCTCGAGGCCGCGCGCGCGGCGGCGGCGCAGGGCAAGTTCCGGCCGATGCACGCGCGGCTGTACGAGCTGCACGGCAAGGTCGATCGCGCCGATGTCGAGCTGATCGCGCGCGAGCTCGGGCTCGACATGATCCGGTTTCGCGGCGACCTCGATGCCGGCGCGGCGCGGACCCAGCTCGCGACCGATCTCGCCGACGCGCGCACGCTCGGCGTCGTCGGCACGCCGATGTTCTTCATCGACGGCCGGCCGGTGTTCGGCAACCAGCCGCTGCGCGTGTTCAGCGACGTCGTCGACGAGGAGCTCGCGCGCGCGCGCTCGCTTGCGGCCGGGCATCCGCGCGATCTCTACGAGGCCGAGGTCGCGGGCGGCGAACCGACCGCGAACGCTCCCGACGACAAGTCGGCCGAGCCGCCCAGGCTCGATCTCAGGGCGGTGTATCGCGTCGGCTTGGGCCTGCCGAACCAGTCGATCGGCCCGGCCGACGCGCTGGTGACGATCGTCGAGTGGAGCGACTTCGAGTGTCCGTTCTGCGCGCAGGAGGCGCCCGTGCTCGCACACCTGCGCGCGAAGTTCGCCGGCGATCTACGCATCGTCTATCGCCACTATCCGGTGCTGTTCCATCCCGATTCGATGATCGCGGCCGAGGCCGGCGCGGCCGCGGCCGACCAGGGCAAGTTCTGGGCGTTCCACGATCAGGTGTTCGCGAACTTCGGGAAGCTGTCGCGGGCCGATCTCGAGGCCTATGCGAAGGCGGCCGGCCTCGATCTGCCGCGGTTTCGCGCCGCGCTCGACGATCGGCGCTTTCACGACGCGGTGGTCGCCGAAGGCGCGGCCGCCGAAGCGCTCGGCGTGACCGGCACGCCGACCTTGTTCGTCAACGGCCAGCCGGTGGTCGGCGCGGCCAACGAGGCCGTGCTCGACCGCATCATCCAGGCTCACCTCGATCACGGCAAGGACGCGGTCGCGCACGGCGTGCCGCGCGCCGAGATCTATCCGGTCATCATGAGCCTGGCGCAGGGCGAGGATCGCGCCGATCCATCGGGAGTTCCGGAGGTGAGCCACCTCGAGCTGCGCTCCGAGGAGCGCGCGCGAGCGGTCGCGGCCGCATGCCGGCGGGGCGATTCCGCGCGCGCGCGCGACCTCGCGAAACGGCTCGAGGGCGACGCGAAGAAGCGAGCATCCGCGGTGTGCGCAGGCGAGGGCATCGATCTGCCGTAGCTAGGGTCGAGGCCCTTTTGACACTGTGTCGTGGTTTTTCGACGCCGGGAGCCGGGTTCACGACCTGTAGTCGCATGCATACGCGGTGGCACCTGCGATGCAGTAGTCGGCCGCGTGCCCTCCCGCTTCGGCCCCTACGAGGTGGTCGCCCCGCTGGCAAGCGGTGGCATGGGTGGGGTGTACCTGGCGGCGCACGTCAAGACCGGCGAGCGCGTGGCACTCAAGGTCATGGACCGGCGCTTCGTCGATCACGCCGAGATCGTCGCGCGGCTCTACGGCGAGCGCGCGGTGTCGGCGCGTGCGAGCCATCCCGGACTCGTCGACATCCGCGCCGCCGCGCGCGATGCGGACGACGTGCCGTATCTGGTGATGGAGTACCTCGACGGCGAGACCCTCGCGACGATCCGCGCGCGCGGCGACATCGGCGTCGACGACGTCGCGCAGCTCGGCGCGCAGATCGCGAGCGCGCTCGCCGCGCTGCACGCCGCCGGGTTCGTGCACTGCGACGTCAAGCCCGACAACGTGCTCGTGCTCCGCGACGGCCGCGTCAAGATCATCGACTTCGGCGTGTCGCGCCGCGTGGACGAGCCGCCCGCCGAGGACGCGTCGATCGCGGGCACGCCCGCGTACATGGCGCCCGAGCAGTGGCGGGGCGAGCCCGAGCCGGCGTCGGACGTGTACGCGCTCGGCTGCATGCTGTTCGAGCTCCTGACCGGCGAGACGCCGTTCGACGGCTCGCTGCCGAAGCTGATGTGGGCGCACCTCGAGCAGCGCGCGCCGCGGCCGTCGTGGCTGCGCACCGGCATCGCGCCCCAGCTCGAGCGCGCCGTGATGCGTGCGCTCGCGAAGGACGCGGCCGACCGCCCGACGATGGACGAGCTGGCGCGCGAGCTCGGCGCGCTCGGCTATCGCACCAGCATGCGGCTCAGCGCGTAGCTTCGAGCACGCGCACGACGCCGGCGCCGAGCGAGTCCGGCAGATCGACGAGCTCGCGCGGATCGTGCGCGGCCGCGCGCGTGAAGCCGGCGGCCTCGAGCGCGCGCGCGGCGTCGTCGCCGTCGGCGAAGTCGATGTGCAAGGAGCCGCGGACGAACGCGCCGAGCAGGCGGCGGAACGCCGCGACGAGCGCGCCGCGCGAGATGTCGCGCGTCACCAGATCCGAGACGTACATCCCGTGGGGAAACCGCGCGAGCGCGCGCGCGAAGCGCGCCCACATCGCGGTCACGGTGGCGCGGTCGAAGTAGTTGACGAGCCCCTCGGTCACGATCGCGGTGCCGCGCGCCGGATCGAGGGTCGCGCACAGCGCTTCGATCGAGGTCGGGCCGGAGTCGGCGAGCGCGTCGATCTCGGCGGTGCGGTGGTGCGGCGACGTGCCGAGCCGCGCGAGCACGTCGCGCTTGCGCGCGATCATGCCGGGTAGGTCGGCCTCGACGTAATCGAGCGCGTCGCCGTAGCGCTGGCGCAGCCGCCAGCCCCGCGGCGATAGCCCGCACGCGACCTCGATGATCTGGCCGATCTGGCCGGCCTCGATCGCGCGGTCGAGGCAGGCATCGATCGCGTGGTGGCGGGCGACCAGCATGCCTTCGAGCGTGGGCAGGCCCATCGCGTGGGCCGCGGCGTTGACCGGGCGCAGCGCGCGGTACATCGCGCGGCCGGTCGGCGTCGCAAACGCGTCGTGCGAGAAGCCGTGGGCGACCCAGACGTAGCCCGTATAGTGAGCGGTGGGCGAGATCCTCTCGGACATTTCGTCGCACTATACGTGTGCTTCTGAATGCTTAGGATAGGGATCGGAACCACTCCGGATCCATGCTGGCGCACTGAACATCAGACCAGTACGATAGGGTTCGAGCATGCGCATCGCCTGCCTCCACATCCCCCAGCTCTCGCTCCAGTGTGCGACGCGGATCGACCCGTCGCTGCGCGGCGCTCCGGTCGCGGTCGTCGGCGCCGCCGAGCGGGGGCCGCGCGTGCTGGGCGCGCCGATCGTGCTTGCGTGCTCGCGCGCGGCCTGGGCCCTCGGCGTCCGGCTCGGGATGACGGCGACGTCCGCACGCGCGCTGTCGCCGGCCCTGGTGATCGTCACCGCGGATCCGGTGGCCGAGCGCGAGACCGCGCGCGCGATCGCCGACGCGCTGCTCGGCGTCACGGCGACGGTCGAGATCGGAGGCCGGGTCGGCGCCGGCGCCGCGCACCTGGCGGTCTACGCCGAGGTGCCGACCGCGCGCGCGAAGGGCCGGCCGACCGGCTGGCGCGGCCAGGCGTTCGGCGAGCGCGCGCTCGAGCTGATCGGCGCGCTCGGGCTGACCGGGCGCGTCGGCATCGCCGACGATCGCTTCACGGCCTGGGTCGCGGCCGCGTATGGCGCCGACAAGCACGTGCACGACGGCGACGAGGACGGCGTCGTGGTCGTGCCGCGTGGCGGATCGGCGGCGTTCCTTGCCCCGCGGCCGCTCGCGCTGCTCGCGATCCCGCTCGAGGTGCAGCACATGCTCGAGGCGCTCGGCGTGACCACGCTCGGCCAGTTCGCAGCGCTACCGGCACCGTCGGTGGCACGGCCATTCGAGGCCGACTACCAGGCGCTCGCGCGGGGCGACAGCGGCAGCGCGCTGCGGCCGTACACGCCCGACGGCCCGATCCGCGAGGAGCTGCTCGTGCGCTCGGGCAACGTGCTCGACAGCGCGAGCGGCGTCAGCGGACCGGCCGCGATCGCCACGATCGCGCGCCGGATCGAGCTGCGGCTCGCCGGGCGCGGCCGCACCGCCGCGCGGCTCGACGTCCGGGCCGGCGAGCGCGAGCTGCCGATCGAGCTGGCGAGCCCGATCGGCGAGGCCGAGGCGCTCGCGCGCGTGCTCGCGCCCGCGATCGGCGAGAGCGGCGGAGCGTGGCGGCTGATCGTCCACGTCGCGGGCGAAGCGCTCGCAGGTGACGAGCGCACCGTGGCCGACCACGGCGCGAGCCGGGCAGCGGAGGCGGTCACGACCGATCCGCTCGCGGTC
This sequence comes from Kofleriaceae bacterium, assembly GCA_035500135.1. Classification (GTDB taxonomy): domain Bacteria; phylum Myxococcota_A; class Polyangia; order Haliangiales; family Haliangiaceae; genus JABFXX01. The sequence continues at coordinate 10,274 of DATJXL010000080.1, forward strand.
GTGCTCGCGACCGCCGGCTCGCTCGATCTGCGGCCATGGGCACTCTCGCCCGACGTTCGCGCCGAGCGGCGCGACGTCCACCGCCGCACCCGGCGCGGCAAGCAGCGGCGCACGCGGCCCACGCCGTCGGCGCAGTCGCGGCTGTTCGAGCGCGGCTAGAAGCCTCTGTTCCCTGGCGAGCGAAATGCAGCGACTGCCTACCGGGAGGTTCCCCGTGTTGCTCGCAGTTGCCGTCATTCTCGCGATCCTGTGGCTGCTCGGGTTCGCGACGATCGGGGCAGGGCGGGCGGACGACCGTCGTCGCGCCGTAAGCACGTCACCTAGAATGACAAGTCGTGGTACGTCGTCGCCATGTCGACGAACCTCGAAGGGCAACTGCGCGAACAGCTGACCGCGGCGATCAGGGCGAAGGACCTCAGGACCGCGAACCTGGTGCGCATGATCAACACGAAGATCATGGAGCGGCGCACCGCGAAGGGGTTCACCGGCACCGTCGACGACGCGCTGATCCTCGACGTGATCTCGAGCTATCGCAAGCAGATGGAGAAGGCGAAGCACGAGTTCGCCGCCGCCGGCGACCGCGCCAAGGATCAGATCGCCGAGATCGACTTCGAGCTCGAGTGGTGCAGCCGGTTCCTGCCCAAGCAGCTCGACGAGGCCGAGCTGCGCGCCGCGGTCGAGAAGGCGATCGCCGAGCTGCCGCAGAAGGATCCGAAGATGGCCGGCCGCGTGATCGGCGCGATCAAGAAGCAGTTCGGCGACCGCGCCGACGCTCAGCTCGTGAAGAAGCTCGCCGACGAGCTGCTCAAGTAGCTCGAGCCCTCAGCTATCCCAGCCGTCGTCGGTCGTCGAGCGGTCCTGGACCGGCGGGATCGTCGCGATCGTCGCCGAGGCGTCGGGCTCGCGCGCCTCGTCGATCAAGCGCGCGCCTTCCATGAGCAGGTGCGTCGTCGAGACGTTGACGCGATCGACGCCCTCGACGAGGCACGCCACGAACTCGAACTCGCCCGCCGACCACGTCAGCAGGTGATAGACGCAATCGGCGTCGACCGGCTCCTCCGCGTGGTCGAGGCGGGCGTGCACGACCTTGCCCTCGCGCACGAGGATCTGCGCCGACACGCCGTCGACCGAGCGCAGCTGCAGGAGGCCGGTCTTGCGCTCGAGCTCGACGAGCACGAGCAGCGACGACAGCCCGACCTGCGTGAGATCGCCGCGCAGGCCGGAGCTGTTGAGCTGGTCGCGCGTCTCCTGCACGGTCTGCGCGGTGCGGCGCAGGGTCTTGGCGACGCGCAGATCGAGCTCCTCGAAGCGGAACGGCTTGGTGACGTAGTCGTCGGCGCCGAGCCGAAACCCGCGGATGCGGTCGTCTTCCGACGACAGCGCGGTCAGGAAGATCACCGGCAGCATCGCGAGCTCGGCGTGCGCACGCAGCTGGCGGACGAGCGCCCAGCCGTCCATCTTCGGCATCATCACGTCGGTGATGAGCAGATCGGGCGGGCGCGCGAGCGCGCGGGCGAGCGCGTCCTCGCCGTCGACCGCGGTCTCGACCGAGTAGCCGCGCTTCTCGAGCACGGTCGCGACCATGCGCAGGATCCACGCGTCGTCGTCGGCTACCAGGACGTGGGGCGACATCCTCGACCCACACTATCACCTGGACCGTGCCGGAGGCGAGCCGGGGCGGGCCAGCGGTGTTTCGTCGCGGGCGTCGGCGGCGATCCAGGCGCCGTGCGCCCGCACGAGCAAGTGGCCGTCGCGCGTCGCGATCACGACGCGGGTGGCGTCGGCGGCGATCGCCACCGCCGCGTCGCCGGCGGCGGCCGCGGTCACCGGCTCGCGCGCGACGCGGCCGGCGTGCAGCGTGAACAGCTCGGCTCCGCTCGCGGCATAGACGCGATCGCCGACCGCGACCGCGGCCGCGATCGGGCTCGGCCACGCGACGACCTTGCCGGTCGCGAGCTCGACCACGCCGGCGCCGCCGTCGGCGAGCGCGAACCGATCCGACAGCAGCGCGGCGACGTGATGCGGCCCGCGCTTGAGCGGCGTCCACGCGGTACCGGCCAGCCGCAACACGTCGTGCTCGGTTTCGATCACGACGCCGCCGGGCGACGCCGCGAGCGCGATCACCGGGTCGGGCGCGTCGGCGAGCTTCTGCGGCGCCGCGCTGTCGAGCGCGTACACCGTGCGGCCGACCGCCGCGACCGCGCGCGGGCCGGCACCGAGGATCGCCTTCGCGTGCTGCCCGAAGTACACGACCGTCCACTGATCGCGCGCGAGCCGGAACACGTCGCCGTCGCGGGTGGCCGCGAGCCCGCGTGCCGCGCCGATCACGTCGCCCGCGATCGTCGTCGCGCCGCGCCGCGCCCACACGCCGGTCTTCGCGTCGAGAGCGTAGACCTCGCCGTGCCGGCCGAGCGCGGCGTCCGGCGCGAGCACGACCGGCTTGGGCGTGTCGGCGCGCGCGGAGGCGGCGCACGCGACCGCCGCGAGCGCGCAGGCGCGCCCGGCGAGTGCGCTCACTTCGCCGAGCCGGAGCCCGCCGAGCCGGAGCCGGCCGAGCCCGCGTTGCCGGCGGCCTTGCCCGGTACGTTGAAGAACTCGCACTGCTTCAGCTCGTCGAGCGTGGTCGCCTTGATCGCGCACGAGACCGACTTGGTGCTCGAGCCGCCCATGCAGCGCCGGACCTCGCCGTCGAGGCTCTCGTTCTCGGTCAGGCTCTCGGTGCCCATCAGGTGCTGCATGTTGACGAGCGCCTTGCGGCAGTCTTCCTTCGTCGGCTTGTCGCACGCTGCGAGCAAAGCGATCGCGAACAGCAGGCGCTTGACGCTCATGGCCACGACTGTAGCAGCTCGCGCGCGCGGTCGAGATCCTGGCCGGTATCGATCTCGCGCCAGCCGCCGTCGATCCAGATCGGATCGACGCGAACGCCGATGCCGATCAGCTCCTGCAACAAGTCGGTGAGGTACGCGTTGCGATAGCGCGCCGCGCGCTGGAACGGCGCGTCTTCGCGACCGGCGAAGCGCTCGGCAAGCCGACCGAGCTCGCCGTGCACCGCGCGCGCGCCGTCGCCGCCGAGCCGCACGAGGCCGATGAACTCGCCCGCCGCGAGCTCCGGATCGAGCGCGCGCTTGCCGACGCGCGCCACCGCGCCGGTCGCGCTGCAGTCCATGACCTCGGCTTCTTCGAGCGGGTGCTCGGTGCGGCCGTCGTAGATGCGCGCGAACTCGCGATCGCAGATCAGCCCGACCTCCGCCGACGACGACGCGAGCCGGTGCGCGACGCCGGGCGTGAACACGATGTCGCTGTACGACACGTACGTCGGCCGGTCGATGAAGTCGCGTGCGCACGCGAGCGAGAGCAGGACGTTGTTGGTCTCCCACTCGCGGTTGTCGACGAACGTCACGCGCGGCACGAGCTGGCGCACGAACGTCTCGAGCACGTCGCCGCGATAGCCGCGGATCACGACGAGCTCCTCGACGCCGACCGCCGCGAGCGCGCGCCACACCCAGCCGAGGATCGGCCGGCCCGCGACATCGACCATGCACTTCGGAATGTCCTCGGTGTGCGGCCCGAGCCGCTTGCCGCGCCCGGCCGCGATCAGGATGCAGCGCTTGATCGCGTCGCTCACGCGAACCTCCCCAGCCGCAGCAGGATCGACGCCAGGCTCTTCGCGAGGTACAGCGCGTTCACCGCCGCGTAGGCCCAGAAGTAGATGTCGATGCGATCGACGACCGCGCACAGCCACAGGTACTGCGGGTAGTGCACGACGAAGCGCGCGGCCCACTCGATCCACGCGACCGGGCCACGCTTGTGCAGCTCGGCCGGCTGGCCGTCCTCGCTCGGCGGCTTCGCACCATACTCGGGCCGGCGCATGAACGACGTCAGCGCGATGCCCGACGCCAGGCAGAACAGGCCGCCGAGGCCGACGAGCAGGAGCCGGTCGTCGCCGGTCTCGCGCCACATCCGCACCGCGACGCAGCCGAACAGCAGCATCGCCTTGAGCTCGTCCATCAAGAAGTCGAGCAGGTGGCCGAGCGGCGAGGCCATCTTGCGGTGACGCGCGAGCTGGCCGTCGGCGCAGTCGAGCACGAACGAGAATTCGAACACGGCGGCGGCGACGACGAGCCCGAGCCAGCCGGGCCACACCGCGAACAGCGCGCACGCGCCGGCCGCGATGAAAGCCGACAGGAACGTGATCTGGTTCGGCGTGATCCGCGTGCCGCGCACCGCGTACACGACGATCGCGGCGGGCGGCCGCGCGACGTGCTCGGTGAACCAGTTGATGTCCTGCTTCTTCTTCGAGACCCGGTAGATGGTGGCGATCTCGGACCACATCGAGCACGCGCACGTTACCATGTGGGCGTGGACGACGAGCGCGCGACGGCGGTCGAGGGCACGCCGCGGCGCGCGCGCACCGAGGTCCGGGCGCTCGAGCGCGGGACCCAGATCGGGCGCTACGTCGTGATCGATCGGCTCGGCGCGGGCGGGATGGGCATCGTGTACGCCGCCTACGATCCGGATCTCAACCGCCGCGTCGCGATCAAGCTGGTCTACGCGCGCGCCGACGACGACGCCGACGTGCAGGGCCGCATGCTGCGCGAGGCGCAGGCGCTCGCTCGGCTCTCGCACCCGAACGTCGTCGCGGTGTTCGACGTCGGCACCGCCGAGGATCGCGTGTTCCTCGCGATGGAGCTGGTCGAGGGCGAGACGCTGTCGGCGTGGTACGGCAACGCGCAGCGGACGTGGCGCGAGATCGTCGCGAAGTTCGCCGAAGCTGGGCGCGGCCTGGCGGCGGCGCACGCGGCCGGGATCGTGCATCGCGACTTCAAGCCCAACAACGTGCTGGTCGGCAACGACGGGCGCGCGCGCGTGCTCGATTTCGGGCTCGCCCGTGCCGCGGGCGAGCAGCTCGAGCGAGCGGACAACGTCGACAGCCCGTCCGCGCGCGACGTCCTGAGCGAGGATCTCACGCGCACCGGCAGCGTGCTCGGCACGCCGGTCTACATGCCGCCCGAGGCGCAGCGCGGCGAGCCGGTGAGCGCCGCCGGCGATCAGTTCAGCTTCTGCGTCGCGCTGTACGAGGCGCTGTACGGCACGCGCCCGTTTCACGCGCTGATCACGAGCGACGGCCTGCCGCCGATCGAGCCCGCGCCGGCCGACACGCGCGTGCCGATCTGGTTGCGCCGCGTCGTGGTGCGCGGCCTCGAGTTCGAGCCCGGCCAGCGCTATCCGTCGATGGACGCGCTGCTCGCCGCGCTCGCCGACGATCCGGCGATCCGCCGCCGCAAGCTGATGCGCGGGGCCGGCGCGGTGGTCGTCGCGGCGGCCGTCGTCGCGGGCGGGCTGGCGTGGCGCGCGCACGTGCGCGCCGAGCGGCTCGCCGCCGATCCGTGCGAGACGTCCGAGCCGTTCGCCGACGCGTGGAGCACCGGCGAGCGCGAGCGGCTGCGCGCCGCGTTCGTCGCGACCGGCGAGCCGACCGCCGAGGACGAGCTCGCGCGCACCGCGGCCGGGCTCGACGACATGGCACGCGACTGGCTCGACGCGCGCGCTCGCGCCTGCCGCGACACGCGCGAGACCCACGCCAAGCCCGAAGCCACGCTGGTGCTGCGCCTGGCCTGCCTCGATCGCGTCAAGGCCGATGTCGGCGCGCTCGTCGCGCTGCTCGGCCACGCGGACGCGGCGACGGTGAAGGTCGCGTCGCACGCGATCCGGCGCATCCAGGGGCCGGTCGAGTGCGACGATCCGCAAGGCCTCGCCGTGGTCGCCACGCCGCCGCCCGCGATCGCGCCCGCGGTCGAGGCGCTCCGCGTGCGGCTATTCCACGTGCGTGCGCTCAGCGACGTCCAGGATCTCGGGACCGCGAGCCACGAGATCGACGGCGTGCTCGCCGATGCGCAGAGACTCGGGTATCAACCCGCCATCTCCGACGCGTTGCTCGAGCGTTGCCTCGTGCTCAACAGCGCGACGCAGCCCGGCGCCGCGGACGCATGCGAGCGCGCCGAGCTCGCCGGGCTCGCGGCCGGGCTCGATGGCAACGCCGCGCGCGCGGCGGCGAGCCGGTTCGAGATCGCGGCGGCCACCGGCGAGCCGACCGAGACCGTGAGCCGGCTGCGCGAGCGCGCCCGCGTGTGGCTCGAGCGCACGCACGCGCGCTCGCCGCACGCGGTCTATGAAGGTGCGCTCGCGATCTCCGAGACCAACGCCGGTCACTACGAAGCGGCGCTCGAACATCTCCGTCGCACGCACGAGCTCGCCGATCAGCTGTACGGCCCGGCCGGCGACTTCGTGATCCAGATCGACAGCTCGCAGAGCGTGGCGTTGACGGTGCTCGGACGCTTCGCCGAGGCCGCGGCGCTCCAGGAGCGCGACGTCGTCGCGGTCGAGCACGCGTACGGCACGCACAACGACCTGTACGCGTCGCTGCTCGACAACTACGGTTACAGCCTCGCGGTGGTCGGCCGCCACGCCGATGCGCGCCGCGCGCTCGAGCGCTCGCTGGCGATCCGCGAAGCCGAGGACTTCACGCGCGCGGCCGCGCAGTGCGACCTCGCTCGTGTCGACAACGCCGAAGCCCGGTTCGACCGCGCGATCGCGGGCTGCGAGCAAGGGATCGCGAAGCTGCGCGAGCTCGGCCAGCGCAAGTTCAACCTCGCGATCAACATGGATCCGCTCGCGAACGGGTACCTCGGCGCCCACCGCTACGACGACGCGCTCCGGCTCAGCCGCGAGTGCCTCGCCGAGTTTCGCAGGGACCGCAAGGAATCCGACCACGACACGATCGAGATGGTGTCGTGTCTGGTCATCGAGGGCACGGCCCTGGTCGAGCTCGGTCGG
>DATJXL010000081.1:0-20336 GCA_035500135.1 Kofleriaceae bacterium
TTCGCGCTCGCGGTGTGGACGTGGACGCTCGCGGTCGCGTGGGTCGTGTTGCGCCTCGGCGCGCCGGCGTGGACGCTCGCGCGCGGTGCGATGGTCGCGCTGTCGATCGTCGCGGTGTTCGCGCCGCGCGCGGGCTGGCTCGAGCGCCGGCTCCCGAAGCCCGGTCCCGATGTCGTGCTCGTCGCGATCGCGGCCGCGGCGATCGCGGCGCGCGCGCTCGGACCACACGGCGTGCTCGCGAAGCTCGCGCTCGCGTACGCGCTCGTGCTCGCCGGGCATGCCGCGCTCCGGCTCGCGCTCGGCCGCGGCCCGGAGGTCGCACCCGAGCGATCGATGACACCGGGTACGCGCACGACGCTCCTGCATCGCGCGCGCTTGCTCGCGGCGCTCGCGATCGCGGCCGGCGCGGTCGCCGCGTACGACACCGGCGTCGCGCTCGCGATCGGCGGCGTCGGGCTGGCGCTGTCGATGATCGTCGCCGGGCACGACGCGAGCTACGACGCCACGGTCGCCGACCGCATCGGCCTGCTCGAGCGCGAGCACGCGCGGCTCGTCGCGGTGCACGGCGCGATCGCGCTCGCGGTCGCGGTCGGTGCGATCGCGGTCGCCGTGCTCGCGAGCGATCGCGAATGGCTCGAGCGTGCCGCGCCGGTCGCGTGCCAGGCGCCGCTCGTCGCGGCGGCCATGTTCGGCTTCGCCGCGGTCCTCGCGCGCGCACACCGCCGGGCGTGGCTGCCGCATGTCGCGGCGGCCGTCGCCGCGATCGCGCTGTGGGCGGCGCGCGGTGACGTGCTCGAGCGCGCGACCGCCGGGCACGGCGTCGCGGCCGATCGCGTCGCGGCCGTCGTCGATCCCGGCTACGCGCTGTTGCGCGACCAGCGGCGCTTCGCCGCGACCGCCTCGGCGTGGCGCGAGGCCGCGCTGCCCGCGCGCACCGCCGACGCGATCGATCCACCCTCCGCGCCGCTCGGCGTCGCTGCGCGCCCCGGCGGAGCCGGGGCGATCGATCGCGTCGACGGCGAAGGTTTGTTCGGCGCGCGCATCGTCGATCCGGGCGTGATCCATTCGGTCGAGAACGATTACTTGCCCGTGCTCGTCGCGCGCGAGACCGGCGTCGCCGGCATCGCCGAGACGACCGCGCTGCTCGTCGCGCTCGTCGCGATGGCGGGCGCGTTCGCGGCGGTCGGCGCGCGCCACGCGAGTCGCGCCCAGCGCGGGCGCTGGCTCGTCGCGGTCGTGCTCGGCGTGCTGTGCGTGTACCAGCCGCTCGCGTCGCTCGGCGTGTTGCCGCTGACCGGCATCAGCTGGCCGGGCCTCGGCATCGACAGCCCGTCGGATCTGTGGCTGTTCGTGATCGCGCTCGTGTGGTGCGCGCTCGCCGAGCCCGAGCGCGATGGCGACGACGAGCGCGTGCGCGCGACGCGCCGCGTGATCCGCGCGCGCCGGATCGCGGTCGCCGCGCTCGCGACGAGCGCGCTCGCCGGCGGCGTCGTGGTCGCGCGGTCGGCCGCGATGGCGCTCGCGCGCGTGCCGGCGCACGACGCGCGTTTGGCCGCCGCGCTGCGCTACGCGTCGACCGTGAGCTGCCCGTGGCACGACCACGACGGCGCGCCGAGCGACGTCGTCCCGGTCGAGCTCGGCGGCGAGGTCGACGACACGGCCGACTCCGGCGTCGCGCGCTTCGATCGCGAGCTGCGCGCCGAGTATCGCGGCGAGCGCGACGAGCTGGTCGCGGCGCTGCCGGCATGCACCGGCGTGCACGGCCACTGGCAGCTCGAGCGCCGCGGCGCCACGTGCGTCGCGACGTTTCGCGGCGGTGCCCCCGAGCTGCACCTCGAGCTCGCGCCGCGCGCGGACGCGTGGCACGCGACGTGTGCGGTCGCGGTGTCGGACATCGCGGCCTCGGCGCTGCGCGGTCCCACACGCGCGGATCGCGGGCCGCGCGTGCGCGTCGTCGCGGCGCCGATCGGCGCGGCCGCGCGCGACGCCGGCGAGCTCGTTGCCGGTGCGCGGGTCGATCGCTCCGGCTCGCGCGACGACGCCGAGCCGCACGGCATTTCGATCGTTCGCCTGCGCGCCGGCGCGCCGGCGCTCGAGCTCGCGAGCGCGTCGCCCGGCCTCGCGCGCGCCGGCCGCGTGACGATCGCACCGGGCGTGACGGTCGAGGTCGCGGGCGCGCGCATCGTGCTGCGCGGCGACGCCGAGCTGTACCTCGCGAGCGACGGCGCGTGGCACCACGTCGCGCGCGCGCCCGAGGTCGCGCTCGATCGGCTCGCGCTGGTCGCGGCCGGGCCGCCCGAGCATCGCGTCGTCGTGCAGGTGCGGCCGGCAGCCGAGCCGCTGCTCGCCGACGACGTCGAGCACGCGCGCCGCACGTATCCCTACGGCAGCGCGCTGCCCGAGCTGGGCTGGGTGTCGCCGTTCGAGGTCGAGCACTCGCTCGGGCTCGATGGCTGGATCCACGCCGCGCTGGACGAGCGCGCCGCGGCGCCGGCTGCAACCTGCGGCGCGTTGTCGCCGCCGGCGATCGCGCGCGATCGGGTGTGCGCGCCGAGCCCGCTCGACGGCGTTCTCGAGTGCAAGCTCGCGCTGCAGCCCGAGCTCGCGCTCGCGCTCGGCGCGGTCGCCGATCGCGTCCTCGCCGAGCCGCAGCCGTTGACCGGGCACGCGACCGTGCCGACGCGCGCCGCGTACGTCGTCGTGCGCGGCGACACCGGTGAGCTGCTCGCGCAGGGCGAGCGCGTGCCCGGCAAACCGGCGCTCGCGTACGCGCCGGTCGATCGGGTCGCGGAAGCCGAGCTGATCCGCCTGCGCGAGCAGCACGGCGAGAGCGATCGCGAGCGCGTCGAGTGGAACCTGCCGATCGCGGTCGGCTCGACGTTCAAGGCGATCCTCGCGCGCGCGGCCGAGCGCGCGTTTCCCGACCAGCTGCACGGGCTCGCGCTGACCGCGGCCGGTCACGCGAGCGGCTGCCGCGCGCACCGCGGCACCGCGGTCGATCCGCTGCTCGGCCACTGCCCGCCGTCGTCGCTCGCCGGCGATCTGACGTCTGCCGACGCCCACGACTTCCTCGGCCGCTCGCCGAACTGGTTCCAGGCCGCGCTCGGGCTCATCGGGCTCGGCCTGCCCGCGGGCCACTTCCATCGCGGCGCGACCGAGCTCTCGTTCGCGGACGTCGCGGCGTCCGATCTCGCGAGCTGGCCGACCACCGAGCCGCTCGCGGTCGACGACGCGACCGGTCCGATCGTCCACGGCCACACGGTCGTCGTCGACGGCCTGCGCCGCACGCCGCTGTGGCAGCACACCGAGGCCTTGCTCGGGCGGCCGCTGTGCACGCTCGGCGATCGCGCGAGCTGCGAGCGCGCCGCCGATCGCGCCGACGTGTGCGCGGCGCGCGCGCTGCCGGTGGCGCATCCGTCGCGCGATCTGCGCTACCTCGTCGCGCTCGGCCCCGATCGCGTGGACCTCTACGCCGACGACACCGCGCACCAGACGCGCGTGCCGGTGCGCGAGTACTTCCAGCTCCTGCGCGGCGCCGGCGTGCACTCGATCGGCTCGCTCGCACAGCTCGCCGACGCGTTCGCGCGCGTCGTCTACGATCCGGGCGCCGGCCGGCTTGCCGCGAGCTGGTTCCCGGCGCCCGCGGTCGGCGCGGTGCCGACGTGGTCGTGCACCGATCGATCGGCGGCACGTGCGACCACCGTGCTCGGCGCCGGCGGCGGGCTGTGCGCGGTCGTGCAGGACGGCGGCACCGCGCACGCCGGGCTCGCGCCGCTGTTCGCCGACGCGCGCGTCGCGATCTATGGCGCGAAGACCGGTACGACCGACTCGCTCGCCGCGATCGCACAGCGCCCGGCCGCGTGCGCGGCGTGGAACGAGTCGCACGTGCCGGCCGCGCAGCTCGCGTGCGGCAAGCGCCCCGCCGACGACAGCCTGCTCGTGCTCGCGTTCGGCGTGACGACGCCGCACGGCACGATCCCGCTCGTGCTCGCGCTGCAGCTCCAGCGCGCGGGCACCGGCGCCGCCGCGCACGCCGCGCCGGCGTTCGTCGACGCGATCGCCCGCTACCTGACCGAGTAGCGCTACGGCTCGACCGGCGGTGGATCGAACGCCGCGGGCTGCACCGATGATCCGACGATCGCGATGTAGCCGTATCCGCCGCCGCCACCACCGCCACCCGCGCCGGCGGACGCAGCTCCACCCGCGACCGGCGCGCTCGCGCCGGCACCGCCGCGGCCACCGGCGCCGATGCCGCTGCCGGTCGGCGAGAATCCGCCGATGCCGGGTGTCGCGCTGTCGCCGGGCACTGCTGGCGGAACCGCATCGCCGCCCGGATTGCTGCCCGCCCCCGCCGACGAGCCGCTGCTGCCTCCACCGCCGAGCGAGAACACCGTGCCCGTGAACGAGTACTGCGTCGGATCGCCGTCGATGCCGATGTATCCACCGGCGCCACCGCCGCCGCCGCCGTCGAAGTTGCCAGCCGCCGGTGCGCCCGCGCCCGACGCGTTGACGATGCCGGCGATCGAGATCGCGCCGTTGCTGATCAGATTCACCGCGCCGCCTCCGTGACCGCCGGGCGAGTCGCTTGTCGCGGTGCTCTGCCCGCCGTTTCCGCCGTCGCAGCCGCCCGAGCTCGGATACGGCATGTACGCGACGCTCGGCACGCCGCCTGCGGCCGCGCCGCCGTCGCCGGCGCCGCCGGGCGCGCCAGCTTGCCCCGATGTGCCCCCGGCGGCGCCGCCGCCGCCCGAGATGTCGTAGGCACCGTTGGGGATCGTGCAAGGCATTCCGGAGGTCGAGCCCGCGCCGAACGGTCCGCCGAGGTGGCTCGCGGCGTCGACGTAACCGTTCGCATCGATCGTGATGCTATCCACTCCGACGAGCACGATCGCTTTCGGCGCTTCGAGACGTAGGAGCGACGAGATCGTGATCGATCGGTACGCGAAGACGCACGGGTCCTGCGTGGCCACATCGCAGGGCGCCGTCAGGCTCGACAACATCGCCGGCGAGGTCACCACGAGCGCGGGTTGCACGACCGCGACGCAGACTGCGAGCTCGCCGTGGCCGAAGTACGTGCACGGAATCGGCGGGCCGGCATCGGGCATACCGCACTCGCCGCTCGGATCCGGCGAGCACAGACCACCGGTCACGCAGTAGAGCCCATCCGGGCACGTGTGATCCGGTCCGCACTCGACTCCGCAAAATGGCGGACGAGGCGACCCACACCCCACGCACAACACGACGCCGACGAGCGACCGCACGTGCCATCGTAGGCACGTGCGCCCGGCACGCGGAGCGGTCGAGCTCTGCATTCCGCTGACCGCCGCTGATGCGCTCGATACGCTACGAGACCGAGCGATGGTTCCACGTGGTCGGAGCCGGCGATGATCTGACCCGTGGTGCTAGAGTCGCGGCATGAGTCAACACGTGACCCTCGGCGCGACTGGCCCGAGCGTGTTCCCGATCGCGCTCGGCTGCATGAGCATGGGCGCGGGGAGCTGGTACGGCCCGGCCGACGATGACGCGGGCATCGCCACGATCCACGCGGCGCTCGAGCGCGGCGTGAACGTGATCGACACCGGCGACTTCTACGGCATGGGCAAGAACGAGCTGCTCGTCGGCCGCGCGCTGCAGGGCCGGCGCGATCGCGCGCTCGTCAGCGTCAAGTACGGCGCGCTGCGCGGCCCCGACGGCGCGATCCTCGGCTTCGATGCCAGCCCGCGCGCGACCAAGACCGCGCTCGCGTACAGCCTGTCGCGCCTCGGCGTCGATCACGTCGACATCTACCGGCCGTCGCGGCTCGATCCGAAGGTGCCGATCGAAGACACCGTCGGCGCGATCGCGGATCTGGTCAAGGCCGGCTACGTGCGCTACATCGGGCTGTCCGAGGTCGGCGTCGAGACGCTGCGGCGCGCCGCGAAGGTCCACCCGATCTGCGACGTCCAGCTCGAGTACTCGCTGGTCAGCCGCGGGCCGGAGGCCGCGATCATCCCGGCGCTCGCCGAGCTCGGCGTCGCGATGACCGCCTACGGCGTGCTGTCGCGCGGCTTGCTCACCGGCAGCAAGCTCGCCGCGAACGACCATCGCAACCACATGCCGCGGTTCGCCGGCGCGAACGGGGAGCACAACGGAAAGCTCGTCGACGCGCTCGCGGGCGTCGCCGCCGCCAAGGCCGTGAGCCCGGCGCAGCTCGCGATCGCGTGGGTGCGCGCGAAGGCGGCGGCCCAGCGCGTGACGATCGTGCCGACGATGGGCGCGCGCACGCCGCAACAGCTCGCCGACACGCTGGCCGCGCTGGCCGTGACGCTGACGGCCGCCGAGGTCGCCGAGCTCGAGGCCGCCGTGCCGGCCAGCCAGGTCGCCGGTGCCCGCTATCCGGCGCAGGCGATGGCCTCGCTCGACAGCGAGCGCTGACCGTGCGCCGGCGCACGCGTCAAACCGACTCGCTTGAGCCGCGCACCGCTGCCGGGTAACGTGAGAAACCTTCGGCAGCACGATGACGTGGCGTAGCAGTCTCCCCATCGCCGGGCTCGTGGTCGCGCTCGCGATCGTGGCCACGGTCGGAACGCTCGCGCACCAGCACCTCGCGTCGCTCGATGAGGAGGCGCGCTGGGTGTCGCACACCCACCAGGTCGTCGAGACCGCGCGCGCCGTCGTGATCTCGCTCAAGGATGCGGGCGGTGCACGCCGCATGTTCGCGATCACCGGCGACGAGACCACGCTCGGGCCGTATCGCGTCGCGCTCGCTCGCGTCGCGTCGTCGCGGGCGACGCTACGCACGCTGATGCTCGACGATCCGGCGGTGCAGACCCGCATCGATCGCGTCGACGCGCTCGTCGACGAGCGCCTCGCGCAGCTCGAGCAGGCGATCCGCGAGCAACGCGAGCAAGGCACGAACGCGGCGCGCGAAGACCGGCTGACGGCGGCGGGCAACGCGCAGGGCGCCCGGCTGAGCGTGCTCATCAACGACATCGAGGCCGACGAGCAGCAGCAGCTGGCGGAGCGAGAAGCCGCGTTCCTGTCGGAGTCGCGCTTCGTGCGCACGATGATGGTGTTCGGCTTCGGCGCGAGCGCGGTCGTGCTCGTGATCGCGTTCGCGTCGCTCCGCCGCGAGGTCGCGCGGCGCGCGCGTTCCGAGCGCGCGGTCGCCGACCGCGAGCGCCGGTTTCGCCGGCTCGTCGAGGCCGCGCCCGATGCGATCGTGATCTCGGATCGCGCCGGCCGGATCTCGATCGTGAACGAGCAGGTGACGACGCTGTTCGGCTACACCGCCGCCGAGCTCGTCGGCCAGCCGGTCGAGGTCTTGATCCCGGCCCGTGGCTCGGCGCGGCGCAAGGACGGCAGCGAGTGCGCGATCGAGACGAGCCTGAGCCCGCTGCAAACGCCGGAGGGCACGAACACGATCGCGGTCGTCCGCGACGTCACGCAGCGGCGCGAGCTCGAGCGCTTTCGCGACGAATACGTCGGCTACATCTCGCACGACCTCCGCAATCCGCTGTCGACGATCGCGCTGCAGGCCCAGCTGCTCGCGCGCTTGCTCGAGCGCTCGAGCGGCGGCGAGGCGACCGACGAGCTGGAGGCGGTGCGCGTGATCGCCGACAACGCGACCTACATCGACAAGCTCGTGCGCGAGCTCCTCGAGATGGCGTATGTCGAATCCGACGAGATCGTGCTGCATCGCGATGCGGTCGCCCTCGCGCCGTTCCTCGAGTCGATCGTCGCGCGCACGCTGCCCGCGGCCGATCGCTCGCGCGTGCAGCTCGACCTCGCGGCATCGGCGACGGTGTCGATCGACGGCGCGCGCGTCGAGCGCGTGATCGCGAACTTCCTGCACAACGCGATCAAGTACTCGCCGGCGGGCTCGCCGATCGTGCTGCGCCTCGTCGGCCACGACGATCGCGCCGAGGTCGCGGTGATCGATCGCGGGCCGGGGGTCGCGCCCGACGAGCGCGCGATGGTGTTCCAGAAGTACAAGCGCACGGCATCGGCGCGGCGCAAGGAAGGCTTCGGGCTCGGGCTGTACATCAGCCGCAAGATCGTCGAGGCGCACGGCGGCGAGATCGGCGTCGATGCCGCGCCCGGCGGCGGCGCGAAGTTCTTCTTCCGCCTGCCGCGCATCGCCGATGCCGCGGTCCCGGCCCGCCGCACCGTGCGCGCGGCGTCGCCGAGCCAGCGGCTGCGCGGCCTGAACGTGTTGCTCGTCGACGACGAGCCGAACGCGGTGTCGGCGCTGTCCGCGCTGCTCGACGACGACGGCCTTCACGTCGCCGCCGCGACGAGCGGCGTACAGGCGCTCGAGCTGGCCGACGGCGCGCGCCCCGATGTCGCGGTCGTCGACGTACAGATGCCCGGCATGAGCGGGCTCGAGCTGCTCGATCAGCTGCGCGCGCGCTACCCCGGGCTGCCCGCCGTGATCATGACCGGCATGCTCGCGAGCGATCGCGCGATCAAGGCGCACGCGGACGAGGACACCGCGTACCTCGGCAAGCCGGTCGACGTCGACGAGCTGCTGCGCACGCTCGAGCGACTGTGTCACCCGTCCGCGTCGTGACCGATCGCCGGACGTGATACGCCTGCGGCGATGATCCGCATCGCTTCCTTGCTCGCCGTCTTGCTCGCCGGCTGTGGGTCGGCCGCGAGCTCGTCGACCACCGCCGGCCTCGTCGGCGACGGTGCGCCGCCGGTGGCCGCGACCCATCCGCACGACGTGGCATCGCCGAACGGCACGCGCTCCGATCCGTACTACTGGCTGCGCGACGACACGCGCAAGAGTCCCGAGGTGCTCGCGTACCTCGAGGCCGAACGCAGCTACGCGAAGTCCGTGCTCGCGCCCGTGCACTCGCTCGAAGCGCAGCTGTTCGCCGAGATGCGCGGCCACATCCAGGACAACGACACCACCGTGCCCGTCTTGCAGGACGGCTACTGGTACTACTCGAAGTTCGCGACCGGGCAGGAGCAGCCGGTGCTCGCGCGCAAGAAGGGCACGCTCGACGCGCCCGAGCAGGTCGTGCTCGATGGCAACGAGCTGGCGCACGGCCACGCGTTCTTCGCGTTCGGCCAGCGCGAGGTCAGCCGCGATGGCAACCTGATCGCGTGGACCGACGACACGGTCGGCCGCCGCCAGTACGTGCTGCACGTCAAGGATCTGCGCACGGGCGCGATGTTGCCGGATACCGCGACCAACGTCGCGACGTCGGTCGCGTGGGCGAACGACAACCACACGCTGTTCTATGTCGGCAAGGACGCGACCACGCTGCGCGAGGATCGCATCTTCCGGCACGCGCTCGGCGCCGCCGCGGCCGATCCGGAAGTGTTTCGCGAGGCCGACGGCCAGTACTACGTGTCGCTGCAGCCGACGAAGTCGCGGCGCTATATCGAGATCACGCTCGACGCGACCACGCACACCGAGGTGCGCCTGCTCGACGCCGACCACCCCGACGCGGCCGATCGCGTCGTGTTGCCGCGCGAGCGCGATCACATCTACGACGTCGACCACCTCGACGGAAAGTTCTTCATCCGCAGCAATGCGGGCGCGAAGAACTTCCGGCTGGTCGAGGTCGCCGAGGCCGACGTCGCCGATCGCAGCAAGTGGCACGACGTGGTCGCGGCGCGCGACGACCTGCTCGTCGAGGGCTTCGCGATCAGCCGGCACTTCGTCGCCGCGTCCGTGCGCACCGGCGGCCTGCTCAAGGTGCTCGTCGTGCCGCCGGGCGGCGACGCGTACTTCGTCGACGCCGCGGATCCGACGTACGTGATGAGCGTCGACGACGTTCCCGATCCAGATGCGACGCGCGTGCGCTACGAGTACAGCTCGCCGGTGCTGCCGCGCTCGACCTACGAGCTCGACGTCGCGACCAAGCAGAAGACGTTGCTCAAGCAGCAACCGGTGCCCGGCTACGATCCGACGAAGTACGTCGCGGAGTACGTGCACGCGACCGCGAGCGACGGCGCGCAGATTCCGATCTCGATCGTCTATCGCAAGGGCACCCAGCTCGACGGCAGCGCGCCGCTCGTGCAGTACGGCTACGGCTCGTACGGCGTGACGTCCGAGCCGTACTTCGACTCGAACCGGCTGAGCCTGCTCGATCGCGGCTGGGTCTACGCGATCGCGCACATCCGCGGCGGCGAGGAGCTCGGCCGCGGCTGGTACGAGGACGGCAAGCTGATGCACAAGAAGAACACGTTCACCGACTTCATCGCGGCGACCGAGTTCTTGGTCACGCACAATTACGGCAAGCAGGTGTTCGCGCTCGGCGGCAGCGCCGGCGGCCTGCTCATGGGCGCGATCCTGAACATGCGGCCCGATCTGTATCGCGGCGTCGTCGCGCTGGTGCCGTTCGTCGACGTCGTGACGACGATGCTCGACGAATCGATCCCGCTGACGACGAACGAGTTCGACGAGTGGGGCAACCCGAAGCAGAAGGCCGCGTACGACTACATGCTGTCGTATTCGCCGTACGATAACGTCAAGGCGCACGCCTACCCGGCGATCTACGTGCGCACCGGCTTGTGGGACAGCCAGGTCCAGTACTTCGAGCCCGCGAAGTGGGTCGCGAAGCTGCGCGCGACCAAGACCGACAAGAACCCGATCGTGTTCGACATCGACATGGCGGCCGGTCACGGTGGCAAGTCGGGCCGCTACGATCACCTGAAGGACGTCGCGCGCTACATGGCGTTCTTGCTGTACGTCCACGACCAGCCGGACCCGCGCAGGTAGTCACGGCCGCAGCGACAGCGCGACCTCCTGGAAGTTGTCGGAGGACCCGAAGACCCAGCTCGCGGCCACCGAGGCGGCGCCGGGGACGGTGCTCGCGCCGCTGTTGTCGAGCGACGAGCCCGACGACACGTTGTCGATGACGATCGGCGTGCCCGTGGTCGGTCGGTTGATGCCCGAGCCCTGACCGACGAAGCTCACGACGAGCTCGTACGGCGAGCTCGCCACGGTCACGCTGGCCGCGTCGGCGGCGCCACTCGCGCTCTCGCGATCGCCCACCGGCGTCGTGGGATCGACGCCCTCGAACGCGACCGCGATGCTGTGCAGTGTGGGCTCGGCCGCGCTGAGCGTGACGACGACCATGGCGGTACCGGTCGGCGGCGCGACGAGCGCCCACACCTCCGTGCGCGTGTCCGTCGCGCAGTTCTGCACGCCGAGGATCGTCTCGACCGGAGCGAGCGCCATGCCGCCATACGTGATCGAGTCGATCGTCGCCGGTGCGAGCTGCGAGCACGTGTTGCCGGTCTGCGCGCTCACCAGCAACAAGCGATCGCGGCTCGCCGGGATGTCGAGCTGGTACGACAGCGTGGCCATGTTCGTGGCGTGCGCATCGGCGTACATCGTCACGGCCGGCGGGGTGGTGTCGGCATCGACCGGCGCGTCGTCCTGCGCGTCGCGTTCGCCGCCGCCGTCGCCGGTCGATCCGGCGTGGAACTGACAGCCCATCGCGAGCACCACGCACCACGCGGATCGCACACGACCATCGTACTACGGCCGGGCCAGTCACACGCGTTGCATGAACACCGAGCCGATCGAGTATCCGGCGCCGAACGCGGACAGCAGGCCGTACGAGCCGGTCGGCAGGTCGGCCTGGTGCTCGGTGAACGCGATCGCGGCACCGGCCGACGCCGTGTTGCCGTACGTGTCGATGATGACGGGCGCCTCGACCGCGGTCGCGGGTCGGCCGAGGATGCGCTGGGCGATCGAGTCGTTCATGTTCTGGTTCGCCTGGTGCAGCCAGTAGCGCGCGACCTCGGTCGGTGCGACGCCGTGCGCCTCGACGTGATCGGCGATGAACCGCGCCGCCATCGGGATCACGTCTTTGTAGACGCGGCGGCCCTGCTGGTAGAACAGCTTGTCGGTGGCGAACTGCGCCGACGGATCGAAGCGATTGAGGAAGCCGAAGTTGTTGCGGATGTTCGAGCTGTACTTCGACATCGCGCGCACCGACAGGACCTCCCACGCGCCGGGCCGCACGCGCTCGACCACGAGCGCGACCGCGGCGTCGCCGAACAGGAAGTGGCAGTCGCGCTCGCGCCAGTTGTTGTGGCCGCTCATCATCTCGGCCGACACGACCACGGCGCACGTCGCGATCCCGGTCTGGATCGCGGTCGTCGCGACCTGCAGCGCCGCGGTCGCGGACGCGCAGCCGAGCGTGAGATCGAAGCCGAGCCCGCGCGCGCCGATCGCGTGCTGGATCTCGATCGCCATCGCCGGATAGGCGCGCTGCATCATCGACGTACCGCACACGACGAGATCGACGTCTTCGCCGACACGTCCGGCCGCGGCGAGCGCACGCGTGATCGCGTTCACGCCGAATTCGGCCTGCAGCGACAGCTGATCGTCGGGCCGATCGGGGACGTTCGGGCACATCCGCTCGGGATCGAGCACGCCGGACTTCTCGACGATGTAGCGCCGGCGGATCCCCGACGCCTTCTCGATGAACTCCGGCGACGATTCCTTGAGCGGCGGCTGCGCGCCCGCGGCATTCGCCCGCCGCACGTACTCGTTGAACGCGACGCACAGCTCCTCGTTCGTGAGCACGTGCTCGGGATGCCAGACGCCGGCGCCGGTGATCGCGGTCCCGGTCGAGATGCGAACGGGTGTCATGAACGTGACATGCCATGCCGGCGCGGACGCTCGGGCAGCGGACGGTCATGCTTGGGTCAGGTTCGCAGGCAGAACCCGGTTCGCCGCGGCTAGCGGCGCTGGCCCAGGTACACGACGTGCCGACTCGCGCCGCTCTTGAGCGAGTGCTTCGTCACGGTGAACCCGGCCGATGCGAACCGGCGCTGGAACGCCGCGTCGGCATCTTCCGACCAGATCCCGGCGATGCCCCGCGCCGCCAGCGCGCGGTGCGTGCGCGCGAGCGCGCCCGGGCCGTAGAACGGATCGTCGGCGGCTTGCGTCGCCGTGTTCGGGCCTTCGTAGAGATCGAGCAGGATCAGGTCGAACGCTCCCGCCGGCGTGCTCGCGATCAGCTCGGCGACGTCGCGCACCTCGACGCGCACGCGCGGATCGCGGACCGCCTCGTTCGTGGCCTCCGCCAGCGGCCCCCGGCACCAGTCGACGACGACCGGATTGAGCTCGGCGACCACGACGCGCGCCTCGGCCGGCACGCGATCGAGCAGCGCGCGCAGCGTGAACCCCATGCCGAGCCCGCTGACCAGAACGCGCGGGGCAGGGCGCGCCCCGAGTCGTTCGACCGCGAGCCGCGCGAGCTGCTCCTCCGAGTTGCGCGAGAAGCTGTTCATCAGCACGCGGCCATCGATCACCATCAGCCAGTCGTCGCGGCGCCGGCGCAGCTCGAGCGGGCCTTCCGGTGTGCCGACGGTGGCGAGCGTTCGCCAGGCCGAGGTCATCGCACGTTGGCGAGACGCGCCGTCACCGACACGGGCACCGGCTCCGGCGCCGGCGTCACCGCGGCCTTCGACCACGCGTCGCGCATGAAGCGCTCGGCGCTCCGCAGCGCCGTGAGGTACGGCGCACTGTGATGCACGATCGCGTGGCGCTGGCACCAGTCGCGCGTGATGCGCGCGGCGAGCGGCAGGTTGTGGTGCGGAATGCGCGGGAACAGGTGGTGCTCGACCTGGTAATCGAGGCCGATGAACAGCCACGAGATCGCGCGCGGCAGCTCGAGGTCGCGCGTCGTCTCGAGCTGGTGCTGCCAGTCGTGGTTGGCCTGGCCGACGATCGGCATGCCCATGTGGGCCGGCGCGAACACGAGCGCGAGGCACACGCCGACGACGGCCCACGTCGCGAGATACACCGCGACCGCGACCACCGGGCCCCACACCAGCGACGGCACCACGACCCAACCGAGGTAGTGGCCGACCAGGCACGCCACCTCGATCCGCCATGCCCGCTCGCGCTTGCGCGGGTGGCGCGCGAGGAACAGCAGCGACGATCGCCGCATGCCGGTCGACATCAGCGTCGCCATCGGCCAGAACAGCCAGCGCTGGAACACGCGCTGGAACCAGCGCTCGCCGCGGCTGCACGCGTCGTGATCGCCGCGCGACGACGAGAACGGGAACGGCTTGATGTCGGGATCGAGGCCCTCGACGTTGGGATGAGCGTGGTGGCGGCGGTCGTGCTTGTCGCGCCAGTACAGCGCGCCGAGGCCCGAGAACAACGGGAACGTGAGGTAGACGAGCAGCGCGTTGCGCGCGGGCGATCGCGAGAAGCTGCGGTGGCTGCCTTCGTGCCCCTGCATCGCGATCGACGTGCAGCACACGGCTGCGGCCGGGATCCAGAACACGGCGGCGAGCCAGCCGGTCCACGCGAGCCCGACGTAGCAGCCCACGAGCATCGCCGACAGGATGACGAGCTTGCCCCAGCTCCGCAGCTCGCGGTGCTCGAACACGCCCGCGGCCCGCAGCTCGGCTCTGAGGCTACCTAGCTCGACAGACACGACGCCCCGACGTTCGCAAACCCGCGGGTCAGCTCGGGCAGCGTCGTGTCACGGTTTGGTCATGGCACGGGCTGCTTGACAATTAGAACGATCGTTCTATTCTGTAGTCGTGAGCAAGGGCGAGCAGACGCGGCAGGCGATCCTCGCGCGCGCGTTCGAGATCGCGAGCGTGGTCGGCGTCAGCGGGCTCACGATCGGCCGGCTGGCCGAGGAGACCGGGCTGTCCAAGAGCGGGCTGTTCGCGCATTTCGGCTCCAAGGAGGCACTCGACGTCGCGGTGGTCGAAGAGGCCGCGCGGCAGTTCGTGCAGGCGGTCATGGTGCCGGCGCTGCGCGAGCCGCGCGGCGAGCCCCGCGTGCGCGCGCTGTTCGAGCGCTGGGTGACGTGGGGGCAACGCGACGGTGGCTGTTTCTTCGTCGGCGCGAGCGCCGAGCTCGACGATCGTCCGGGCCCGCCGCGCGACGCGCTGGTGCGCGCGTGCAAGGACTGGGTGGACGAGCTCGCGAAGGCCGCGCGGATCGCCGTGCGCGAGGGCCACTTCCGCGCCGACCTCGATGCCGAGCAGTTCGCGTTCGAGCTCTACGGCATCATGCTCAGCTACCACCAGTTCCAGCGCTTCCTGCACGACCCGACCGCGACCGCGAAGACACACCACGCGTTCGACCGGCTGGTCGCGACGGCCAGGCCCGCTTCCGCACGTCATCGCTAGCGCACTCGCAACCCACCAGGAGGTCCCATGCTCGGTTCTGCGATGCCCAAAAATAGCACGGTCGTTCGGTCGCGCCACACGGTCCGGCTCATCCGCACGGCGCTCCACGCCGCGTACGCGATCTCCGAAGACCTCGGCACCAGCCTGGCCGAGCGCATGTTCACCACGCCCCGCCGCCACGCCCGGCCCAGGCGCGAGACCGCGATCCTCGCGAGCGCGCGCGACGTCGCGTTCGAGGTCACGCTGCGGTCGCCGCGCTGGCACGGCGACCGCCGCACGCTGGTCGGCTGGCGCTGGGGCTTCGGCCCGACCGTGCTGCTCGTCCACGGCTGGGAGGGTCGCGGCTCGCAGCTCGGCGCGTTCGTCGCGCCGCTCGTCGCGGCCGGGCTGTCGGTCGTCGCGTTCGATGCGCCCGGCCACGGCGATTCGCCCGATCATGCGCTCTACCTCACCGACCTCGCGGATTGCGTCGGCGATGTCGCGCACGCGGCCGGACCGCTGCACGGCATCGTCGCGCACTCGTTCGGCGCCGCGGCCGTGCTGCTCGCACGCGCTCGCGGCGGCGTGTCGGCGCCGCGCAACGTCATGCTCGCGCCGAACGTGATCATCGAGGACGCGTTCGCGCGGTTCGCGCGGCTGGTCGGCCTCGACGAGCTCGATCGCACCGCGCTCGAGCGCCGGATCGCGGAGCACGCCGGCGTCTCGCTCGAAGCGCTCGCGCTCGATCGGCTGACGGCCGGCTGCGACACCGCGCTGCTCGTCGTCCACGACCGCGACGATCGCGAGATCCCGCTCGCGCACGGCGAGCGGCTCGCCGCGACGTGGCCGTCCGCGCAGCTGCGCACGACCGAGGCGCTCGGCCACCGCCGCATCCTGCGCGATCCCGACGTGATCGCGCGCACCGTCGCGTTCGTGCGCGAGGGCGTGCCCGCGCCGGCTTCGGATCTCGTGCGCGAGGTCGATCGCTGGCTCGGCGCAGGCGCGTCGTGACCGCCACCCGGACCTACGAGTACGACGCGCGCGCGTTCGATCCCGCGGTCGCGCGCACGGTCTCCAGCCTCGACTATCTCGACGGCATCCTCGCCGGGACATATCCGGCCGCGCCGATCGCCGCGACGCTCGGCTTCGCGCCGACCGCGTTCGGTCGTGCGCGCGATCACCGAGACCACCGGTCGCGTGCGATGCGAAGCGCGCATCGTCCACACCGGCGGCACGATCGCGACCGCCGAGGCGCGCGTGGTCGGCGCCGATGGCACGCTGTACGCGCACGGCACGTCGACCTGCATGATCTTGTCGCCGCGTTGACGCTACTTCTGGCGATGGAACAGCCGGCCGAGCCAGCTGGTGTGCGCGTGCGCGTCGGGCGCGCCCGCGTGCTCGAGCACGGCAGCGAGCACGTGCGCGTCGAACCACACGCCGTGCGGCGTGCAGCGCGCGACCGGACGCCCTTCGAGGTGGTCGATCACCATCGGCTCGCCGCACAGCGGGCAGCCGTGCTTGGCGAGCGCGGTGCTCGCCGTGTGCAGCTCGTACGGCCTGCCGGTGATGTCCTCGACCATGCCGATCAGCGCGGCGGTCTCGACGAACGCGCCGCCGCAGCTCGGGCACGACCAGCGATCGCCTTCGTACGCGAGCGGCGTCTGGGCGCACACCGGGCACGTCAGCGCGCGATTCTTGTACGAGCTCACGAACACGGTATGGACGTGCGAGATGCCGCGACCGGAGTGGATGCCGAGCGCGCTCGTCGCGGGGGCGCCGCTGCCGAACGCGTCGGAGATCGAGCTCATCGCACCGGCCAGGCCGCCGGTCGTGCCGGGCTGCACCTGGTTCCCGCCGACGCCGCCGTAGCTGCGGTTGTAGCCGGCGCCGAAATGTGCGCGCCGGCTGACGCGCGCGAACACCGCGGCCATGTCTTGTTGCGGCATCCAGACGCCGTGCGCCGGGCAGCGAATGTAGCGATTCGGCATCGCCGTCGGGCCGATCGCGAGCCGGCACAGCGTGGCCGGGCCGCCGCAGCGCGGGCAGGGAACGTCGCAGGCGTGCTCGTCGCTCGTCACTGCTTGCGGGCTCGTGCCGTCGAGCTCGCCGACGGCTTTGGCGAAGTCGTCGATGGTGATGAGCATCGCGTTGCAGTGATCGCAGATCAGCCGGCGCTCGTAGTCGCGCAGCGGATTCGAGCACGTGGGGCACCTCGTTTCGGACTCCCGATAGACGGACATGCTGAGATGATAGCCGCGCACGCATGAGCCAGGCCACGACTCGCCTCACGATCCTGCTCGCGTGCGCGACGCTCGCGACGACGCGGTTCGGGCTCGTGGTCCACGAGGTCGTCGGGCACGGCGGCACCGCGATCGCGCTCGGCGGCGAGATCACGGCCATCAAGCTGTTCTGGTTCGCGGGCGGATGGGTCGGCTATCGCCTCGACGACGCCGGGCTCGCCGCGCACCTCGCGTGCCGGCTCGGCGGCATCGCGAGCGAGCTCGTGACCGGCGCCGCGCTATGGCTCGCGCTGCGCCGGCGCACCGGGCTCGGCGCGCGCGTCGTGCGCGGCATCGCCGCCGGGCTCGCCGTGCACGCGACCTGGTACCTCGCGGCGGGCACGTGGTACGGGTTCGGCGACGGGATCGCGCTCTATCAGGAGCTCGGCGACGGGCGCTATGCGGTCTCGATCCCCGCGGCGCTGGTCGGATCGCTCGCCGGGTTCGCCTCCGCGCGCGAGGTGTTCGCCGGCATCGCGGGCGCCGCACCCGGGAAGCGCTGGATCGTCGCGCTCGTCATCGCGCTCGTCGCGAATGTGGTCCCGATCGCGTGCGAGGTCTACCTCCGCCACGACGAGGTGTACACCGCGATGATGATGAGCGAGCGCGCTCGCACGATCCAGCGCGAGCTCGGCCGCTATCAGGCGGAGCGCCCCGACGCACCGCGCGCCGAGCTCGACGCCGAGCTCGGCCGGCTCGAGGACGAGCACCCGCACCCGTTTCCGTTCGCGCCGGTGTTCGCCCCGATCACGCTCGCGGCCATCGTCGCCGGTTGCTTCGCGTCGCTGCGCCGCGCCGGCCCGCGCGAGCCGGTGTCGTCGCGGCTCGCCGCGCGCGCGGCGATCACCGCCGGCGCCGGGCTCGCGCTCGTGATCGCGATCCAGCTCGTGTTCGGCACGTAGCCCGTGTTGCCCGCTAGTCAGCGCGCCGATGCGCCGGGCGACCGGATCGCGGCCAAGGCCGCTCAGCTCGAGCTCTCGACGTTGATCACGTCGTCGTGCAGCACGCGCGCCGAGAGGAAGTAGCGCTCTTCGGCGACGAGGTGCGCGCGAAGCTGATAGAGCGCCGCGCGGAGCTCGGCGGTCGGCCCGTCGAGGCTGCGGGTGAGCGCGCGGTGCTCCTCGACGTGATCGGCGAACATGTGCTCGATCCGGACGTCCCCGAACGCGTCGAGCTCGCGCAGGATCGGTCGTAGGACTTGTTCCTCGAAGCGGTTGTGCTCGCCGAACGCGACGCGCAGCTTCGCGACTTCGTCGATCAGCGTGCGGACGTCGCCGCGACCCTGATCGACCTCGTCCGCGAGCTGCTCGCAGTCGTCCATGCTGACCCGTAGCGCTTCGTGCTGATCGAACAGCTCGCGCAAGGCTTTGCTGGGCTCCATGGCTTTCGGTGTTTCAAGCAGCGTGCCTCGCCCGCGAGGACAATTCGCGCAACGGCTGCGCGTCGCGCGCTCGTGCGTGGCGATCGTCAATGCGGCGCGTGGTGATGGGCGCTGGCCTCGAGCTCGAGCGCGACGCGCCGGTGCAGCTCCTCGACGAGCTTCGGATCGCGCACGACGATCGAGACGGTGATGCCGCCCTTGTCGCCGCGCGCGTCGAGCACGATGCCGGGCAGATCGAGCGGGCAATCGTCCATGCCGGTCGGCGCGAGCATCATCCACGCGCGGTGGCACTTGATGTCGGCGAGGAGCTGGTCGGGATCACCGGCGTCCGGGCTCAGATACATGATCGCGCCGGTCGCCGTCGGCCAGCCGCCGATCGCGAAGCGCGCGAGCGGCGAGATCGAGATCTGGTCCGCAGACCGCGAGCCACACGCGGCCTCGAACTCCGCTTGCAGCTCGGCCGCCGCGCCGCGATGCAGCTCCGCGATTCGCTCGTGCTCGGCGCTGGCGTCCCACGACCGGTACCACGGCAGCTGCCACGTGTCGGGGACGTGGCCGGTCGCGTCCGGACGCATATCCGGCCATAGCGGCGGCGTCGCCTGCGCCTCGTGCACCTGCGCGGCCTCGAGATGGTCGCTCGCGCGCAGCCCGCGCGGGCCACCGGTCGGTTCGGGAACCGGCGTCGTGGCACACCCGGCCGCGATCGCGGTCGCGATCGGGAAGATCAGCTTCATGTCTCGGTGGAGAGCATCTCGCGTGCCGGTCGCATCGCCCGCGCCGCCGAGGTAGGCGCGCAATCACCGCAGGCGTGATCGGCGCCGGCCGCACCGGTTGCGCGAATTCCGGGCGCGCGGCGGGCACGGCACTTGATGAGGGTTCGAGGATGACCGAGCTGACCGCCGAATGCCTCGCCGAGCTGTCCACCCGCGGACCGCGCTACACCAGCTACCCGCCCGCGACCGAGCTCGGCCCGATCGCGGTCGCGACGGTGGAGCGCGAGCTCGAAACCGTCCGCGCCGACGGTCCGGCCGCGCTGTACGTGCACGTGCCGTTCTGCAAGAGTCTGTGCTGGTATTGCGGGTGCAACGTCGTGGCGACCCGCGATGCCTCGCGCGGTGACGGCTACGTCGACGCCCTCGCGACCGAGATGGCGGTGCTCGCCGCGCGGCTCGGCCCGGCGTTCCCGGTGACCGAGCTGGCGCTCGGCGGCGGCTCGCCGAACTTCCTGTCGCCGGCCGGGATCCGACGGCTCCTCGCGGCGCTCGATTGCTACTTCGCGGTCGCCCGCGACGCACGGCGCTCGGTGGAGCTCGATCCGAGGACGACCTCGTCGAGCCAGCTCGACACGTTCGCGACCGCGGGGTTCCGATCGCTGTCGGTCGGAGTGCAGGACTTCTCCGATGCCGTGCAGGACGCGATCCATCGCCACCAGAGCCGGGCGCAGACGGCGTGGTTGATCGAGACCGCGCGCCGGTTCGGATTTCGCGACGTCAACGTCGACATCGTGTACGGCCTGCCGCGCCAGAACGAACAGAGCTTCGCGGAGACGCTGTCATCGATCGTCGCGCTCGCGCCCGATCGGA
>DATJXL010000082.1:0-69041 GCA_035500135.1 Kofleriaceae bacterium
AGCGTGGTCGCGTCGCCTTCCGGTAACCCGGCCTGGCCGAGGTTCTCGACCACATCGAGCTTGGCTTCCGCGGCGGGCACGCCGGCGATCAGGCCGTCGCGGCCGACTCGCTTGTACTGCTCGAGCTGCTGGCGCTCGCGCTCGATCTCCGGCGAGAACGTCTCCTTGAGCCAGCCCGACAGCGACTTGGCGGTGAACACCGCCTCCTGCGCCATCAAGAACTGCTGGAGGTCGGCGAGCATCTCGCTGCACCACTGGTAGCGATCCTCGACGTCCTTCGCGAGCGCCTTCAGGATCACCGCCTCGACCTGCTCGGGGATCGCGGGATTGACCGCGCGCGGCGCGGCGATGTCGACGTTGCGCACCTTCTCGAGCGTCGAGAAGTCGGTCTCGCCCTGGAACAGGCGCTCGCCGGTCAGGCACTCGTAGAGCATCGTGCCGAGCGCGAAGATGTCGCTGCGGCGATCGAGCGGCAGGCCGCGCACCTGCTCGGGCGACATGTAGCCGAACTTGCCCTTGAGCACGCCGGCCATCGTGCGCGAGTTGCGGCTCGTCGCCTTCGCGATGCCGAAGTCGATGACCTTGACCTCGCCTTCGTACGATACGAGCACGTTCTGCGGCGAGCAGTCGCGGTGCACGATCTCGAGCGGCCGGCCGAGCGGGTCGCGCTTGCGGTGCGCGTAGTCGAGACCCTCGAGCACCTTCGCGATCGCGAAGCATGCCATCGGCACCGGCATCATCTGCTTGAGCTTGCGCAGCCGGTTCTGGATCTGGAGCAGGTCCTTGCCCCAGATGTATTCCATCGCGATGAAGTGCGAGCCGTCGATGCGGCCGAGCTCGAAGATCTGGCAGATGTTCGCGTGCGCGAGCTGCCCGGCGATCTTCGCCTCGTCGATGAACATCTTGATGAAGTCGCGGTCCTCGCCCATCGTCGGCAAGATCCGCTTGATCGCGATGATCTTCTCGAAGCCCTCGACGCCGTAGCTCTTCGCCTTGAAGACCTCGGCCATGCCCCCGACGCTGATGCGATCGAGCAGCAGGTATTTCCCGAAGGGAACGGGCTGCCTCACCTGGAAGAAAATCGTATCACGAAGCGGCCTGTGCACCGCAGGCGATCGACGACAGTGACGCGCCTGCGTGCGCGTGCAGTGGTGAGCGGGCCATGGGCTGTCGCCCCCGAAATTCAGAATCTGCCGACGACGCCGACCACGCCACTGGGAGTTGCGTAGGGCGCGAGTGAGTGTTCGCGCGACCACCGGTGATAGCCGACGACACCGTCGTACACGCCGTACGCGTACGTCGCGAGGAACGCGATGCCGGTGACGAGGTTCGCGGTGCGCACATCGTCGGACGCGTGCACCGAGTGGCCGTCGCACGTGAGCTGGCTCGACGAGCACCACGAGCTCAGCACGATGTAGGTCGACACGTTCGCGATCGCGAACGCGCCGAGCGCGCCGGCGAGGATCCAGCCTTTCGTCGGCTCGTGGTTCTGGAACTGCCCGAACGGCGGGATGAGCTCGAGCACGAAGCGCGGCCGGGCTTGCGGCCGCGGCCGGACGGCGCGCAGCTCGGCCGCGTGGCGCGCGCGGACGTCCTCGAAGAACGTGACGGCCTCGGGCGGCACGAGCGCCGGATCCAGGCGGCCGTCGGGATCGAGCCGGAGGTACGCGAGGAAGTGCGCCTCGGCAGCAGCGCGATTTCCCGGCTCGGTCTCGCGATGACCGAAGAACGCGGCGAGCCCGGCGAGGCGATGCGCTTCCGCGAGGTCGGGGGCGGCGAGCTGCTGCGCGAGCAGCGGATCGACGAGCGCCGCGACGCGCGCCCAGTCGCCGGCGGTCGCGGCCGCGTTTGCCTCCTGCAGCGCGATGACACGGGGCGCCGGCTGCGCGAGCGCGACGCGCGTCACCACGATCATCACGATCGCGACGCGCACGGTCACCGCCAGGACGCGACCGCGTGGCGCATGTGCGGCTCGACGATGTCGAGCACGGCGCGCGCGGTGCGCGCCGCGAGCTGCTCGGGCGCGATGTTGCGATCGCCGACGACCGTGTCGGTCACGACCACGCGATCGAAGTCGGCGCCGATCTTCACGTGCACGCGCGCACGCGCGGTCGGCACGACGCCGGGCGTGACGTCGTACGCGAGCACGGTGACGACCAGATGTGCTTCGGTCGCGGCGGTGGCCCCGGTGGCGAGCGCGGCGCGCCAGTGGTGATGCTCGGCCCACGCGGTGAGCTCGGCCGGCAGGCCGCGATCGAGCGGCGTCGCGACGTGCTGCGGATCGGTCGGCAGCTCGATCGCGACCGTCTTCGGCTGCGCGGCCGTGGCGGCGGTCGGCGGCTGCGCGGACCGCCTCGGCGCGTCGCGCTGCTTGTGCGCGGCCGCGAGCTGCGCCTTCACGGTCGGCAGCACGCGCGCGGCGACATCGGACGCGACGCGATCGATCGTCTGCAGCGGACCGCCGCCCTCGACGCGATCGAGCGTCGAGCCGGTCGCGCGCTCGCGGATGCGCACCGCGAGCGCGACCTGATCGCCCTTGCCCGCCGTGATCGTGCCGTCGATGACGAGCAGCGCCTTCTCGGGCACCGCCATCTTCGGCCCGACGACCACGACCTCGATGCCGGCGGCGCGCAGCTCGGCCGCGACCTCGGTCACGAACGGCTGGCTGTAGATCTCGGTGCGCTGATCGGCGTCGAGCGGCAGGAGCGCGACGGTGTCGGCGGCCGCCGGCGGTGGTGTCGGCTGATCGGCGCGCGCGACGGTCGCCGCGGCGAGCACGAGCGCGATGGCGAGGGCGCGAGGCTGCATGCTCGCCGATCTTACATCGTCCCGGGATCGGGCACCGCGAGCTGGTAGCTGCTCGTGCCGTCGCTGGCGGTCTCGGCGAGCGGCCGCGACGCCGCGATGCCGCTGCAGCTCGTGCACAGGATCTGCACCGACGCGCCGACGACCGGATCGGCGCTGCCCGAGATCGCGAGCGAGCCGGCCATGTGAATCGCCGGGGCGAGCATGACGGTCGCGGGCGGCGACGCCGGGGCGACCGAAGCGACCGTCACCGGCGCGGCGCGGCCCTGCGGGTCGTTGTAGTGGAGGTCGTACGTTCCGCCGGCGGCGAGCGCGAACGTGTACGTGCCGCTCGATCCGGACATCGTCTGCACGTCCGAGACGCCGGCGGCCGCGAGCGCATCGTCGCCCGACGCGTCGACCTGCACGCCGACGAGCTGCGCCGAGCTCGGATCGAGCACGACGCCTCCCACCGCGACCTGCGCGGGCGCGTCGATCGATGCCGGCGCCGCGCCCGTGAGATCGATCGCGGCGACGGCGAGATCGCCGGGTGTCACCGCGATCACCGCCGACAGCGACGCGCGCGGCGCGAGCGTCGCCGGCAGCTTGCCGGTCGCGTCGGCGGTCGCCGCGATCGCGACGGTGCCGGTCGCGTTCGCGGACGTCGTGCCGGCCACGACCGTGCCGGCGGTCGCCGCGAGCGTGCCGACGATCGCGACCTGCGCGCCGGGCTGATTCGCGCCGCCGCGCGTGATCGCGGTGCCGGCCAGGCTCGTCGTCGCGATCGTCGCGTAGTGGATCTGCATCGGCTTGGTGAGATCGAACGCGGCGGTCGCGGCGAGCTTGGGCAGGCCGCGGCCGGGCGGCGGCACGACCGCGACCGCGACGGTCGCGCCCGCGGTGAACGTCTCGTGCACCGTGAAGCTGCCGTCGCTCGCGGTCGTCGCGAGCGTCGACGGCACGCCGCCCGATGCGAGCTGCACGGTCGCGCCCGCGAGCGCGGCGCCCGAGCCGTCGACGACGGTGCCGGTGACCGCGGTGCCGGCGCCGAGCGCGAACGTCGTCGTGCCCGGCGACCAGCTGACGAGCGCCGGTGCGGTGCCGGGCGCGGCCGGCACGATCAGCACCTGGTGCGCCTGCCCGAGGACACGCAGCGCGAACGTGCCGTCGCTCGCGGCGAACGCCTCGACGTACGCGTCGGGCGCGGCGACCGGCATGAAGCGCAGATACGCCGGCACGCCGGTCGCGCCGTTCGTGACCGTGCCGGCGAGCGCGAGGCCGGGATCGAGCGTGACGTTGTAGTGGAAGTCGGCGCCGCCCTCGACCTGGACGACCTGCTCCTGGGTCGGCGCGAGCGCCGGCGACGGCCACACGCGCAACCGGTAGTCGACCGCCTGCGCGCCCGGCGCGCCGACGTTCTCGTCGGCGATGCCATCCGGGCAGCCGGCGCCGCCGTTGAGCTCGACGACCACGTGATAGCTGCCCGGCGTCGCGGCGTCGAAGTCGATCGCGGAGTTGTCCTGCGCCGCGGACGTGTAATCGACCGTCAAGCCGTTCTGCGTGACGGTCCACGCATACGACACGAAGCCCGGGCCGTCGACGGTCGCGGTCGCGCGCACGGTGGTCGGCGCGATCGGCATCGCCGATGCGTCGGTGGTGGGCGCGAACGCGAGCGTGACCGTGCACGACGGACCGTCGGAGGACTGAGCCGCGTCGCCGCCGCCCGGGGCGCCAAAGCTCGACGCGCCGCAGGCCGCGACGAGCACGACGAGCCACGCCGCGCGCATCACTGCACCTCCACGGTCCAGGTCAGGCGCTGGATGCAGGTCGGATCCGAGATCACCGAGCACGTCGGATCCGAGTCGGCGCATTCGACCGGCGTATGCGTACGGTCCTGGATCTCGACGCGCAGCTCGATCACGTCGCCAGGATCGTACGAAGCGGGGTCGAGCGCCACGCTGTTTCCGATCACGCCGGCGAGCGGCACGCGCGCCGATGCGCCCGGCGGCAACAGCGACCACGAGAACGTCGTCGTGCCGCGGATCGGATCGCCGACCACCGGCGGATACGGATCGAGATCATCGGACACGACGAGGATCTCGAACAGCGTCGGATCGGCCATCGGCAGCGTTTGCCCGGCGGGCGGCGCGAGCGGCGCCCAGCTCGCGAGGCACGGCGGATGATCGGGGACGATGTCGACGTGCTTGTCGGCCATCATCGACCTCCCCGCCGGATCGGTCGCGATCACCTGCACGTCCCAGCTGCCGGGCGTCGACACGACGAGCTCCTTGCCGAGCGGCGGCGTGTCGACGAACGAGTCGGCGTAGGCCGGGCCGAGCACGCTCCAGTCGAGAAACACCGTCGACGCCGTGTCGTCGGCGTCCATCACCTGCGGGTAGAAATCGACCGGCGTGCCGACGGCGAAGCCGTACGAGCTCGCGGCGCGCAGCTCGACCGTCGGCGCGGCATCGTTGACGGTGATGAGGAGCTCCTGCTCGGGCTCGGCGGTGGCGCCGTGCGAGTCGGTCGCTTCGAGGATCACGCGCAGCGACTCGGTCGGCGTGACCGCGTCGGCGCGCAGGGCGGGCGCCGGAAAGCTGATGTCGACGCTCGAGCTCTGGAAGTACGGCGCGGCATCGCAGCCGGCCGGCGTGGTGCCATCGCTGCACGTGTACGCGCGCCACGCCACGTACACGCTGTCGCCGTCGGGATCGTGGGTCTCGGCCGACAGCGTCACGGTATCGCCGCGGAACACCGCCGCGCTCGAGGCCTGGATGATGCTCGCGGACGGACGCTGGTTGATCGGCTCGGTGTAGAAGCAGCCCGAGGCGGCGACGACGATGAGCGCGATGCGAGCCCGCACGAAGCACGGTTGTGCTGCAACCGCCCTGCCACGCGCAAGTGCCGGAATCACGGTCGGCCCCGGCGTGGATCGCGACATGGGTGTCGCGGAAATTCCCGGGCATGCCTACTTGGCCTCGTGCCCGCGGGCGCAACGAAACTCGCCGTAGTCGGCATCGGGCGTGCTCGGAAGCGCCCTATCGAGGCGCTCCACGAGGAGCATGCTCATGGGTTCGCGGTGGGTCGGATCTTTGGGATCCGCACAGTCCTCGTCGCCCGTCCACTCGTAGTAGTTGGGATCGAGTACGTAGTAGGTGACTCCTGCGGCACTCGTGTTCTCGCAGCGCGGGTAGCCCGGCGGCACGGTGCCTTTCCACGTCGGAACGCGGCAGCCGGCCACGGGATCCCACGTCGCCCCGGTCGGATACAGATTCGCGGCGTCGCCGCGGACCGCGCGCTGCCATTCCTGGAGCGTGGGCAGACGCGCGCGGCGCCACTTGCAGTAGGCCGCCGCCGATTCGTGCGTCACCACGGCGGTATCCGCGGCACGGCAATGGTTCGGCTCGTCGCGGCACGCTCGCGCATCGATGCACGTCTCGTAGTCGGCGCAGCTCACGAGGCGCCGATCGATGTCGAAGGCGGGCACCGTCGCTTCGTCGCTGGCCGGCGGGCATCGCAGCCGTACCTTGATCGAAGGACCGGCCGGGATCGTCGCCATGTTCTCGCCGACCGGTGGGTGAGATGTGCAGGCCGGCGCACTCGTGATCGTCGCCGCCTCGCTCCACGACATCGCCCGGTCGCCGGCGACACGTGGGGTCGAGACGATGATCTTGAATGTCTCCGTACGTTGCTTCGCGGCGAGATGCACGCCGTCGGAGTAGACGTCGTTGAACCAATCGATCGTGACGTCCTGATCGGGATAGTTGCTGTCCACGTAGTGACGCGTGACCGAGAGCGCGGTGGCCGGCGCATCGACGTCGGCATGGGTTACCGGGTCGTGGTCGTGAAGTGGTCGATCGATCTCGAACCCGAACGGGTTCGCGAACAGAGCTCGCATGAGCTCTTCCGCAGCCGGTGCAGCGATCTCGTGCCTGCAGTTCGCGACGACCAGCTGCACGACATCCGCCTTCGAGCTGCCATCGGGCGTGTGAATGGAGAGGGCGGCACGGCAGCCGCACTCGCCGAGCGAACGCGCACAGCTGAACTGTGCGCCGGTGAGTACATCACCCGTGGCGACGTTGCCAGGGACGCAGCCGTGCCTCTTGGCAATCGCGATGAGCGTCGCGGTCTCGTCGATCCCCGACGCGTGTTTGCTACCGCATCCCGTACCAGGGACGAGCGACGCTAGCGAGACGATCGCAAGCCACGGCACAACCTTCACCGCAGCGACGATAGTCCAGACCGATCGAGCTGACCAGACGACGACGAACCAGGCACGAAGGGCCCCAAGGTCAGGGCGGATAGCAGTCGAGCTCCGGCGTGTCGCGGACGGTGCAGGCGGCCCGGAGGTCGCGCCACGACCGGGCGCCGTGGGCGTCGAGCTGGTGGCGGCCAGCGGTGACGCGTGCGGTGTCGCCGGGATGATGCGCGACGCCGTCGAGCGAGGCGTCGATCGCGAACGTGATCGCGAGCGAGGACAGCAGCGAGCCGCGTACGTGCGCGGTCGCGCCCGGCGCGACGTCGACGGGCTGCGACCAGGATTTACCGGTGCCGGTTTGCTCGCACGCGATCGTGTGGTGGCCGGCGTCGACGGCGAACGCGCCGGAATTGGCGCGACGGCCGGTCGCGGTGCCGTCGATCGAGACGTTGCACCAGGCGTCGCTTTCGATCGCGAGCGTGGCGCGAGCAGGCGGAGCGGGTGCGGCGTCGGGGACGGAGACGGCGGCGAGTGCGGCATCGGCTGCAGGGGCTGGAACGGCGGCGGCATCGGCGGCGGGAACGGCAGCGGAAGCGGCAGCGGCGTCGGGATGCGGCTTGCGGGGAGCAGCAGCGGCAGCGGCGTCGGTGGCGGCAGCGGCGTCGGTGGCGGCAGCGGCGTAGGCAGCGGACGCGGCAGCGGTGGCGGCAGCGGCATCGGATGCGGGCGCGGATACGGTCGCGGCATCGGATGCGGGCGCGGCGACCGGATGCGAGCGACCCACGACGGCGAACGTCGCGCCTCCGCCGAGCGCCACCGCGGCGATCGCGCCGAGCACGAGCCTCTTCCGCCGCGACGCCCGGCCGCCCGCGATCGCGCGCGCGACGAGCGCCTTCACGCGCGGATCGTCGGGCAGGAGCGCGCTCGCGCGATCGGCGAGCGCGAGCGCGCGCGGCAGCTTGCGATCGGCGAGCGCGCGATCGGCGGCCGCCATCACGCTCGCCGCGATCGCCGGTGTACGATCGCGCGTGAACGCGTCGGGATCGGCGAAGTACGCTTGGACCTCGTCCGCAGGATCGGCGAGCCCGCCCGCCGACGCGATCGCGCGCAATTCGCTCGCGACCTCCGCCGCGCTCGCCGGCCGCGCCTCGGCATCGGCCGCCATCGCGCGCTCGATCGCGCGCGATAGATCGGGCCCGACCGCGGCGCGGCGCTTGACCGGCGCGACGAGCTGACCGAGCGCGATCTGCGACATCACGCGCGCGGGCGTGCCCGCGAACGGCAGCGCGCCGGTCGCGAGCTGGTACAAGGTCGCGCCGAGCGAGTAGAGGTCGCTGCGCGCGGTCGCGACGTCCCCGCTCGCCTGCTCCGGGCTCATGTACGCCGGCGTGCCGAGCAGCGCGCCCGAGCGGGTGACGAGCGAGTCCTGCGTCTCGAGCCGCGCGACGCCGAAATCGGCGAGCAGCACGCGGCCGTCGTCGGCGACCAGCACGTTCGCGGGCTTGACGTCGCGATGGATCACGCCGGCCTTGTGCGCCGCGCCGAGCGCGTCGGCGAGCAGCGCGCCGATGCTCGCCGCGACCTCCGCGAGCATCGCGCCGCGCTGCTCGATCTCGGCGAGCAGCGTGCGCCCCCGCACGAGCTCCATCACGATGAACGGCGCGTCGCCCTCCTCGCCGACGTCGTAGACGCGCAGGATGTTCGGGTGCTCGAGCGCGGCCGCGGCGCGGGCCTCACGCTGGAAGCGGCGCACGGTCTCGGGCCGGCGCGCGAGGTGCGGGAACAGCACCTTGACCGCAACGTCGCGGCGCAGCTCGCGGTCGCGCGCGCGAAACACCGTCGCCATGCCGCCCTCGCCGAGCTCGTCGAGCAGCTCGTAGCGGCCGAGCACGTCGCCGGACTTGGCCACGGCGTCGCGCCCTAGACTGCGGTGAACACGACGTGGCCGGTCTTGCCCGCGGCCTTCGCTTGCTTCATCGCCTTGCCGAGCCGGCGGCCGAGCTCGTCGGCGCCGCCGTTGAGCGTGAGGCCCTCGGTGTGCGCGATCGCGAGCACGAGCGCGAGCTGGCTCGGATCGCCCGGCAGCGTCGACTTGTGGCCGTCCCACGCCGATTCGGCGCCCTCGATGAACGGCGTCGCGTGCTCGGGCGCGACGACCGCGATGAAGTCGCTGCCGCCCATGTGGCCGACGAACGCGCCGCCGCCCGACGCCTTGCGCGCGGCCTCGAGCAGCCACGCGCCGACGCTGCGCACGGTCTCCTCCGACTTCGCGATGCCGATCGCGTCCTGGAACGAATCCCAGTTGAGGATGTCGACGTGGATGACCGCGGTCGGCTTGCCGCGCTTGAGCGCGCCCTCGATCTCCTCGTCGATCGCGCGCGAGCCGGGCAGGTTCGTCGTCGGGTTGCGGTCGCGCTCGCGGCGGGCGGCGCGGATCAGCGCCTTGCAGCGCGCGCCGAACTCGCGCAGGTCGAACGGCTTGGGCATGTACGAGTCGGCGCCCGCCTCGAGGCCTTTGACCTCGTTGTCGGTGCCCGACAGCGCGGTCAGCATCAGGATCGGCGTGCGCGACCACATGACGTCGGCCTTGAGCCGGCGCGCGACCTCGAGGCCGTCGACGCGCGGCATCATGACGTCGAGCACGAGCAGGTCCGGGTCGTGCGCCTTGACCAGCTTGAGTGCCTCGTCGCCGTCGCGCGCGCGCAGGCATAGGAAGCCGGCGTCACCGAGCGCCATGTTGACCATGTGCGCGATGGCGTCGTCGTCCTCTGCGATCACGATCTTTTTCAGGAGCATCGGATCGACCCGTTCATACCACATGGTAAGCCTGATTTCGTGCTCGATCCTTCCGTCGAGACGACGACGCTCGAGAACGGCCTTGCCGTGACGACGGTCGCCCTGCCGCACCTGCACACCGCAGTTTGTGCGCTGTTCGTGAAGGTCGGCGCACGGTTCGAGACCGCCGATGACAACGGGCTGTCGCATTTCACCGAGCACATGCTGTTTCGCGGCACCGAGCGCTACGCGACGTCGCTCGCGCTCAACACCGCGGTCGAGCGGCTCGGCTCGACCTTGCATGCCGAGACCGGCCGCGACTACACGCTGTTCCAGCTCGCGCTCGAACCGGTGCACGTGCCGGCCGCGATCGACGTGCTCGGCGAGCTGCTCGGCCGGCCACGGTTCTCCGACATCGAGCTCGAGCGCGCGCTCATCCTCGAGGAGATCAACGAGGACTACGACGAGCACGGCGTCGAGATCAACGCCGACGACATCGCGCGCGGCCTGGTGTTCGACGATCACCCGCTCGGCCAGCGCATCATCGGCCCGCGCGACAACGTCGAGCGGTTCGCGCTCGCCGACGTGCGCCGCCACTTCGCGGCGTATTACGGCGCGAACAACGCGAACCTGTGCATCGCCGGGCCGGTCGAGCACGGCCGCCTCGTCGAGCACGCCGCGCGCGCGCTCGCCGCGATGCCGCCCGGCGCGCGTGTCGAGGTGCCGGCAGCTCCACCCGGGATCGCGGGCCCGCGCCTGCAGCACGTCAAGGACGCGGGCTCGCAGACGTCGCTGTCGATCTTGTTCCGCGCGGTGCCCGAGCTCGATCCCGCCTACGTCGCGCTCGTCGCGCTCCTGCGCGTGCTCGACGACGGCATGTCGACGCGGCTGCACTACACGCTGGCGGATCAGAAGGGGCTCGCGTACTCGATCCACGCCGCGATCGAGCCGCTCGCCGATGCCGCGCTGTTCGAGATCACGGGCGCGACCGCGAACGCGAAGGTGCCCTCGCTCGTACGCGAGCTGCTCGTGCTGCTCGACGGCCTGCGCCGCGGCGAGGTCACCGCCGACGAGCTCGCGAAGGCGCGCGTGCGCTACCGCTACGAGACGCTCGCGTCGCTCGACGACGCCGCCGCGATGGCCGGCTGGTTCGGCGGCACGGCGCTGTATTACCCGCCGCCGATGCTGAGCGAACGGCTGGCGCAGATCGAGAGCGTGGGCGTCGACGACGTCGTGCGCGTCGCGCGCCAGACGTTTGCCCCGGGCTCGCTCGCGATCGCCGCGGTCGGCGCGCTGTCACGCGCGCGCCTCGGCGAGCTGCGCGGCGCGGTCACCGACTGGCGGTGAGGGACTCGCTCCCCTCGGGTGGTCTGGGCTCGCCCCCCGACCGAAGCCCAGACTCGACTGACAACCAGCACGGCCTCGTTCAATTCGCGCGCTCGGCCATCGCCGACCAGCTCGCGACGACACGCGCCGCGGCGGCGCGCACGTCGGCCGGATCCCGGGCGTCGTTCGCGACGGCACGTGCGCGATCGAGCGCGGCGTCGCGGATCTCGATCCGCACGAACGATCGGCTCGCGTGGAGCACGTCGTACATGCGATTCGCCGCAGCCACGCGCGTCCGCGCGTCGCCCGGCCTGGCCAGCACGTCCGCGATCGACGGCAACGCCCACAGCGTCGGTTGCAGCGCCGCCAGGATCGCGCGGCGGTCGGCTTCGTCGCTCGATCGGCCGAGCGCCGTCACGAGTGCGCGCTGCACGATGTACGAATGCGCGCCGGCGAGGTGTGCGATCGCGTCCTTGCGCGTGCGCGGGTCGTCGATCGCGCGCGCGATCGCCGCGAGCTCGTCGTCGGTTCGCGACAGATCGGACGGCGGCACCGCACGAGGCGCCGTGATCCGGTCGTGCATCGCCACCTCGCCGCCGTGCTCCCACCATCGCCGCGCCTTCGCGATCGCGGCGAGTCGATCGGCTTCGGAGGCATCGGCGCGATAGCCGTAGTCGACCCCGGTCAGCTTCGCGAGCTCCTCGACCGCATCGTCCGCCGAGCTGAACGGCTGCGATCCGCTTGCGCTGCCGAGGTAGCGCACGCCGGTCATCTTGGTCTCGAGCAGCATCTGCGCGAGGATCGGGATCGCCCAGCCCTGGCCGTGCTCGGCCGCGGCGCGCGCTTGATCCGAGTGGTTCCACTCGCCCGGATCGAGCTTGCCGGTTCGCTGGTAGCGCTGCGCGATCTCGGCGTACACGCGCGCGTCGCCGTAGCGATACAGCTCTGGTCGGCCCAGAACCGCGCGAGCACCGCGCGCACCGGCGTCTGGGGGTCGAGCTCGGCGAGCGCCTCGGCGATCTCGCTGTTGAGGCCCGAGCTGTCGACCGCGTACAGGCGACGCAGCTCCGGCAACACGGGTTCCGGTCCTTCGATCTCGCCGAGCAAGCGCAGCATCTGCACGCGCTGGTTGATCCCGAGCGTCGTGTTCTGGTGCATAAGCGCGAGCTGGTTATCGATCATCTGCACCTGCGACGCGCCGCGGCTGTGCTTCCACCACTCCGCGACGTTGTCGTGCACGGCCTCGCGACGCTCGCGCGTGTCCATGTAGAGGTGGATGTACGTCGCGCCCTCGTCGTAGAACCGCGCGCCCGTGATGCGCTCGAGCACCTTGAGCGCGAGGTCGCGCCGCCGCAGCACGAAGTAGACCGGGTAGAAGCTGCGTTGCCAGGCGATCGTGCGAGTCGGTGTGTCGTCATCGAGCGCCTCGACGAGCCACGGGATCGCCGCCGGACCGAGCGCGACGAGCTGGTCGGCGGCGTTCGGTGGCCGCCCCATCATCGCGTCGAACAGATCCGGCTCGCCCGGATCGGACAGCTGATGTCCCGCGACCTCTCGCAGCTGGTAGACCCAGTAGCGCGCGGCCTCGTCCGCGGTCGGCGTGCTCGGCAGGGTCGGCGCGGTCACGCGTGACTCGTTGTCGAGCGCGGCGAACAGCGACGACAGCTCGTCCGTGTATCGCGTGTGCGGATGGGCGTGACGGAGCCGGTTGCAGGTGTCGCGAAAATCGTCCCGCGAGCCGCCGGCCTGGAACGCGAGCATCGCCGGCCTGAGCTCCTTCCAGACCCTGTCGTCCTCGGGCGAAGCGGCGGCGGTGCCGGCGATCGCCGACAGCGAGAGCAACCAGGCGAATCCACGCATGCCAGCTACAGACGCACGACCGCGCCGGATCGTTTAGCGAGTTCGCGAGCTGTAGCAGCTATCTACGACGGCCGCCGCCGCCGCGGCCCCGGCCGCGGTGCTGGTCGCCTCGGCGCTGCACCGCGCGCTGGGCGGTGCCGGCGGGAGGACCTGCGACCGACATCGGCACGTTCGATTCGAACGGGTGGCCTTCGACGACCGGGATGTCCTGCTTCACGAGCTTGATGATGTTGCGCCAGTCGGCGCGCTCGTCGAGCTCGACGAACGTCATCGCCATGCCGCCGGCGCCGGCGCGCGCGGTGCGGCCGATGCGGTGGACGTACGTCTCGGGGACCTCGGGGACGTCGAAGTTCACGACGTGCGTCACGTCGTCGATGTCGATCCCGCGCGCCGCGATGTCGGTCGCGACCAGCACGCGGCACTGCCCCGCCTTGAAGTGCGCGAGCGCGCGCTCGCGCGCGTTCTGCGACTTGTTGCCGTGGATCGCCTCGGCGACGACGCCTGCCTTCACGAGATGCTCGGCGATGCGATTCGCGCCGTGCTTCGTGCGCGAGAACACGAGCACGCGCTTCATCGCACTTTCGCGCAAGACGTCGACCAGCAGCGCGCGCTTGTCGCCCTTCTCGACGAAGTACACCTCCTGGTCGACCTTCTCGGCCGTCGTCGCCGGCGGCGTCACCGCGACCGTCTCCGGGCGCTCGAGCAGCTGATCGGCGAGCTCCTGCGCCTCGCGCGGCATGGTCGCGGAGA
The DNA here is from genome assembly GCA_035500135.1 of Kofleriaceae bacterium. Lineage (GTDB taxonomy): Bacteria > Myxococcota_A > Polyangia > Haliangiales > Haliangiaceae > JABFXX01. The sequence goes on from DATJXL010000082.1 coordinate 13,694, forward strand.
AGAACAGCGTCTGCCGCCGCGCCGGCAAGAGCGCGATCACGCGCCGCACGTCGTGGATGAAGCCCATGTCGAGCATGCGATCGGCTTCGTCGAGCACGAACACCTCGAGCGCGCGCAGATCGACGAGGCCCTGCCCGCACAGATCGAGCAAGCGGCCCGGTGTGGCGACCAGGATATCGAGGCCCGCGCGCAGGGCCTGGCGCTGGGCGTCGAACCCGACGCCTCCGAAAATCACCGTGCAGCGCAGCGGCAGGTGCTTGCCGTAGGTCGCGAAGCTGTCGCCGATCTGCGCGGCGAGCTCGCGCGTCGGCGTGAGCACGAGGCAGCGAATGTTGCGGTGACCGCGGCCGGACGAGATATGCGAAAGCCGCTGCAGGATCGGCAGCGCGAACGCGGCGGTCTTGCCGGTGCCGGTCTGTGCGAGGCCGAGCAGGTCGCGGCCGGCGAGGACGTGCGGGATCGCGCGCGCCTGGATCGGCGTCGGCGCGACGTAGCCCTCGGCCGCGACCGCCTGCGCGATCGGCGGGATCAGGCCGAGCTGGTGGAACTCCATCGCGGCGACATAGCACAGATCGGGCTCCGGGCCTCGGGCTTCGGGCTTCGGGCCGCGTCCGAGGCCTACTACAGCTCGTGCTCGACCGTGGCCTCGACCGCGGTGTCGAACGAGCCCGAACCCGCCGACGCGCCGGTGTGAGCCTTCAGGTACGCGTCGCGCTCCTTGGCGAGCTTCTGCAGCTCGACCTGCGCTGCCTTGCGGTCGGCGACGCGGCGGTCGAGCTCGGCCTTGATCTCGTCCTTCGACTTGCCGCGCATGTCCTCGGGCAGCTTGTCGGTGTCGAGCTTGCCGAGATCGACATCACCGCTCTCGTAGCCCGCGACCATGTCGGCGTCGTCGCGGCCCTTCTTCGCCGGCGCCTTCGCGTACCACGATGCGCGGTCGGCCTTGGTCGTGGCCGGCGCGGGCGCCGCGGCCGCCATCTTCGCCGCGTAGCGCGCGCGCGTCGCGTGCTCGCCGTAGATCACCGTCGTCGAGTCGATCCGACCCGACAGCTCCGCCATCTTCTCGTCGTACGGCGTCGCGACCTGCTGCACGCCGCCGTTCTCTTCGATCGTCGAGAACTCGCCCTTGCCGAGCGACGCGATCTGCTGCCACGCCTGCGCGGTATCGGTCGCGTCGCCGCAGCGGATCGTGTTGAGCGTGATCTGCCGGGCCGCCGCTGCGCGCGCGCTGACGTCGAACTTCGGCACGTCGCCGCGGCTCGCGGGCGGTGCATCGCCGACGAGGAAGATCAGCTTCTTCGCCCCGTCGCGCCATTGCATCTTGTGCACGGCATCGTAGAGCGCGGCATCGACATCCTCGGGCGTGTCGCCGCCGCCGGCCGCTTGATACGCCGACAGCTCGGCGAACACGGCGTCCATGTCGCCGCTGAGCGCGAAATCCTTCGTGACGTAGTCGTCGCCGAGGTCGCGATACGCGACGAGGCCGACGTGAAGGTCGGCCTGCGGGTCGACATCCTTCACGTGCGTCGCGATCGACCACACGGTGCGCTTCGCACCTTCGAGCAAGCCGCCCATCGAGCCGGTAGTGTCGACCGCGAACACGACGTCGACCTGGTGGTTCGCGGTGTCGACCGGCGTCGGGCTCACGGTCGGCACGTCGACGATGCTGCCGCCCGCCCACGGGCGCAGCCACAAGGCGAGCGCGACGGTTCCGGCGGCGATGGTGGAGATTCCGTACGTGACGACGCGTTGGCGGACGATCATGCCCGCTTACAACGCGCCAGCGGCCGCCCGGATCTACTTCACTTGAGCGCGAACGAGAACACGACTGCGCTGCACGCCGGCACGGCCTGGCCGCCCTCCATGTACGCGCGAAACCGCCACGCGCGGATGCCGCTGACCAGCTCCTGGTCGTAGCTGCTGTATCCCGACGATTTCACGATGGATGCTGCCGTCACTTCGCCCGCGGTGCCGATGCACACCTTCACCACGGCGCCGGCCCTCTTCTTCTCGTCACGCATCATCTGAGACTGCACGACCTCAGACGGCGCGATCTGCGTGCTCGTGGCGATCAGCGCCCGGAACGCCGCCGGATTGACGACGTGCGGCGCGACCGTCCGAGCAGGAGCCGGAACCGGGGCGGGCTGGACCGCCGGCTGTACGGGCGGCGCGACCGGCGCGGGAAGCGGCGCCGCGACCGCGGGCGGCGGCGGCTCGGGCGCCGCCGGGGCCGACGTCGACGCGCTCGCCAGCGCCGGGGTCTCCGGCGCTGAGCGCGTGCGTTGCTCGACGCGCTCGGTCGCGACGGTCGTGTCGTCGGCGGCCGCGCGGCCGATCCTGCGGCGCGGAGGCGCCGGCGAGGTCGACGCGCTCGCCGACGACGCGGCGGGCGTCGCCGGAGCCGACGCCGCCGGCTGCGCCGATGCCACCGCGACGGTCTTCTCGACCACGTGCGCTGCCGGCGCGGCCGCGGCCGGCTTGGTGTCCTCGACCGTCGACGTCTCGCCGAGCGCGATGAGCGTCTGCTCTTCGCTCGCTTCCTCGATGCCGTTGCCCTTCGCGAGGTGCGCGTGCAGGTGCGTCGCGCGGTCGAACGTCAGCCAGTAGCGCTCGGTCTTGAAGCCGGGCGCCGAGACCTCGACGAGCTCGACGATGTCGCTGGGCGTGATGTTCGTCGACATCGGCGCGCCCGCGATGCGGCGGCGGAACACGACGCGCGCGCCCGGCGCATCCGAATCGATCGCGACGTCGACCTTGGCCGGCGCGGCGGGCGTCGGCGCGGGCGGCGGCACGGCCGCCATCGGCGCGGGCTGCGTGATCGCCGGCGCCGGCGCCGCGGTCTTGCCCTGCGTCGCGCGCCAAGCGACGAAGCCGCCGCCGCCGAGCACCGGCAGCGCGACCGCGAGCGCGATCCACGGCGCGCGGCTCGGCCTCTGCACGACCGGCAGCGGCGCCGCGGGCGTCTGCGTCTCGTACGGCGGGCGCATCGAGACCTGCGGGATCGTCGCCGCGGTGTCGAGGCTCACCGACGCGGTCGGCGACGCGATCGGCAGCGGCGTCGCCGCCATCTCCATGCTCACGCCCGACGGCGTGAACGCGCCGAGGTCGAGCGTGGGGCGCGCGCCCGGCAGGCGCGCCGGCCTGCGGTCGCTGCCGCCGGACAGCGCACCGCGGATCGCTTCGCGGCGCTCCGCGATCTCCTCGCGGAATGCCTCGCCCACCCACTGGCTGACCTCGCGCCGCGACGCGAGCTCGCCGCACGCCGTCGCGGCCTTGCGTAGCGCGTCCTCCATGTCGGCCGCGGTCTGGAACCGCACGTTCGGGTCGCGCGCGAGCGCGCGCATGCACACCTGATCGAACGCGGCCGGCGGCTTGAGCCCGATCGCGCTCGGCGGCGGCACCGGCAGCTCGAGGATGTTGCTCATCGTCGCGGCGTCGTGCTCGCCCTGGAACAGCTTGCGACCGGTCAGCATCGACCACAGCACGGCGCCGGCCGAGAACACGTCGGAGCGGCGATCGATCGTCTTGCTGCGGATCTGCTCGGGAGACATGTACGCGTACTTGCCCTTGAGCTGGCCCGGACGCGTCGCGCTGATGCGCGCCTCGGCGCGCGCGATGCCGAAGTCGGTGATGCGCCCCGAGCCATCGACGCCGATCAGGATGTTCTGCGGCGACACGTCGCGATGCACGAGGTTCATCGGCAGGCCGTCGTCGTCCACGAGCGAGTGCGCGGCGTCGAGGCCGGCCAGCGCGTCGAGCATGAGCGGCACGAGGAAGCGCGCCGGCCGCTCTTCGCGCTTCTTCTTGAGCAGCGCCGACAGCGAGCAGCCTTCAATGTACTCCATCGCGACGTAGTGCGCGCCGGCCTCCGAACCGAGGTCGACGATCGGCACGACGTTGGGGTGGTGCAGGCGCGCCGCGATGCGCGCCTCGTCGAGCAGCATCGAGATGAAGCCCGCCTCCTTCGCGAGGTGCGGGTGCAGGATCTTCACCGCGAACATGCGCTGGAAGCCCGCCTCGCCCGCCGTGCGCGCGAGGTAGACCGTGGCCATGCCGCCGGTGCCAAGAGTGCCGATCAGCTCGTAGCGGCCGAGCATCCGAGGCGGCTCGACTCCGCCTGCTTCGATGGAAGAGAACCCCATGGTTCTTTTCTCGCGGATCCGTATGGGACCCGACAATCGGGCGCCAGCCTGATTTTTGCTGAGGGGTTTCCCCGATGCGCTTATCCCACCGTGTAGGTATCGGGTCAGCGCCCGGGCTTGGCCAGGATGCCCGCGGTGATCGCGTATGCGACGAGCTCGGCGCGCGTGCGGCAGCGCAGCTTTTCGGCGACATGCGCGCGGTGGGTCTCGACGGTCTTCACGCTCAGGTGCAGCTGCTCGGCGATCTCGCGCTGGGTGTAGCCGAGCACGATCAGCTCGAACACCTCGCGCTCGCGCTCGGTGAGCACGCCGAGCATCGGCGTCACCGTGACCGGCGGCGGGCCGTCGACGTCGGACTCGCGGAACGGCATCGGCAGGGTCGGGCCTTTGCGGCGCGGCGCGAACTCGGTGTCGATCACCTCGAACGACTTCAGCCCGAAGCCGATCACGTCGCCGTGCGCGAGCAGCGTCGGCGCCTTGATGCGCGCCTGGTTGACGTACACGCCGTTGCGGCTGCCGAGATCCTCGACGACGAGGCCCTCGTCGGTGTGCACGAGCCGGGCGTGGCGGCGCGACACCAGCGCGTCGTCGACGACGAGCTCGCAGTCTGCTTCGCGCCCGATGACGAACGGGGAGCCGACGACGTCGATCTCCTTGCCGTCCTGACGGAGCTGGTAGCGCCGCCCGTTTTCCATCCGATCTCCTACGTTATCACCACGCCCAGCTACGGTGTCGGTGCTGGGGCGGGAGGCGCCGCGGCGGCGGCGACCGCCACCGCCACGGTCCGGCGGGCGTCGATCGGCCGGCAGCTCTTCTGCCCGCACAGCCAGAACCTCAGGTGCATTCGCACCCGGAAATCGCCGGCGGCGTCGGCGCGCAGCGCGACGGCAAAGCGCGGCGAGTCGGCGTCGGGGTCGACCGCGTCGGCGCGGCCGAGGCGCTTGCGCCGGACCTCGACCGCGCCCTCGGGCGCGAGGTCGAGGACGAGCCCGGCATCCTTCGAGATCGCGAGCCCGCGATCGACCGAGATCGCGATCGGCAGCGTGCCGGCCTCGCCCGCGACGAGCTCGACGCGTTCGGGGACCTTCAGATCCCAGCCCGGCTCGGCATGCGCCACCGAGGCCGCGAGCAAAATCGCGAGCGCGAGCTTCACAGGATCTGCGTCGCCAGCTCCGCCAGCGGCGACCGCTCGCCTTTCGTGAGGATCACGTGGCCCGCGATCGCCTCCTGCTTGAAGCGCTCGGCGACGGTGGTGAGCCCGTTGTTCGACGAGTCGAGGTACGGATGGTCGATCTGATACGGGTCGCCGGTCAGGATGATCTTCGTGCCTTCGCCCGCGCGCGTGATGATCGTCTTGACCTCGTGCGGCGTGAGGTTCTGCGCCTCGTCGACGATCATGTACACGTTGGGCAGCGAGCGGCCGCGGATGTACGTCAGCGGCTCGATCTCGACGAAGCCGAGGTCGACGAGCTCGGCGTAGCTGCGGCCGTCCTTCTTGTCGGTCTTGTTGAGGCCGAGGAGCAGCTCGAGGTTGTCGTAGATCGGCTGCATCCACGGGTTCAGCTTCTCCTCGATGTCGCCGGGGAGATAGCCGATGTCGCGCCCGAGCGGGAAGATCGGCCGCGACACGAGCAGCTTCGCGAACACCTGCTCCTCGGTGACCTTCTGGAGGCCGGCCGCGATCGCGAGCAGCGTCTTGCCCGTGCCGGCCTTGCCGACCAGCGTGACCAGCTTGATCGAGTCGTCGAGCAGGAGGTCGAGGCCGAAATGCTGCTCGCGGTTGCGCGGGCGAATCCCCCACACGCCGGCACGGTCGAGCTTCTTCACCGGCATCGCCTTGCCGGCATCCTTGTGCCAGCGCGTCAGCGCCGACTTGCCCGCGTCGTCCTTGAGCGTGAGGAACTCGTTGGCGTGGACGCCGGGCGCGTCGACCACGACCGAGCCGTGGGAGAAGAACTCGTCGATCGTGCCGGGCGGCACGAGCAGCTCGCGATTGCCCGGATACAGCTCGTCGATCGAGATCCGCTCGGGCTCGAAGTCCGCCGTCTGCAGGCCGAGCGCGTCGCCGCGCACGCGCATGTTGACGTCCTTCGTGACGAGGATCGTCGGGACCTTCGGATCGGCGTCGCGGACCTCGAGCGCGATCTCGAGGATGCGCTGATCCATCGACCGCGAGTCGTAGCTCGGGTTCTTCGGCGGATTCTTCGACAGCGCGACGCGCACCGTGCCGCCGTTGCCGAGCGGCTGCGGGTGCGAGAGCCCGCCCTCGCTGCGGTGCTCGTCGAGCAGCCGCGCGACCTGGCGCGCGTTGCGGCCGAGCTCGGACTGATCCTTCTTGAACGTGTCGATCTCCTCGATCACGTAGATCGGGATCACGACCTGGTTGTCCGCGAACGCGTACATCGCGCGCGCGTCGTGCAGCAGCACGTTCGTATCCAAGACGTAATTCTTGACGGCCACGTCGCGACAGTCCGATTGCCAGCGTGCGCTGTCAACCAGTCCGGGTCAGAAGGAACCCGAGAGGATCACTCCGGCCGAGCTCGCGGTGGCGGTGGGCGCGACGGTCAAGTGCTCGCGCGGCGCCGTCAGGAACAAGTACGTGCCGGCGGCGCCGAGCACGATGCCAACGATCGCGAACCCGGTCGCCTCGTTTGCGAGCGAGATCGAATGATTCACCGTGTTGTAGCCGTCGCTCGTGCACACGAGCTTGCCGCTCTGCGACGTGCACTCGGGTATCGGCCCCTCGGTCGCGCGCTTGTAATCGTTGTTCGCGTCGGAGCCGATCACGAACGACCCTCCGAGCCAGACCGCGCCGAGCCCCCACGCGCCGACGGCGAGCCACACGCGCGTGCGACTGCGCGGCCCGGGCGACGTGTCGCCGGCGACCGGCGTGGTGCCGACGACGCCGCCGCCCGTCGGCGTCGCGACGACCGGCGCGACATCGACCCGAACGGTCGCACCCGCACCGACGTCGACGCGCTTGGTCTCGGTGCCGACGCGAATCTCGATCGAGCCCGGATCGACGTGCTCGCGGATCTCGGCCGCAGTGGTCGGCTCGGCGCGGCCGGCGATCGTCACGGCCGCGCTCGGATCGGGATGCTTGACGACGACGACCCCGAGCTTGGGCTCGAGCGCGTCGCGCCGCTCGCGCGCGTACTTCGCGCGATCGTCCTTCGCGGCCTCGAACTGCACGGCCGCGTGATCGAAGCGATGCCATGCCTCCGCGAGGTGCCCGAGGTGCTCGTGGCAGTCGCCGAGGTTGAGCTCGGTGCCGGGCGCAGCATCGAGCGCGAAGCTCTGCGCGAGCTTGTCGCACGCCTCCGCGTACTTGCCATCCTTGTCGAGCTGACGACCTTCCTCGAACAGCTGCGCGGCTTGCTGTTTCGCGTCATCGGCGAACGCGGGCGAGGCCGCCACGACGACTAGAACCAGCGCGAAGCGGTGCATTCGGCGATCGTCACGCGACTCGGGGCGACGTGCAACCTCTGTTACGATGAACGTGTGGGGCCGGCGCCCCGCTGTTACGATGGACCGAGTGAGGCTCGCGTTCGCGATCGTCGTGGTGAGCGCGCTGGGTGGCTGCCGCCAGCTGCTCGGGCTCGACACGCCGGCGCTCGGCGACGGCGGCGGCGGCGGCGACGGCGGCGGCAGCGCGCTGATCGATGCCCCGAGCGCGATCTGCGGGAGCTGGCATGCGCACCATTTCTCGCCGTGCGCGATCCCCGCTCCGAACGGCCCGCTCGACGTCACGGGCAGCTGGCAGCTCTCGACCGATACCGGCCTGGTGATGTCGCTCGACGCGTCGACGGTGCCGTCCGCACCACCCTCCGGCGCCGTGCTCGTGCAAAGCAGCAGCAGCGTCGAGGCCTACCTCATCTCGATCGCGTCGTTCACGGTGGGCTCGACCGGCTCGCTGCGCGTGGTCGGCACGCGGCCATTGATCGTCGCGTCGTGGAGCACGATCGAGATCGACGGCACGATCGACGTCAGCAGCACCACGACGCAGTCGGGCGCCGGATCCGATCCGGGCCCGTTCTGCACGGGCGCGAGGCAAGGCCAGACGGGCGTGGCGACCGCCGGCTCCGGCGGCGGCGGCGGCGGCGGCTTCGGTGGCGCCGGCGGTTCCGGCGGCACGGGTGACAACCCTCCCTCCGCACTCGGCGGCGCCGGCGGGTCGGCGCTCGCGACGCCGACGACCGTGTTCGGAGGCTGCTCCGGCGCACCGAGCGGCCTGGCCGGCCCGGGCGCGGCCGATCCGAACGCGTTCTCCGCCGGCGGCGCGGGCGGAGGCGCGATCCAGCTCACCGCGCTCGACTCGATCCACGTCAGCGGCGTGATCAACGCGGGCGGCGCGGGTGGTGGCGGCGCGCCGAACGACACGTCGTGCGGCGGCGGCGGCGGTGGTGCGGGCGGCTTCATCGGGTTCGACGCGGCGAGCATCGCGCTCGGTGGCGTGGTCGCCGCGAACGGCGGCGGTGGCGGCGGCGGCGCGCCGTTCGCCGGAACCGGCAGCCCCGGTCAGGACGGGCAACCCGATGCGGTGCCGGCGATGGGCGGCGCCGCGTCGTCCTGCAGCGAGGCCGGCATGGTCGGTGGCGCGGGCACGATGATCGACGGTGCCTCGTCGACGAATCCGGTCGAAGCCTGCGGCGGCGCCGGCGGCGGTGGCGGAGTCGGCTTCGTGCTGCTCTGGGGCGTGTCCGTGCCTGGTGGCGTCATCTCGCCCACAGCGATCGCCGGGCCCTGAGGTCAGTGCTGGCAGTCGAGCGGGTTCGCCGCGCAGTCGCGCTTGGTGTCGTGCTGCGGCGGCTTGGTGTCATGCGGCGGCGGCGGCGGCGGCGGCGGCGGCGGTGTGACCGGCTGCTTCGCCGGTTCGAGGCTCGTGCCGGACTGCGCGCAGCTCGTCGAGACCGCCACGCGCTTGGCGCCGGTCGACTTGATCCACTTCATCGCGTGCGCGGAGTCGTGCACCTTGCACGCCGACATCGTGCACGCGACCGGATCCTGCGCGACGAACGAGGGCATCGCCGCACAGGCCTGCACGACATCGTCGTAGTGCTCGGCGCGGAACTGCTTCTGCAGCTCCTCCTCGGGCGACAGCGGATGTGGACCGCGCGAACGCACCGGCGGAGCCGGCGGGGTCGGCGGAGTCGTCACGTGCACGGGTGGCGTCGGCGGTGTCGGCGTCGGCGCGACGGCAGCGACCGCGGCATCGGCCGCGACCGCCGCTGCCGTCGCATCGGCCGGCGCGGCGGCCGGGACGGCGACGGGCTCCGGCGCTTTCACGTGAACGGGCTCGTCGGAGGCGACCTGCGGTGTTTGGGCGGCGTGATCGTCGCTCGAGCTCGAGCTCGGCAGCGAGCCGCCGCTCATCGTGATCGCGATGATGATCGCGATCACGAGCGCGGGGCCGATGATGTACACGATCCGCGGCACGCCGCGCCGTACGGGCGGCGGCGGCTCCGGCTGCTGCGGCGTCACCGCCGGGTGCGACCACGATCGATCGACGCGCGGGTGCACGATCGGGACGGTCAACGCCAAGCTCGCCGGCGGCAGCGGCCCCGCGACGCCCGGTCGCGTCTCGGGCGGGCGCGATTGCGCCGGGCGTTCGCGCGCGGTCACGGCCTCCCGGGGATCGACACGCGGCCGCGGCTGCGTCGCGACGCCCTCGCTCGGAAGACGATGGCCGCTCGAATCGCCGTACTTCGGCGCGCTCAGATCGGGCACGCCGCCGAGCTGGAGATCGACATCACCGCTCGAAACGCTCGCGATCGCGGACGGCGACAGCGGCTCGCTCGTGACCGTCACTTGCGCGCCGTGCGTGTCCTGGCTGCGCATCTCGACCCACGGCTCGGGCCGTTCGCCGAACAGCTCGCGCAAGTAACGCCCGAGGCTCGACGACGACAGCGACGTGCCGATTCGCACCGCGACCTGCTCGATCGCGTCGTGCAGCTCGTCGGCAGTCTGGAATCGCTGCGCCGGATCCTTGTCGAGCATGCGCAACACGAGCCCGTCGAGCTCGGGCGGGATCTCGCTGCGCACCGACGACGGCGGCGCCGCCGCCTCGTTGACGATCGCGACCATGTTCTCGAAGTCGCTCGAGCGCCGGTACATGCGCTCGAGCGTGAGCAGCTCCCAACTCACGATGCCGAGCGAGAACAGATCGCTGCGTCGATCGACGTTGCCGCCGCGCGCCTGCTCGGGCGAGAGGTAGCTGATCTTGCCCTTCACCGTGCCCGACGCGGTCTCGGTCGAGCGATGCGCTGCCTTCGCGACGCCGAAATCGACGACCTTCACGTGGCCTTCGAAGCTGATCATCAGGTTCGACGGCGAGATGTCGCGGTGGACGATGCCGAGCGGCCTGCCATCGAGGCCCTTGCGCTCGTGCGCGTGATGCAGCCCGCTCGCGGCGCCGGCGATGATCGCGAGCACCGCGCCGAGCGGGATCTGCCGGCGCAGGCCGTGCGAGCGCTGCAAGAGCGCGCGCACCGTCTCGCCGTGCACGTACTCCATCGTGAAAAAGTAGGAGTCGCCGAGCTTACCGACGTCGTACACCTGCGCGATGTTCGGGTGCTGGAGCTGCGCGGCGAGCCGCGCCTCGTCGAGGAACATCCGCACGAACGCGGCGTCGTCGGCGCGATGGCGCAGCACGCGCTTCAAGACGACGTAGCGTTCGACCCCAGCCGCGCTGGCGCTGCGCGCCAAAAAGATCTCGGCCATGCCGCCGGTCGCCAGCTTGGCGATGATCTCGTAGCTGTTCGCGGTCGATCCGACCTCGGCTGGACCCAACGGCACTGCCTCTATTGTACTCGCGCCGAGATGCCCCGGCGTGGCCATGTGCCCCGGGTGTTCATGTTAGAAGTGGCCGCAACCAAGTCGCTGCAGCGGCACGTGTGCTGCACGAAGGCCCCCAAGCTGTACCCACCTTAAGGAGAGAACATGTCGAAGCTTCGTATTGTCCTGCTGACCGCGCTCATCGCCGCCCCCGCTGGCTTCCTCGCGGCCGGCCCGCTCCGTGGCCATCCGCACCTGGAGAAGGCGCGCAACGCCCTGAACACGGCGTGGGACGAGATCTCGGCGTCGCAGAAGGCGAACGAGGGTGTTTGGAAGGACGAAGGCGGTCACGGTCAGAAGGCGAAGGACGCGATCGAAGCCGCCAAGCACCAGGTCGAAGAGGCGGCCGAGTGGGTCAACGGCCACAAGTAAGCCGGTCTCCGCTCAACTAGCTTTCTTGCTCTTGGCGGCCTGAGCCTCTGCCCACGTCACCACCCGGTTTCGACCGGTGTGTTTCGCGTGGTAGAGCGCCAGGTCGGCTCGTTCGACGAGGGTCGCGCGATCGCGGCCGTCGTCGGGGAACGCCGCGACACCGATCGATTCGGTGACGGAGAGCGAACCTTTTTCGGTCTCGACCACGACCTTCGAGATCTCGATGCGGATGCGCTCGGCGACCGCCTTGGCCTGCGCGACGTCGACGTTGTCGAGCACGACCGCGAACTCCTCGCCGCCGTAGCGCGCCGGGATGTCGATCTTGCGCGGCACTTCCTGCAGCACGCGGGCGACGCGCCGTAGCACCTCGTCGCCGATCGGGTGGCCGTAGGTGTCGTTGACCTTCTTGAAGTGATCGACGTCGCACAGGAGCAGCGCGACGCGGTGGTTGTGGCGCTGCGCGCGCTGCAGGAGATCCTCGAACCGCTCCTGGAAGCTGCGGTGGTTCGTGAGGCCGGTGAGCCCGTCGGTGGTCGCCATCGTCTCCATGCGGCGATACAAGAGGCCGTTCTGGAGCGAGACCGCGACCTGATTCGCGATCACGGTGAGCATGTCGCGGACGTCGCTCGAGAACCGCTTCTCGGCGCGGGCGACGAGCGTGAGCGTGCCGATCGCCTCGTCGGCCGAGAGCATCGGCAACACGAGCAGCGACTTCGCGTCGTCGAGCTTGACCTTGCGGGTGAACAGCGGCGCGCTGACGCCCTCGCGCGTCTCGCCACCGGCCGGCAGGTAATGGCGGTTCTTGACCACCATCGACGCGAGCCCGGCGTTGTCGCGGAACTCGAGGTCGGCGAGCTGCTTCGGATCGACGAGGCCCTCGCCGGTCGGCGCGATCCGCACGGCGTGGACCTTGTGGCGTGCGCGGTGCTTGTCGTAGAGCGCGATCGCACCGACGTCGAACGGCGCGATCGCCGCGCACGCGTCGAACGCGGTCTCCATCACCTGCTCGGGCGTGAGCGCGCGGCCGAGCATCGCGGTGGCCTGGTAGAACCGCTCGTGCTCGTACTTCGCGCGCTCGACGGCGCGGAACACCTGCTCGGCTTGCACCGCGCGCAGGATCTGGCCGCACGCATCGGCGAGCAGGTCGCGGTCGGCTTCGGAGAACGCGGCGTCGCGATCGGCGGCGACGATCCCGCGCAGGTGACCGCCCCCGGAGCGGAGGCGACCTGGCTCGGCCAGGCCGCCGGGATCGATGATCGGCACCGCGACCAGCGCGACGCCGGCGCGGCCGCCCTCGTAGTACGGCAGCTGGCCGGGCTTGGTCGCCGACACGAGCAGCGGCTGGCGATCGCGCAGCACGGCGCCGAGCACGCCGGCGTTCGCGAGCCGCGTCTGCTCGGTGATGTCGTCGGCGTCGCTGACGATCTCCTTGAGCTTCACGCGCTCGGGATCGTCTTCGACCCACACGAGCGCGACCGTGCGCGCCGCGAGCGCGCGCTTGAGCATGCCGAGCACCCACGCGAGCGCGTCGCCGATCATGCCGACGCCACCGATCGCGAGCAGCCGCTCTTCTTCGTCGCGCGGGCGCGGCGCACGGCTGCCCGGGCCGAGCGCGGCCGCGATCAGACGATAGTCGCGCGCGGCATCGCGGAGCGACAGGAGCTCCTCGTCGAGCCGCTTCGCGCGGCGGCGGCGATAGCGGCTCGCGAGCCCGCGCAGGAGCACGGCGTGCGACGCGGCCGCGCCGGCGAGAAACACCACGTGGAGCACGGCCGCGATCACCGCGCCTTCGGTGATGCCGGTGCGCACGAGCAGCGCGGCCTCGAGGAACAGCGCCGCGCCGAGCGTCGCGAGCGCGCCCGGCCGCGCGAGCACGGTCGCGGCCGCCGCGACCAGCCCGTACAGCAGCGGATACGCCGGCGAGCGCAGGCCGTCGGTCGTCGCGATCGCGACGTGACAGCCCGCGACGAGCGCGAGCGCGAGCTCGAGATCCGCGAGATCGGTCGCGGCCGCGAGCCACAGCGACACCCGCTGCGCGCGCGCCGACGGCGGCACGTACTGCGCGCGCCGGATCACCGCCGCCGCGACGAGCGCGAGCGCGCCGGCCGCGACCATCGCCTGCGCGAGCGGGATGTGCGGCGCGCCGAGCAGCGACGCGCCATCGACGCCGCCGACCGCAACCACGATGCACGCGAGCCCGCCCGCGCACGCGCCGACCGAGACCTTCGCGGCGCGGCGCAGCGTGCGTCGCCACGTGCGTGACGTCACTTGGCCGCCTCCACGTCGAGCACGAGCTCGCCGGGATAGACCATGCCGAGGTCGGCGCGCGCGCGGTCCTCGATCGCGCTCACGCTCGTGCGCAGCGCGTCGATCTCGCGCACGAGCCGCGCGTTGTCGTCGTCGAGCGCGCTCGCTTCGGCGCGCTGCTCGGCGAGCTGCTGCTCGAGCTTGATCGCGCGCGGATCGCGCCGCAGCAGCCCGCCCGGCAGGTTGCCGAGCGCGAGCGCGACGACGACGGCGAGCCCGAGGCGCAATGCCCACCGCCGCAACGCCGGCGGCACGTGCATGTCGGCCAGGGCCTTCGCCTTCATCTAATAGGTGACGTTACGGATCGGCCCCGAGGCGGGCCAATTTCTGGCCGCGATCCGATTCCAGTGGAGTTTCGGCTGCCTGTGTGTACGCTGCGCGCACATGAGGGGCCTTTTGGCGATCGCGATCCTCGCCGCGGCATGCGGCGACGACCACACGACCACGATCAAGTGTACGGGCGGCACCCAAGGCACGCTGACCGCGAACAGCTCGGTCACCGCGAAGGGCGGCGACGATCTGAACGGCGCGGCGATCGCGGCCGACGGCGACACGACCGTGCCGATGAACGCGGTCACGATCGCGTGCGCGTCCGACATCGTGCCCGATGGCTTCGTCGCGCTCGGCCCCGCGATCAGCTTCGGCGACGAGGGCACGTGGTCGGATCGCGCGTTCACGCTGACCGTGCCCTACAAGGCCGCGCGCCTGCCGAAGGGCGCGACGAACGGCGCCGTGCGCATCGTCGCCCAGCGCGCCGGCGGCAAGCCGTACTTCCCCGCGGTATCGAACCGCGAGCTCGACGACAAGGACGCCTACGCGTCGCTCGCGAGCTTCCGCGCGCTCGAGCTGACGACCTATCAGGTCGTCGCGTCGGCCGATGCCGGCCAGCCGTCGACCGAGATGTTCAACTTCAACGCGATCATCGGCGTGTCGATGGGCGGCAACGCGGCGATGTCGATCGGCCTGCGCCACCCCGATCGCTTCGACATCTCGGCCGATCTCGGCGGCGAGCCCGGCCCGTCGATCGTCTACACGATGCACATGGTGCAGACGTTCCTGTTCGGCGGCTTCTGCACCGCGGCGAGCGGCAAGCTCGGCCAGCTGTGCCCGAACGTGTCGACGAAGCCCGAGCAGTTCGAGGTCGCCTCCGACTACGAGCACATGATCTACCAGGCCGGCATGGGCACGGGCCTGACGTCGGATCGCAGCTTCTACCTGCAGGCCGCGCGCGATCTGTCGCGCGCGCTGTCGAATCCGGCGGCGTACAACCCGGCCAACCCGTACGCGCCGCCCGGCGTGCTGTTCTCGACGTTCGCCGAGACCAGCCCGATGCAATGCGGGTCTCCGGTCGTGCTGCAGAACTTCTACGACGCGAACTTCAACCCCGATGGCAGCAAGCCGGTGATCGAATACTGCGACGGCGGCGACAGCGCGACGCTCGGCCTCGGCGTGTTCGATCCGACGCTGCCGCAGACCGATCCGCCGCAGGTCCTGCTCGCGGTCGATCTCAACGGCAACGGCATGCGCGACTCGGGCGAGCCGGTGATCACGCAGGCCTACGAGCCGTGGTCCGATGTCGGAAGCGATGGGCTCGCCGACCAGGACGAGCCCGGCTACGACCCGGTCACGAACCCGGATCCGGACGGCGACGATTATCATTATCTGCGCAACCCGCTCGGCACCGAGGGCAACGGCAACTACGACCCGGGCGAGCCGTTCATGGACGTCGGCCTCGACGGCATCGCCGGCACGTGCCAGGCCGGCGACACGCCGCCGAACGGCGTCGCCGGTTGCTACGACTACGGCGAAGGCAACGGCAAGTGGGACCTGTCGCCGAACGTGCAGCGCTGGTACGGCAGCGACGTCCAGCAGCTGCTCGCGACGCTCACGCCCGATCAGCGCGCGCACTTCTCGATGTGGTTCGACGCCGGCATCCGCGACTTCTTCCAGGCGTCGGTGTCGGCGAACGCCGGCGTCGGCCAAGCGATGGCGACCGGCGAGCTGCCGTTCGGCGTCTACGACGGCTTCGGCGGCATCGTGCCCGGCGACAACGAAGACACTTACGACTTCACCGAGATCGATTGGAATCAGATCCCGAAGAATGCCTATCTGCGCTACGGCGATCCCGACGCGAGCGCCGAGGAGATCAACAACGGCGACGGCCGCCACGTCGGCACCGCAAACGAGATCATCTATCGCATCGAGACCGCGTTCAAGTACATCGACGAGCGCTTGCCCGACGGCGATCGCGACGATTCGTACGATAGCGGTCAGACGCTGCCGAACGAGATGTTCACGTCACCGCACACCGGGCGCATGAACCCGTTCTCGCTGTATCTACCGCCCGGCTACAACGATCCGGCGAACGCGAGCAGGACGTATCCGGTCGTCTACGTGCTGCACGGCTACGGCCAGCAGCCGAGCGACCTGGTCTCGCTGTCGGCGGTGATCGCCGATCACATGGTCGCGACCGAGCCGCTCGCGACGCGCATCCAGAAGTTCATCATGGTCTTCCCCGACGGCCGCTGCCGCCCGGGCGACGGCTGCGAGGAAGGCACGTTCTACATGGACTCGCCGCTCGGCGGACCCGCGCAGATGGAGACCAACCTGCTCGATCTGATGGACTACATCAACGCGAATTACCGCACGCGGCCTGCGAGCATGCAGACCGTCAGCTACTGAGAGATCATCGTCAGGCTGCCCGGACCGCGCGCCCACACGCGGTCGAACTGATCGGCCGCGACGTCGAGCACCTGATTCTCGGCGAGCCCGCGTCGGGCGTCGATGCGGCGCACCTTCTGGCCGTCCCACGCGGCGATGCCGCGCTCGGTCGCCATCCAGACCTGGCCGTTCTTCGTCGCGACGATGTCGTTGATGTCGAAGCGCAGCGCGGCCGGAAACGACCAGGTCTTGCCATCCCAGATCCCGGCGCCGGCGCCGGTCGCGACGACCACGCCGCCGTTCTCGGTGATCGTGACCGAGCGTGCGAGCTCGCTGCGCAAGCCATCGGCCTCGGTCCACAGCTTGACGCGATCGCCGACGAGCCGCGCGACGCCTTCGTTCGTCGCGAACCACGCGGTGTCACCGCGCACGTCGCCGTCGACGACGCCGACCGGCACCGGCAACATGCGCGGGCCTTTCTTGTCGGGCGGGCCGATCTCGTTGCGGTGATAAGTCACCTTGCCAGTCGCGGGCTCGACGATCGCGATGCCGAACGCGTGCTGCTCGTTGCCATCGCGGTAGCGCAAGCCGACCCAGAGCTGGCCCGGCGCGGCGAACTTCGCGAAGCTGATGTCGGGTGCATCACCGGGCGTCTCGATCGCGAGCTTCGGCACCGGCGTCCACGTCGTGCCGTCGATGCGCGACACGTGCAGCTCCTTCTCGACCGCCGCGCGGTGGATCGCGTAGATCGCGCCCGCCGGATCGCGCGCGACCGCGAGCACGAGCTGCTCGGGCCCGCCGGCGACGAAGCGCTCGCCGGTCCAGTGCCACGCCTGCGGCGCGCCGGTCGCGATCCAGCAATCGTCGGCACGCGCGCACGCGACCGCGAGCGTGGTCGCCGATTCGAACATCTGCTTGCGGCGCAACCAGTCGTGCGGGCTCGCGTCGCCGTCGTGATAACGCGCGGTGCCGAGATCGCGCGTGCCGATGAGCAGCTCCTCGTCCTCGGCGCCGAGCGCGGTCGCGCCGGGCGGCGGCACGACGTCGACCGGATCGATCGCCCACTCGCTCGTGGTGCCGCCGGCCAGCGGCACGAGGCGCAGGCCATCGCGCGCGAGCGGCCGCACGCCGCCCTCGCCCGCCGGCGCGAGTCGATACACGCGGCCGCCGCCGAGCACGACGACCGCGCCGCCGCGACGCGTCGCCGCGTCCCAGGTGATCTCCGGCATCGTGCGGTAGCTCGTCCACATCGTCTGGCGGCCGATCGCGATCCGCTCGTGACCTTGGTCGTCGCTGCCGATCACGAGCGTGCGATCGCCGGGTGCTTCGACGAGGATGCGCGGCTCGGCGATCTCGACGCCTTGTGCGGCGCCGAGCTTGACGATGTCGCCGCTCGGCTTGCGCGCGTACAGCCCGGTCTTTTGCGCGATCCACAGCCAGCCCGCGCGATCGCGCAGCAGTGCGTGCACGGGCTCCTTGATCGTGGTCGGCGCCCAGCCGCCGCGCGCGCTGACGTACACGAGGCCGTGCGCGGTGCCGAGCCACGCGCCGTTGTCGGCGGCCGGCGCGACACTCGCGACGCCGTCCTTCGCGACCGTGGCGTAGTCGACGCCGAGCGCCGCCGGCGGCGGCGTGACCTCACTGTAGACCTGCGTCGCGGTGTCGTACGTGCCGAAGCCGCCGTCGGAGAGGATCCACAACCGCTTGTGCTCGGCGTCGGCGGCGACCGCGACGATGCGCTCGCCCGGCAAGCCGTTGTCGGAGGTCATCGCGAGCACGTTGCCCTGGTCGTCCCAGCGCTCGATCGCGTCTTCGGTCGCGACGAACACGATCTTGCCGACGCTGCCGACCGATCGGACCGGCGACGGCTCGGTGAACACGCGCACGCGAACTTTTCCGGTCGACACCGGCGGAATCGGCGCGGGCGGCGGCTCGGGTGCCGGGCACGCCGCGATCGCGACGGCGACAGCGACGGCGAGCACGGCGAGCGAGGCCCATCTCGTCACGAGGCCACGGTAGATCAAATGGGGTAGTCTCGTCACATGGCACGTCAACGACGTGGCGGTGGTCTCCGCCCTCCCGAGCTACGCGGCACGCTCGGCACGCTGCTGCGCACGACCCGCGAGGTTCTCGAGCGCGGCGCTCGAGAAGGGCGCGAGCGACTGGACGAGGCGCTGGCGTCCCGTCGCCGCGACGGCGCGCTCGCCGAGCTCGGCGAGATCGTCCTGGACCTGGTCCGTCGCGGCGAGATCGATCTCGCCGAGCTGCCCGAAGCGCGCGACGTGCTGGCACGGCTGGACGATCTCGACGGTGACGCGGCCGACGCCGGCGCATCCGCCGCGATCGCACCGCGCCGGGACCGCTTCGATCGCCGCTCGCGTGACGACTCCGAGCCCGACGGCACGGTTTCCGCGCAAACCTGGGCGCCGCCGACGAGGAAGCGCCCCGCCGACCGCGTCTGGCGCCCGGTCGCGCCGCCTCCTCCCGACGCGGATTTCGATCGCCCCACGGTCCGCGGCACACGCAACACCCCACACCGCGGCGGCATCACCTTCGACGAACCGCCGTCTTCGTCCAAGTCGACCGCCGACGATCTCGCCGATTACATGCACCCCGACGACGTGCCCTCCAAGCCTCGCCCCGACGGCGACTCCTGACCGTCTTGACAGTCGCAAACGCCGCCGGTATCAACCCGCTCCAGTAACGGGGATATAGCTCAGCTGGGAGAGCGCGTGAATGGCATTCACGAGGTCAGGGGTTCGATCCCCCTTATCTCCACCACCTAACTAGCGACGATCTTTCGGGATCGATCACTAGGTACTGCGTTTTGCGCCACGTTTGCGCCACGAACGCCCAACATCTTGTTCGTGCGCGCGGCTTTCTCGATCGCGACGACCTCGCCTCGTGGCGCAATTGCTCCACGAGCCGCGAGCATGACGAGGACCCTGCGGTCCGGATCCGTCTCCGGTTTGGCTGCTTCGAGGATCGGCTCCGGGATGTCGCGCCGATGATTCTCCGCCACGTGGACGTAGATCATCGTCTCGTCGATCCGTTTGTGGCCCATCCACGACTGCAGGCGCCACGGATTCACGCCGAACAGCGCCGCGTGCGTTCCAAACGTGTGTCGGAGCGTGTGCCAACGCTTCTCCGGTAGCCCGGCTCGGCGGCAGATCCGGAGGATCACCGCGTTCGCCTGGCCATCGGACTTCTGCGTGCCGTCCAGGTTTCGCACGACAAAGCCTTCGCGAACCGTTTCCAAAGCCCGAAGCGCCCTCTCGAGCGTTTCGGTCATCGGAATCGTCCGCCGCGTGCGGCCCTTCGGGGTCGTCGTCTCGCCGTAGCAGGTCTGTTGGTTCACGGTGATCGTTCTCGCGATCAGATCCACGTCCTCGCGCCAGCGCAGCGCTTTCACTTCACCGCTGCGCAGTCCCGCCTCGCCGGCGAGACAGACGGCCGCGTACCAGTCGGCGCCCTCGATCTTCGCCGCCTTGAGAATGCGAGCGTACTGCTCGTAGTCCCACGGCTGGATCTCGGGGCGCTCGACCTTGTACAGGCCGATCTTGGGCGACTTCGCGATCAGCTCGCAGTCGACCGCGTACTTCAGTGCCTTCGACAGCACCGCGAGAATGTTGTTGATGCGCTTCTCGGAGAGCTTCTTCTCCACGAGCGACGCGCGGAACGCCGAAATCTCGCCGGGACCGATCTCGTCGAGCCGGAGCCTACCGAACGCGGGCTTGAGGTGGCCCTCGTAGATGAACTCCTTGCTCTTGACCTCGGTGGGCTTGTTGCGGCGACCGATCACCCATTCCCTCCAGAACCTGCCCTTGAACCACTCTGCGAACGTCGGCACCTCCTTGGGCTGCGGTACGCGCTCGGGATACAGGGTGCGCTCGATGTGTTCGAGCATCGCCTGCTGAGCTGCGACCTTCGTGTTGTTGTGTTTCGGAGCACGGCCTTCGAGTCGCACGCGTTTGCCGTCCAGCTTCTTGACGACCTCGCGATAGATCCACCGACCGTTCCGTGTACGTCGAACCGGCATCTCAACCTTTCCGAGTCGACGTGGCCTTGCATGCCGAGTCCAACCATGACACGAGCGCACCGCGTCGGAACAAGGTGCGCTTCCCTAAACGTTGATGAGGGATCACGCCGCGGTTCGCGTAGTCGTAGACCGTGTTGCGATCGACGCCGAGGAACGCGGCGACCTCGTCGGCGGTCATGACGTCCCGCTCGGGCTCGACGACCTCGAGCGGACGCCGTTCCACCGGTCGCGGTTGCCCGTAGATCTCGGTACGGAGTACGTCGATGGCGCTGCGAAGCGCGCCCTGCGCGATCCGTAGCAGCAGCTCGCGGTTCTTGCGGCCGTCGATCGTGATGATGTGTCGGTCTTCGACAGGCTGCGGGACGAGCGCCAGCTCCGGTTTGGTGCTCGCGGCCGGCAGTGCGTCGAGCGTTTCGCGCTCGATCTTCTTCTTGCGTGTGGACCTCATGGCATCACGCGAGGAACAGCATCGCGAGCGCTGCCGCAGCGGCGATCACGAGCGGCGAGCGCTTGGCGACATCGGCGATCTTGCGAGCCGCGTCCCGGACGAGGTCGTTGAGCTTCGTGAACAACGCGCGCAGCCAATCCATCGCGCCCTTCTTCTCGGGCTTCGCTTCGGGAGGCTGGGTGTTGGTGGCGGGATTGGAGCTCTTAGCGGGCTGGGGCTGGGACACGGGACTCTCCTTCTGGACCTTGGTGTTGCTGGCGGGAATCACGACGCGAACCTCTTCTCGATCTCAGCAAGGTGCTCCCGGATCCACTTCGCAGCCTGCTCGACGGGCATCTTCAGGAGCGTGTCGATGATCTTGCGGACCTCCGGATCGGCGATGCGCGCCTTGAGCTGAGGCGCGAGGCGCACGAGGCGAAGCTGCTCGCTCGCGTCGAGGTGCACGGCGATCGCTATTGCCTTCTCCTTGAACTGCTTCTCGATGTCCGCCGACGGCGCGACTGGCAGCGAAGCGGAGGTCTGGTCGTTCGCAGGCTTGGCGGGCGCGCTCGCCACCTTCGCCGTCTCGGAGCGAATCCGTGCCACGACGTCCTCCACCGACTGGCTCGCGAACCACGTGGCGACCTCGTCGCCATGAACCGGATCGGTGAGCAGCGTCTCGAGGAACATCTTCTCCTTGCCGGAGAGCTGCCCTTGAATGCGCGCGAGATGGGTCATTGCCGTGGAGGCTTTGGCCACCTTCTCCCCGCGCCACTCCGCATAGAGCTGCGGCAGCATCGGCGTCACTGCTTTGAGAAATGCGTCGATGCCGCTCACGGGTTCGGACGCAACCGCCGGCGCTACATCCTCGGGCTCGTCTTCGTCCTCGTCGTCTTCTTCGTCGTCATCACGGGGCGATGGAAACGCGACATTGCGCGGCAGTCCCTTCGCCATCGCGATCGCCTTCACCCAATCGGCCTGGGCCTGACTGACAGAGCGCAGCGCCTCGCCGTTGATGCGCGCGATCTGCGTGAGCGCTTCGAGTGCAAACCGCAAGTCGCTGGTCGATGCGGTCGACGCACGCATCGCTGTAAACATCGTCGCGTCGACTTCACCGACATTACGCAGCTCGTGCTCGCGCTCCGCGTTGATCGTGGTGATGTGGCCGAGATCCTCACCGACCTCGTCGAGCGCGTAGATGCGGTAGACGTCGCGGCCGCATAGGTCGACGAGCTCCTCGACCGTGGTCGTGAGCGCGAACCGTACGGGCTTCTTGTCGGGCCCCTTGATCTCGCGCGGGCGTCCCTCGGTCTCGCGACAGATGCGCCACGCACACGTCCCGGGCGGGATGGGCAGTAGGTTGCCGAGCGCGTCTCGCGCGAGCGGCGGATGTTCGATTTCGTTCTCGGCGATAGCTGCGTTGGTCTTCATGCAGCTAATGTACGGAGCCGCTCCGCAACCCTTGCGGACTGCCGATCCCGGCTTTAGGTAACCATGTGGAAAGCCTTCCTTAGATCCTTCCGCAAAGCTTCACAAAAACCTTCGAGAAAGGCTTCGGAAAAGCGTTCTCGGCCTACCTCCTCGACGGCATATAGCGAGCATTGCGATGTATCGGCGCGGTGATCTCGGCCAGGTCGCACGTGCGTTGCGCGTTCTGGACGTGCTCCGCGGTTACAAGCTCGGCCGCTGGGTGACCGAGGTCGGCAACGAGATCGGCGTGAGCGAACGCACCGTACGCCGCGACATCGCCGAGCTGCAGGATGCCGGCTTCGACATCGAGGTAACGCAGCGGATATCTCGCACCGTTCGGAATGGTCATGCACCGCAACGGGC
Source organism: Kofleriaceae bacterium (assembly GCA_035500135.1). GTDB lineage: Bacteria > Myxococcota_A > Polyangia > Haliangiales > Haliangiaceae > JABFXX01. The sequence continues at coordinate 36,309 of DATJXL010000082.1, forward strand.
TGTACGCGATCGGCGCGCGTCTAAAGGACGTCGACTCCGACGTCGCCACCGCACCTCGCGGCATGTTCGCGCTCGAACGCTTCGCCGAAGCCGAGCATCTGCGCGGGAACGAGTTCACGGTCCCGCCGGATTTTCGAATGGAGGACGTGCTCCACGGCGCTTTCGGGCCGCACCTCGGCGATCCAAACGGTCCGTACGAGGTCACCGTCGAGTTCAGCGCGGCCAAAGCGATCTTCGTTTCATCGCGCACATGGCATCCGACCCAAGCGATCGAGACGCTCAGTGACGGACGCGTGCGGCTCCGATTCCGAGCGCCGCACCTCGCACCGGTCGTGTCATGGATCCTCGAGTGGGGTCCACACGCTCGTGCGATCGCGCCGAACGATCTGGTCGCCCAGGTCAGGTCCGAGCTGATGCAGGCGCTGCAACAATACGAGCACGCGTGACGAGGCACGCCCGTCATGTTGCGGGTGCGTCGACACTGGCCGCGCGTCGCAACACGGCTCTGTCGACTCGCTCACCGCTCGACCTTCGAGTAACGTTGAGCGTGGCTGGCCCCTTGGTTGCTCGGCTTACAGCTTTGAAGGCACTCCTCTATAAGCGCATTGAACATCGTCTCGACGATGAAGCCGCAGAGCAATACCGGCAATTGCGTGCGGAGCTACTGGCTGATCCGCGTATCGGCCCAGTGGCGCCGGGGTTTCTAAAGCAGTGCCGTGACCTAGATGACTTCTGGCCGTACGTTCGCAACGCTGTTCCCGACCCGCCCGGGGGTGGTGTTTGGGCTGCACGACGAGCGCATGTGAATGATGCGCTTGGGCCTGCCTTTGACATTGCTGAGCGCGCGGGTCATGCGTCTGACGACGACATCGCTGAGGCCCTGAGCGAGTTGAGCGCCGACCGTGTGCAGCTTGCTTGGCAGCGCGCCGTGCAACGGCGGGAAGCGGATCCGCCTGCGGCTCTGACTGCTGCAAGGTCGTTGCTCGAAACTGCGTGTAAGCACGTGCTGGGTCGCCTCGGCATTGCATTCGGCGCAACCGATTCGCTTGGGAACCTGTACTCGGCAGCAGCACGTGCCGTTGGTGTTCACCCAAGCACAGCCGAGGGACAATTGAAGTCTTTCCTTGGCGCCTGCGCAAATTTGGCCGCGACCGTGGGCGAGCTTCGGAACGAGCGTGGCGATAGCCATGGGCTAGCGGAGAACGCCCCCGCCGATCTCGGCGCCCCTTACGGCGCACTGGTGGTCAATCTAGCGGGTGCACTCGCCGCATTCCTCGTTGCGGCGTATCAGGAACACATCAAGAAGACCGGCTGAGGAGCGTCATACCACTCGCGCATTGTGGCTCAATGCGTTCGAACGTCGGCAAAGTCAGACGTGACGCTATCGGATAGTCGTTATCGGATGACGCTCGAGCGTGCTCTCGCGTTCGTGCAGCAGCCTACGAGCTGACGGACGCCAACCACGACAAGACGGCGTTCGAGAGCGACCGCGCGCCATCCAGAGACGCGCGTAGTCGCCGCGGTCGTGTTGTGGTCCGACGCTGAACCGCCAGCGGGGCACCGAGCGAGGTACGCGAACTGCACGAGGTCGGACCGACGTGCTGGCGCAGCCTCGTCTAACTAACCGAATTTGGGTCATTGTCTCCACGATATTTCGTCGTCGCCGCGATATGTCGTGGGTGGCAACGAAATATCGTGGCCATGCTGCTGGACTCTAAGCTCGTCCGGGTCGTGGCGGCCGTGCTCGATAACCTCGGCGCGAGCGCGATCGTCGTGCGCGCACTCGACCTGCAGGTACGCGTGCTCGATACGGTCGCGATCGTCGAGCGCGGGGCCCACGAAGTCGGCGATGCAGCGGCGATCGAGCAAATCGATGAACCTGCCCTATCGGTTCTGCTGTCGTGGATCGAGATCAAGGATCCCGAAAACGGGACTTCAAAAACGAACGCGATCGCGAGCTTGACGACCTGGATCCCGTCTGCGCGGCGCTGCGATTGGTGGATCGTTCCGCTGCGCGCCGAGAGCGAAGCCGTGGGCGTCGCCATGATCGCAACCCCGACCGTGAACGACCCGCACACGCTCCTCGACGCATGCGCGGCGATCGCGATGCAGTTGATCAGGCATCGCGCCGCGCTGAACGCGTCGCGCGACGCGACCGGATCGAGCCGTTTCCCCACGCTCGACGAAGCGATGCGCCGCCACATCGAAGACGCTTTGGCTCGGACCGACGGAGGGGTCGAGGGCGTGGCCGGCGCAGCGCAGTTGCTCGGCGTTCACCCGAATACTTTGCGATCGAAGATGGGACGCCTCGGGATCCGTCACAAACGCTCGCGCTAACGAGATGCTTGCGCCATCCGTCATCCAAGAATCCGTGATCGCGGACATCGCCCCACGCGCTTGAACACGTGCGAACGTGCAGCCACTAACTGACACCACGAGCGTGCCGACATTGTCTCCCGCACTGCAAGACATCACTCGCGCGCTCGACGAGCGCGCCGAGCACACCCCCGCGAGTCTCGCGGCCGCGCTTCAACATTCGATCGGGATCGATGATGTCGCACCGTGGATTCGCTTCGACACCGCGAACTACGTGCGCAGCCTCGTCACGCGCAGCGGCCACTGGGAGCTGCGACTGCTGTGCTGGCGCCCCGGCCAGTCGAGCTCGCTACACGGCCACGGCCGGTCGGCATGTGCGTTTCGCGTACTCCGCGGAAGTGCGACCGAGACGATCCTCGGTGCACGCGATCGCCGCTGGGCTCCTGGAGATGTGGTTGCCGAGGTCGGGACCGGCTTGGTTCATCAGGTGGGCAATCACGACTCGGATGCGCTGCTCACGCTCCACGCGTATAGCCCGGCGCTGCCGGTGGACGCGCCTTCGCCTCGCGATGGCCATCACGTCGTGGTCGTCGGCGGTGGCTTCGCGGGCGTAGCTGCCGCGTTCCACTTGCTGCGCCACGGCGGTCGCGATCTGCGCGTGACGATGATCGAGCGCGGTCCGTGGCTCGGCCGCGGTATCGCGTACGGCGTCGACAGCGAGGTGTTCCGTCTCAACGTGCCCGCGTCGAAGATGAGCATCGACCCGGCTCGCCCTGACGATTTCGTTCACTGGGCGGGATCCGAAGCGACACCCGATGCATTTCTGTCGCGCTCGCGCTACGGAGCGTACGTCGTCGCGCGCTTCGCCGATGCTGTCCGTACCTGTTCCGGAAAGCTGCGCGTGATCCGCGGCGAGGTCCGCGCGGTGAACGACGACGGTGTCGAGCTCGTCGACGGCCGCTGTTTTCCAGCTACGTCCGTCGTGCTCGCCACCGGGCTCGAACCGCGCATGTCGCGCTCGCTCTTGCCGGACGATCCGCGGATCATCGACGCGTGGGACGAGTGCGCGCTCGCCGCGCTGCCGAGAGACGGCAGGCTGCTCGTGCTCGGCTCGGGACTGACCGCGCTCGACGTGATCTCGTTCTTGAGTGTCCACGGCTTCCGCGGTTCAGCAACGGTCGTTTCGCGTCGCGGCCTGCTTCCGGCGCCGCATGACACGCGTCCGTCGCTGGCCGGCGCGCTGCCCCACTCGATCGTGGCCGACGCGCCACGCGATCTGCGGCGGCTGATCGGCTGGGTGCGCGGGCTCGTCGCCGATGCCGCCGATCGCGGCGTGTCGTGGCAGCACGCGATCGATTCGCTGAGGCCGCACGTCGGTCGCTTGTGGCGCGGGCTTCCGCCCCGCGATCGCGCGCGCTTCGTGCGCGACGTGCGTCCGTTCTGGGATGTGCTGCGCCATCGCGCGCCGGCCGACGTCCATGCGCTCGTCCAGCGCTGGTGCGGTGAAGGCCGACTCGAGCGCGTCGCCGGATCGGTCGCGCGCTGTGCACCTACACCGAACGGGCTCGAGGTCGAGCTCCGGCTCGCCGGCGGCGGCACGCGCGACGTTCGCTTCGACGCGATCGTCCGCTGCATCGGGCCCGCGCTCGCACGCGCGGAAGCCGACGCGCCGCTCGTCCACGGCCTGATCGAATCCGGTCGCGCCGCGGCAGATCTCGCAGGACTCGGGATCGTGACCGACGAGCGCGGGTGCGTGGTCGATCGCCACGGCAAGCCGTCCGAACGGTTGTTCGCGCTCGGTGCCCTGCGCCGCGCGTCGAGCTGGGAGACCACGGCCGTTCCGGAGATCGCCGCGCACGCGGCGGAGCTTGCGCAGCTCATCTGCGGCGTCCGCGATCACGGATTCCGAGATCGCGGATGAATACGGGGATCGCTTCTAGAGCGAGATCCTACGTCGCGAAGCACGCACCGCCGCCGTGCTAAGACGCGCCCAACATGGCCGACGCTTCGCAACCGCGCACTCTCGGCGAGACCGCCGCGCGAAATCTCTCGAACACCACCAAGACGCCGCCGCAGTGGGTCGGCGTCACCCCGCGCTGGCTCGTCCAGCTGCTGCCGTGGGTACCGGTCGAGGCGGGCGTGTATCGCCTCAACCGCGTCATCGACGACAAGCTCAACATCAAGTGCAGCCCCGACGACGACGAGGACCGCACACTCGATCACGTGCGCTACGAAGAGAAGCCGCGCGAGTACGTGCTGTCCACGTGCACCAAGACGCTCGAAGTCCACACGCGCATCTCCGACCTGTTTCGCAGCCCGATGGATCAGACGAAGGAACAGCTGACCGTCGCGGTCGAGAAGCTCAAGGAGAAGCAGGAAGACGAGCTCGTCAATAACGGCTCGTATGGCCTGCTCAGCAACATCCACGACAGCATGCGCGTGAAGCCGCGTGCCGGCGCGCCGACGCCCGACGATCTCGACGAGCTGATCGCGAAGGTGTGGAAGGAGCCGGCGTTGTTCCTCGCACACCCGCGCGCGATCGCCGCGTTCGGACGCGAGTGCACGCGTCGCGGCGTGCCGCCTCCGACCGTCACGCTGTTCGGCACGCCGATGCTGACCTGGCGAGGCCTCCCGCTCGTGCCCTGCGACAAGCTGCACGTCAGCGGCAAGAAGACCGACATCCTCTTGATGCGCACCGGCGAGAAGAAGCGCGGCGTGATCGGCCTGTTCCAGCCGGGCTTGCCCGGCGAGGTGAGCCCGAGCTTGACCATCCGGTTCATGGGCATCAACCAGAAGGGCGCCGCGCAGTACCTGCTCGCGCTGTACTGCTCGACCGCCGTGATGACCGAGGACGCGCTCGGCGTGCTCGAAGGCGTCGAGGTCGATCGCTACCACGAATACGGGCCATGACCGACGAGGCGTCCGGCTACCTGCCGCCGCACGAGCTGCGCACGATCGGCGGCACGCTCGTCGATCGCGACGATGCTCGCCTGCTGGGGCCGAGCATCGCGACGACGAGCTCGCCCGGGCTGGCAAGCGCGGCGGCGGCGCCTGCCGCAGCTGGAGCCCCCGCGTGGTCCGCGGACGATCCGGGAACGTTGGCGATCGCGATCGCACGCGTGATCGGCGAGCCGCTCGGCGCGACGTCGGTCGTCCCGATGCCTGCGCCGGAGCGCGCCGCAAGCGAGGTCGGATTACCGGCGGCCATCTCGCCCGGCATCTCGCCCGAGCTCGCGGCCGCGCCGGCTCCGCCGCCTGCGCCGACACCGGCGGCCACTGCGCCGTCCGTTCCCCCTGCACTGCACGAGCTCGGCGGTGAAGTGCGAGTTCCGTTCGCGCTCGTCGACGTCGCCGATTCGTTCGTGCCGCCCGGCGCCGGCACCGGCGCGTGGCAGTCGCCGCCCGCCGCGCCCGCGCTCGACGTGCCGATGTTCGGCTTCGAGCGCCTGCCGCTGCTCGTCGACGCCGAGCCATCGGTCCAGGCGCTGGCGCCGCCGGAAATCGAACGCGTCTCGTTGATCTCGACGAACGAGCCGGCGCCTCGCGAGGGCGGCGGTTCAGCATTCGATCCACACATCGTCCGCCGCGACTTCCCGATCCTCGAGGAGCGCGTGCACTCGGGCAAACGCCTCGTCTGGCTCGACAACGCCGCGACGACGCAGAAGCCACGCGCGGTCATCGACCGCCTGACCTACTTCTACGAGCACGAGAACTCGAACGTGCATCGCGCGGCGCACGCGCTGGCCGCGCGCGCGACCGACGCGTACGAGAGCGCGCGAGAGACGACGCGCAAGTTCCTCAACGCGACGTCGGCGAGCGAGATCGTGTTCGTACGCGGCACGACCGAGGGCATCAACCTGATCGCGAAGGCATGGGGCCCGCAGCATGTCGCGCGCGGCGACGAGATCGTGCTCACTCATCTCGAGCACCACGCGAACATCGTGCCGTGGCAGCAGCTGTGCGCCGCGACCGGCGCGCGGCTGCGCGTCGCGCCCGTCGACGATCGCGGCGACGTCATCCTCGAAGCGTACGAGAAGCTGTTGTGCTCGCGCACGAAGCTCGTCGCGTTCACGCAGGTCTCGAACGCGCTCGGCACCGTCACACCGGCGCGCGAGATGATCGCGAGCGCGCACCGCTGGGGCGCGACTGTCGTGCTCGACGGCGCCCAGGCGGTCTCGCACATGCCGGTCGACGTCCAGGCACTCGACTGCGACTTTTACGTGTTCTCCGGCCACAAGGTGTTCGCACCGACCGGAATCGGCGCGGTGTTCGGCAAGCGCGCGCTGCTCGACGCGATGCCGCCGTGGCAGGGCGGCGGCAACATGATCGCGGACGTCACGTTCGAGCGCACGATCTACCAGCAGCCGCCGTGGCGCTTCGAAGCGGGCACCGGGAACATCGCGGATGCGGCCGGCCTCGGCGCCGCGCTCGACTACGTGCTGCGCATCGGAATGCCGACGATCGATCGGTACGAGCACGAGCTGCTCGCGTACTCGCTCGGACAGCTCGCGACGGTCCCCGGTCTTCACATGATCGGTGCGCCGCGCGAGCAGGCCGGCGTGTTGTCGTTCGTGCTCGATGGCCAGCGCACCGAAGATGTCGGAGCGGCGCTCGACCGCGATGGCATCGCCGTACGTTCCGGCCACCACTGTGCGCAGCCGATCCTGCGCCGATTCGGGCAGGAGAGCTCGGTGCGCGCCTCGCTGGCTTTCTACAATACTCGCGAGGACATAGACGCACTCGTGACCGCCTTGAGACGGCTCCAGGCCGCATCCGCTTGAACAGACCTATTGCCAACCATGGCGGTCGTCCGTTATAACGGAACCATGGTCCTCACGGTTACTCCTACGGAGCTCGTCGACCTGATCGCGACCCAGACCGTGGACCTGATCGACGTTCGCAATCCCGACGAGTGGGATACGGGCCATATCCCGGGCGCGCGCCTCGTGCCGCTGGATCAGTTCCGCGCCGATCCAGACGCCGCACTTGCGCGCGGCGTCGTGACGGTATTCGTGTGCGCGAAGGGCGTGCGCAGCATGCAGGCCGCGAAGCTCGCGGAGCGCTTCGGCTACGAGCGCCTGTACAACCTCGAAGGCGGCACGAAGGCGTGGGCGAGCGTCGGGCTCGCGCTCGCAATCGACTCGCGCGTCGCCGCTTGACGTGAATCGCCGCGGTTTTCTCGAGCTCGGCGCGCTCGCGGCATCGAGTGCCATCGTCGCGCGCGCGTTCGCCGGCGGCGGTAAGCTGCTCGCGTATGGCGAGCGTCCGCAGGAGCTCGCGACGCCGCTCTCCGCGTTCGACCAGCTCGAGACGCCGACCGAGCTGTTCTTCATCCGCTCGCACTTCGGCCCGCCCGCGCTGGTCGCGAACCGGCACGTGAAGATCGGCGGCGGCTTCGTGAAGAAGCCGCTCCAGCTCGCGGTCTCCGATCTCGCGCGCTTCACCGAGGTGACGCTGACGGCCGTGCTGCAGTGCGCGGGCAACGGCCGCGGCTTGATCGTGCCGCGCGTGCCCGGCGTGCAGTGGGGTCACGGCGCGGTCGGCCAGGCGAGCTGGACCGGGGTGCGCCTGCGCGACGTGCTCGATGCGGCGGGGCTCGATCCTTCCGCGGCGCACGTCCAGCTCGCCGGCGCGGATCTCCCGCCGAAGCCGACGGTTCCCGCCTTCAAACGCTCGATCCCGATCGCGCGTGCGCTCGATCCAAGCACGCTGATCGCATATCGCATGAACGGTGCGCCGCTGCGGCTCGCGCACGGCGCACCGCTTCGCCTGATCGTTCCCGGGTGGGCGGGCAATCACTGGATCAAGTGGCTCGCGCATGTCGAGCCGGCGGCCGAGCCCGCGACCGGTTTCTACATGGAGAAGGGCTACCGCGTGCCCAAGACGCCGATCCCACCAGGCACCGCGCTCACGCCGGACAACTCCGAGCCGTTGACCGTGTTCCCCGTGAAGTCGCTGATCGCGCGGCCGGGCGACGGCGAGCACGTCGCGCGCGGCAGGCAGGAGATCGTCGGCGTCGCGTTCTCGGGCGCCGCGGCCATCGCGAAGGTCGAGATCCAGCTCGACGACGGCGCGTGGCAACCGGCGAAGCTCGAGGGCGAGCCCGGCGCTGGGCGCTGGCAGCTGTTCCGCTTCGCGTTCGACGCGACACCCGGCACGCATCGCGCCGCGGTGCGTGCGACCGACGCCGCCGGCGCGGTGCAGCCGGAGCACGCGATATGGAACCCGAGCGGCTATCACTGGAACGCGTGGCATCGCGTGACGTGGGAGGTCGCGTGAGAGCGCTCGCCCTCGCACTCGCGCTCGCGGCCTGTCGCTCCAGCTCGGAGCCGCCGAAGCCCGCGCCGGCGCCCGAAGCTGGCGTTGCCGGCGCTGGATCCGCGCACACGCCCGAGGAGCTGGTCGCGCTCGCTTGCACCGGATGCCATGGTCCCGACCTGCCCGCGCAGCAGCGGCTCACGGCGAAGCAGTGGGATGCGACCGTGAAGAAGATGAGCGGCTGGGGTGCTCTCGTCGACGACAAGGACGTGCCCGCGCTGTCGGCGTATCTCGCGTCGCGCTACAACGGCTCCGCGGCGCCGTACGTACCGCCGGAGACGAGCGAGGACGCGCTCGCCGCGATCGAGCCCACGGACGACGGCGCGTACGCGAACGGCGTCGCGACTCGCGGCCGCGAGCTCTACACCAAGACATGCGGGGCCTGTCACGCGCCCGACGCGCGCGGCAGCTCGCTCGGCACCAACCTGGTCGACCGCTACTTGTTGTTCCGCGCCACAGACTTCGCGGCGATCGTGCGCGCCGGCCGCGGCCGCATGCCCGCTCAGCCGCTGCGCGATCCGGACATCGCAGACGTGCTCGCGTTCCTGCGCACGCTCGGTGCCGGCTGATCTGCGTCAGCGATCGCGTGCGCCGCGGCGAAGCAGCGCGACCATCACGAACACAGCAGCTCGAACTCGTTCGATCATGTGGCGGCCCCTTCCGGGATTCGAACCCGGCTCGACGGTTTTGCAGACCGCGCCATCCCAGATGGCAAGGGACCAGAACATCGTGGCTTCATCCTGCAAGCCTCGCGGTGCGCGCGAGCGCGAGCGCGTCGGCGACGACGGCTCCGAGCGCGCTCGGGCGGAGATGCTTGACGCACAGCACGACCCGACCGTGGCTCGCGGCGACGCGGCGAACGATCGCGATCGCGTTGTGACTGTTGGGAACCATGATCGCGACGACGACGTCCGCGCGCCGGACGATCGCAGCGAGCGCGGGCGCGCGGGCGCCGCTCGCGATCCCGTCGTGATGCTCGACCATCGCGCCGATCTCGATCCCAGCCCTCGTCCATTCGCGGGTCGCTCTCGTCAATCCGCCGACGACCGCGATACGCGGTTTGCGTTCGCGTGTCGGGCGAACCGTCGACATGTCCTCATCATGACGCGATCGACGGCTCGTGTCTCGTATAATAGACATATTCTTGTATGATGCACGGACACGATCGGGCGTCCACTCTGATCGTGCCTGGCTGGGGCGGCTCTGGTGCCGACCACTGGCAGACGCACTGGCAGGCGAAGCTGCAGGCTCCACGCGTCGAGCTCGCCGACTGGCGCGATCCGCGCCGCGCGTGCTGGATCGCACGCCTCGCAGGGGCGATAGAGATGCTCGCGGAGCGAGACCCTCGCCCACCGGTCCTCGTCGCACATTCGTTGGGCTGCATCGTGGTCGCACACTGGGCGCGGCACACGCGTCGCGCGATCCGCGCCGCCTCAGCTCGCACGGATCGGAAACGCTCCGCGTTCGGTGACCGATGCTCGAAACAGCGCTTCGAAGTCGGGCGGCACGCCGCGCACGACCGAAGACCGTGTCGCAAGCCGTTCGCTCCACGCCGCGATCGGACGACGAGCGAGGAGCTCGAGCCCGGACCATCGCTGCAGAAGCGAGAGCCGGAACAGCGCGGGCGCGGCAGCGAGATCGACGATCCCCAGCGAGTCACCGGCGAAGAAGTCGCCTCGGATACCCTCCTCGAACCGCGCGAGAACGCGAACGAGCTCGGCGCGCGCGTCGCCAAGCTCCTGAGGCGTTGCCGCGATCACCAGCTTGTAGTGCGCGGTGAATAGATCGTTTGCCACTTCGACCCACGCGCGTTGGCGGGCACGTTCGTAGGGATCTGCCGGCAACAGCCGCGGCGGGTTCGTCTCGTCGAGAAACTCGACGATCGCAGCCGATTCGAACAGGGCGACGCCATCCGCAATGAGCACCGGGACCTTGCCGCGCGGTGAGACGGCCAGGAACCAATCCGGCTTCGCGCGCAGGTCAACGTAGCGCGTTTCGAACGGCACTCCCTTCTCGTGAAGCATCGCGGTCGCGCGGTGAACGAACGGGCACAGCGGGTGGCTGACGAGCGTCAGGGAGGTTGACATCATGTCTGTTATAATAGACAGTCCTCTCATGAACAAGACATGGACGTCAGCCCGAACCCTCACCGCCCTCCTCGCTCTCGGTTTCGCGCCGATCGGTTGTGCGAAGAAAACTCAAGACCAGCCGCCGGCTGCCTCCAAGCCCGCCGAGGGCTCCGCCGCGCCAAGCGCGAGCGCGCCCGCGGCCAACCCCACGCCTGCGGCCGAGCCGGCGAAGCCCGATCCGGCGGCTGCTAAGAACGTGCTCGACACCGCGAAGCAGGCCGGCACGTTCACGACGTTCCTGAAGGCCGTCGATGCCGCCGGGCTCACCGACAAGCTGAGCGGCGGCGGCCCGTTCACCGTGTTCGCGCCAACGGACGACGCATTCGCCAAGCTTCCGCCCAAGGACCTCGACGCGCTGCTCGCCGACAAGGCGAAGCTGTCGGCGCTGCTCGAGTATCACGTGGTCGCTGGGGCCGTGTCGTCGAAGGATCTCGCGGCGGCCAAGACCGAGAAGTCGGTCGCCGGCGCCGACCTCGCGATCGATGCCGCGAGCGGCCTCAAGATCGCGGGCGCGACCGTCGTCAAACCGGATCTCGTGGCGTCGAACGGCGTGATCCACGCGATCGACACGGTCCTCACACCGCCGACCAAGTAGTCGCGTCAGCGCGTGTAGATGATCAGATCGTGGTAGCGGGCTTCGGAGCCGCCGGGGTTCTCGTAGATGTGCGGCTGATCCGCCGAGAACAGGACCGAGTCTCCGGCACCGAGCTCGTACGACGCGGAGCCCGCGGTGAGCCGTAACGCACCGCTGAGCACGACGAGGATCTCGCGCGTGCCCGGCGCGTGAGCCTCCGATGCGTGCTGCGCGCGCGCGGCGAGCCGCAGCTCGTAGAGCTCGACGTAGGGGTTCGCCCCCGCGGGTGCGAGCGGCCGGCTGTGAAACTTGCCGTCGGCCGACTGCAGCACCTGAGCGTCATTGCGACGCAAGATCGACGCGCTCGCCCGAGCCTCGCCGATCATCTCCGAGAACGGAATCCCGAACCCGACGGCAACCTTCCACAGGATGCCGATCGTCGGGTTCGTCTTGTTGGTCTCGATCTGCGACAGCGCGGCTCGGCTCACGCCCGATGCCTGCGCGAGCTCGTCGAGCGACATGCCGCGCGCACGCCGCAAGGCGCGCAGGTTCTCTGCGACGCGATATCCCAGATCTGCGGCGCCGACGTCATCGCCCGGCGGCGGCTTCACTCGCCTCACTGGCGGAATCGTCGTCTTCTTCGGCACGCCGCGATTGTACTGAAAGTCGCGCCGAGTCACGCCTCCATGCCGCCACCGACCGTGTACTGCGCGCCGGTCACGTAGCTCGTGGCATGCGACGCGAGCAACCGATCCTTCGACGCACAACGTAGGATCCGCTCCTCGCCGGTGCTGGCGTCCAGCTCGAGCACGACATCGAGACATGCGCGAGAGTAAGAGGCCCCCCGAGGCTGCCGTCCTTCGTGACGTGACCGATCAACATGCACGCCACGTCGGTGTGCCGGCGGCTCCGTGTTCCCTGAAGGCCGCACCCTCGAACAGCTCGCCGACCTGGTCGGCGTCAGCGTGCGCACCGTGAAACGCGACCTCGCCGAGCTGGCCGAGGCCCAGATCCAGATCGATCGCACACCGATCGAAGGCCGCGCCGCCGCCCGCCTCGCCGATGAGAGCACGCGCACCGTCGCGATCACCCGCCGCGAGCGCTACACGCTGCTCGCGATCCGGCGCATGTTCGACGTGTTCAAGGGCACGCCGTTCGCCGAGGACGTCGAATCGCTGCTCGCGAAGCTCCAGCAGCGCGCCACGGCGAAGGAACGCGCGGAGTTCGCCGCCGATCGCGATCGCTTCGCGTACGTCCCCGACGGCGGCACCAAGACCTACCGCGACAAAGGCGACGTTCTCGATGCGCTCCAGACCGGCGTGCTCCAGCGCCGCGTCGTCAAGTACGCCTATCGCGCGGGACAGGGACGCCCGTCGCGCGGTTACCTGGCGCCGTTCTCGATGATCGTGTTCAAGCATGGTCTCTACGTCGTCGGCCGCCGGCTCGACGATCCGAAAGATGGTCTCTCGATCCCGAACGGCCGCTCCGTGCGCCTCGCCGCCGAGCGCTTCACGGAAGCAGAGGCACTGCGAGCGCATCCGTTCACGGTGCCCAGCGACTTCCGGCTCGACGACGAGCTACAGAGCGCGTTCGATCTTCACGGCGGGGATCCCGCCGCCGCGTTCCGCGTCGTGATCGAGTTCAGCAAGGAGCGCGCGGCGTATGCGAAGGCGCGCGAGTGGCACCGACAACAAACCCTGGAGCCGCAGCCCGACGGGGCCGTCTGGCTCTCGTTTCCCTGCTCGAACCTCGCCCCCGTCGTGTCGTGGGTCCTCGAATGGGGTCCCCATGCACGAGCCGTGGAGCCTCGCGAGCTCGTGGACGCCGTGATGACCGAGCTCGAACAAGCGCTCGCGCAGTACCGGTGAAATCGTCTCGCCGAGCCGATCGGGTAGTCGGACGGTCGTCGGTGCAAGTGATCGAAATTGCACGGTTGGTCAAAGGACGTCAGACCCGACGCGCATACTGCGCGACAACCGAGTTGCGCCGCGTGCGCTCTTGCGGTCTTCTTCAGGTGAACGCTGCCATGGCTACTGATCCGCCCAAGACTTCCGACGACACGACGCCGGTCATCACGCCCGAGCAGGCGAAGGAGCTCGTGCGCGAGGGCGAGGAGGCCGCGCGTGCGTATCGCGAGCGCGTCGAGGTGATGTGGACGATCTCGAAGGACACTCGCCAGACCCGCGCGCGGTGACAGATCGTGGTCCAACGCTTGTCGCTCCGGTGTGAGCCGTTCGACCAGCTCCTGGATTGCATCCGTCGAGAGAGCTGCACGCCGACCGGATCGGCGTCGACGCCCTGCGATCAAGTTCGTTACCTGGCGTCGTATCTCGGACACCAAGAGCTGGGAACCAAGACGATCCTGGTCGAACACCCATACGTGGACCGTCACTGGCTGGACGAATACGCAGGCTACTATGCCACGCTGCTCGATCCGCCGCGGCCCAAAGCCACTCGGTTGCACTTCTTCGATGTCGCGTGGTCGCTCGACGACTTCAAGGCGCACCTCGCCACCGCGATCGAGGGGAACGGCAGGAACGAGATCGCCGCGCACTATCTCGGCTTCTGCGTCGTTCGTCCGCTGCCGGCAGCGCCGATCGGCCGGACGGTGCTCCGAACCTACGGTGCGGTCGCGGAACGATGCTTCGCGCCGGCCGCACTGACTCATCGCGTGCACCTCGCCGGGCTTACGATCGAGTTGGTCGGCCTACCGTTTCAGCAACAAGACCAGGGCGTCGCGGCATGCGCGACGACGGCGATCTGGTCCGCGCTGACCAAGGTGATCCGAATGGACGGTGGCCGTGCGCCAACGCCGTATGCTGTGACCATGGCAGCGACGGATCATCGCGTGCAGACCCGCGCGTTCCCGGCGCTCGCTGGCCTCGATCTCGATCAGATGGCCACGGCGATCCACGAGTTCGAGTACCAACCGCACGTGTTCCAGCGAGGCGGCGAATCCGACGACTTCTTCTTGGCGTTGAAGACGTACCTGCGTTCCGGGATTCCGGTCGTGGTTCGCGCGCGTGTGGTGGATGGCGACCTCCACGCGCTGACTCTTGTCGGTTTCCGCGAGCGCGGGTCGGGGACGTCGGACGTCGGCGACCTCGAGATCCGGAACGGTGACAAGACGAAGCTTCGCTCTCGCGGCATCGAGCGCTGGTACGCGCACGACGATCGGCTCGGAGCGTACGCACGGCTAGGATTCGTGACGGAAGGATCGGATCGACACACGCACTTGAAGCTATTGCCGACGGAGAGCGGCTACGAGCACCTGGAAAGGCCGATGGTCTTCTCCGAGGCGATCGTGCCGCTGTATCCGAAGCTGCGGCTGACGGCGGAGGAGCTGATCGGCTTCGGCGTCGATCTGTCCCCGACCGTACGGTTCCTCGCTCGCGACGACAGCAACGTGTACGCCGAGCCCAAGTTCATGCTCGGCGGCGAGTACCTTCGCGTGCTTCATGGCCGGCCGATGGAACGCAGCAGGATCATCGAGGTCTGCACGACGCTGGCAGTGTCGCGCTACGTGGGTGTCATCAGCTGGTTTCGCGACGGCGATTGGCTCCTCGACGCGGTCTACGACACCACGGATCTGCGGCGAGGCGACGCATCGCGACCGCCGTTACTCGCGCTGATTCCGTGCGATGCGCGGTGGATCTCGTCTCTGGAGCAGGTCCGAGCGCTCCGCTTTGGTGATGGCCCGTTGATCTCCTGAACGACGGCTCGGCGGGACGGCCGCCCGGATGCGCGTCGACGCGTGCCGTGTCAGAACATGCGGGTACCGACTCGCCGGGATCGTTCACGACGATCGACGCGCGGGAACGATCGCAGAACCGTGGAGTCCGCTTGGGTCGATTTCAAGGAACAGCCGCTTCGTCACCCGGCACCGAGGACGCGGACTCTCTACGACACACTCGTACCGTCGCGCGCTGCGCGATATCGACGAGTTTCATAGACCCCTGGCCTGAGGCATGATCGCGGCGTGCCGGACATCGCGTTCGATAGCGCTGCTCGCCTGCTCGTCGTGCTGCACGCGGCCGCTGCCATCGTCCTGATCGGATCGACGACCCACCACGCGCTCATCGCGGTCGGCTACCTGCGCGGGCGCAACAAGGTCCGGCTCGGGCGCATCTACGCCGCGACGCTCTCGGTGGCCTACACCGTCACGTTCGTGCTCGGCCTCTGCGCCTACCCGACCTTCCGCTACCACGTGCGCGCGCTGTTCTTCGACCGCTACGAGCCGTGGGCCTCGAACCTCTTCGACACCAAGGAGAACTTCGCCGCGCTCGGGCTGCCGATCGTCGTGCTCGTGTTCGTGATGTCCCGCGTGATCGACGTCAAGGAGGATCGCCTGCTCGTGCGTATGTACGCTGCGTGCGCGCTGCTCCTCGCAGCGATCGTGTGGTTCGACGTGTTCTCGGGAATCATGATCACGATGGCGAGGGGCGTGTGATGCGCAAGCAGGACGCCCTATTCCTTGCATTGACGGCCGGCACGATCGCCTTCGCCATGGCATTCGCGTACCCGGCGTTCACGTCGGAGTCGGTGATCTGGTACTACCCGCTCGAGCATCGCTGGGCGTTCGAGGTGACGGCGCACGGCGTCGCGATGGACTTCTACGGCCGCACGCTGCAGGCTGTGATCGCGTGGTCCGCCACGTTTCTCGTGACGCTGCCGATCGCTCGCCGCGTACATGCGACTGGCCAGCGGATACCGTTCCTGTTCGGCGCGTGGGCGCTGACCGCGACGGTGTTCGTGATGCTGTTCTATGGCTGGACGCTGCACTACCGGATCCCGGTCCCCGCCAAGCTGCCGAGTTGGTACCAGCCGCGGTGACCGGGCCGAGAGAGAGACGCGAGCTGGTTCCGGTTCACCACCAGTGCGCCCGACGGTTTGCGATCGGGGTGAACGCGACCGATACGCTCACGTCACCGTCGATCGAGGCGCCGAGGTAGGCTTCGAACAGGAACTGGCTCTCGCTGTGCACTTCGATGCCGGGCCCGACGCCGACGCGGAAGCCACGGAACGTGAGATCGTCGAGCGACGAGTACACGCGGCCCGCATCGACGAACAGGTAGATGTCGGCGTAGGTCGACACGTCCCAGTAGTACTGGACGGTCGCGAGCGCCGCGACGCGGTCGCGGAAGCGGTCGTACACGTAGCCACGCAGAAAGTTGCCGCCGAGGTGCGGCAGCTCGCTGAACGGAACCTCGCTGACGCTGCCGGTCACGCCCTCGCCGTACAGCCTGAGCTCGAGCACACGCGGGCCGGGCGCGAGCCGGAGATACTGCTGCACGTCGAAGCCGTAGCGCCAGTAGCTGCTCGCGCCGTCGAGACCGCGAACGTAGCCGCCGAAGCCGTCCAGGTACGTCCCGACCGCGTGGAGGTGCTGCGGCTCCCACGACGACGCCGGGGCGCGGGTATCCCAGCGCAGCTCGCCCTGGACGTAGGCTTGCTCGACGCCCTGCTCGAAGCCGACCAGGTCGGTCGGAGCGTACACCATCTGGATCGACGGGTGCCGGGTGGACGGACTGTAGTGGAGATCGACGAACGAGCCACGGCCGATCGCCGCGAGGCCGTCGACCAAGGTCACGGTCGCGCTCGCGTCGGCGTATCCGATCTGATAGCGGTTGAACGTCTCGACCGCGGTCGGGTTGGTCAGCGGATCGATCAGCATCCCGGACGCCGGGGGCGGACTGCGGTCGCCGTTGCCGATCCCGAAGAATGGATCGTCCGGAAGCCGATCGAAGCCCCCGTCGACGCGGAGCGCGAGACGACCGAGGCGCGTGCCGCTGTCGAGCGAGCCGCCGGTACGGAGGCGGTACGTGCCGCCCCACAGCCCGTACAGCTCGAGCCGCTCGTTCTTGCCGAACGTGTCCTTCGAGATCAGATCGAGGCCGGCGGTGAACCCCAGCCCGGTCGCGTAGTAGGCGGTCGGGGTGATCCCGAACGTCCGATCGGCGTTGTAGAAGGTGTCGTAGTAACGGTCCTCGAGCTGGTAGCGATCGAACACCCAGACGCTCCCCTGCACCGGCGCCAGCACCGCTTCGAGCAGGAACCTGGGCACGAGCAGCGCGCCGCGTGCCACGACCCGCGCGGTCGAGTCCTGCTCCTCGGCATCCACGCGGCCGCCCTCTTCGCCCGGACGAGCGTGCCCGACCGGCTCGGGCTCCGACGCAACGGGCTCGACCGGCTCTGGCGCCGACGGAACGGGCTCGACCGGCTCGGATGCAGACGGAACGACAGGATCCGGCACCGGAGCCGGCAGTACGGGATCGGGCGACGGTGCGGGCGCGGCGCGGGCCTTCGATGCCGCGATTGCCATCGACATCGCCATCGCGATCAGCGACGAGCATGCAGCCCGCATGGGACGAGCGACAGGTTGCAACACACGGACCGCGACGCATGGCTCGGCACGCTCGAAGACCGATTCGATTCCGCGCCTCGTTGGCGGCGGCGCACGTGCGCCCCTGCGCCAGCGTGGCGCACGCGCGCAGCTTTGATCAGACTCGCCAGATGCCGATCACGCGCTGCTTGCCAGTCCGCCGCGCAACGTGCACGTACATCGTCCGGTACGCTCCCGGTCGCGTGGTCACGATCTCGATGATCGTATAGTCGTCGCGGCGATCCACCGCGAGCGGAAGCATCGCGACGCACGTCGATCCGCTCGCGGCGGCGGCAACGGAGGCCTGCCCGATCGACCGCCCCGCCCGGTCGCGGCTGGTCAAGTGGTAGCGGGTCGCGCCCGCCGACGCGAGCCCGTAGTGGATCGCCAGATCGTCGAAGCACACGCCGCGGTCATCGACGATCACGCCATCGAGCGGATTGACCCGCGAGAACCAGAAGCTCACCACGGCGCGCTGCCGCGCGACCAGCGTGTCCGTGAGGTACTCGATCGCGCGCGGATCCGAGTAGCGACCAGCCTCGACGGCCGCGCGGATCTGCTCGCGCGTGAACCGCGCGACGATCTTCGCGCCCCAGAACTGGTCGAAGCGATCGGAGCCGTCGAACGGCGCGACCGGGATGTCGGGCTTCCAGGCGCCGGGGTCGAAGTGATCGGCCGTGAACGCGGGCGACACGCCCCGAAGCTTTGGCGCAGCGCGGCCCTCCCAGGGCCGATCGTCGAGGCCGAACGAGACGGTGTCGGCGAGCATGGCCCGCCAATCGAACAGGTTAGCGTACCCGATGCGCAGGGCGTGGTTGGTGGCGGCCATCGTGCCGAGCGAGCTGTCGAAGTCGACGCGATAGTGCTCCACGAAGTGGCGGCTCGCGTCGCGCGGATCCGTGACGAGCACGTCGATCGCGTTGCCGATCTGGAGATCGACGAGATCGAGCCACTCGAAGATCGCGTACGCGCCGCGCAGATCGCGGCGCAGCTCGTGCGGGATGCGGTCGTTAGGATCGTCCTCGCGCACGCCCGTGTCGGCGGTCGAGCCGAGCGTGGTGCCGGCGATCCAGCGCGACGCCAGGGCGCGGATCTGACCGTCGGCGGTGCGGTCGAGCCGAGCGAGCTCGCGTGCGAGATCGTCGTGGCCGAACCGCTCTCGGTACTGGCCGAGCGCGTTCTTGACCACCGCGTCGGGGGCGAGCACCAGGTCCTCGGATCGGAAGTACACGACGCGGTCCTCCGGAACGTTGTAGCCGCACGCCCACAGCAGGCGGCTCGCGACGGCCTCGGCCCCGCTCTGGACCTCGGGCATGCCGGCGGTCTCGAACTTGAGCAAGTACTTCACGCCGCGTGCATCGGTGATGATGAGGCCAGGAGTGGCGCCGCCGTACTTCGAGCTGCGGACCGTCCACGGCTTGAACGCCTCGGGACCTGCGTGCTCGAGCGGACCGCTCCCGACCTGCTCCGGGGAGAGCGTCTGGCGACCGATGCGGTTGGTGAACCACGTCGAGTCGGGCACCTCGTCGACCGCGTTGACGCCCCGGGCGCGCTGCGAGCGGCGCAGCGCGAGACCCTCGATCAGCGGACGCTGGAACGAGCGCGAGTAGAAGTCGTAATCGATGAGCGCAGCCAGCTCGGTCGGTGTCGCTCGTGTGTCGCCGTGGTCGTCGACCTTCCAGACGATCGGCTGGTTCGCGAACCGCGCCGCTGGCAACGCAAGAGGATCGCCGCACGCGATCAGCGCCGCGAGACACGTCGGGCCGCTGACCAGATGGAATCGATTGCGCACGTCTAGCTCCCGATCTGGATGATCGGCGCGGAAGCGATGCAATGTCGGCGCCAGCGCGAAACCTACGCTGCCTCCGCGCGGCGGAGCAGATAGAACCGTGCCACGAGCACCAGCCAGGCTCCACCGGCGAGGTACGCGGCCAGGACGTCGCTAGGCCAGTGCGCGCCGAGGTAGACGCGCGACGGCCCGACGAGGACGACGAGCACGACTGCCGCGGTGATCGCGCAAACGCGCACCGCGCGTATGCGCGCGCGGACGGCGGCGAACACCGCGAGAAGACCGAACAGCGCGACGTAGTCGAGCACGTGTCCCGAGGGAAACCCCGGGCCGGTGACAGGTTCTCGGATGATCAACAACGGCGCCGTCGGCCGGGGTCGCGAGAACACGAGCTTCGTCGCGTGCTCGATCGCCACGGCGCCGAGCATCGAGGCGGAAAGCGTGATCGCCTCGCGGCGCGCACGCGCGGCGAATAGCGCCGCGATCGCCAGCACCGACCAGATCCACCCACCGAAGGCGCTCGCCGCTCGCAGCGCGGGGTCGAGCGGAGTCGCGCGCTGCACCACCGTGGCCACCGCGACGTCGAGCGAGCTGCGCGGCCACGTGCTCACCACGCTCGCCAGCACCACGTAGCCAATGGCCATCGCGCCCGCCGCCCACAGCTCACACCGACCACCTCGACTCCCGCCGCTCACGGACGCCACACTCCGATCACGTGCCACGCCCCCGAGCTCGGGTCGCGCGCGAGGTGGACGAACGTGTGTCCCGAGAAGCCTGAGCGCCGCGTCTCGATCTTCACGATGGTGTACCCGTCACCCGCCGTCGACTTCGCGAGCGGCGGCGTGCACGTCGGCCCGCTCGCCGCGGCGCCGACCGCCGCCACGCCGCCCAGCGGTCGCATGCGCGCGTCGTAGCTCGTGACCTCGTAGCGTGTGGCCGCGGCGGGGACGAGCCCGACATCGATCGCCAGGTCGTCGAAGCACACGCTGTCTTCGTCCGCGGCGAAGTCGACGAGCGGGTTCACGCGCGAGAACCAGTACGCCTCGGTGGCGCGCTGGCGCGCGACCAGGGTATCGGTGAGGTATTCCACCGCGCGTGGATCCGAGAACTGGCCGGCCTCGACCGCGGCGTGGATCTGGTCGCGGCCAAACCGCGCCACCAGCCGTGCGCCCCAGAACTTGTCGAACCGATCGGCCTCCTCGAACGGCCGGTACGGGATATCGGGGTGCCACGCACCGGGATCGAAGTCCTCGGCGACGAACGTCGTCGCGACACCGGTCAAGGCAGGCGCGAGGTGCTGCCCCCAGGGCCGCCGCGCGATGCCGAACGTCACGAGCGAGCGCGCCATGTCCGGGTAGTCGACGCTGTAGACGTGGCCCTCCTGCGGATAGTGGCCGGTCGAGGCCATCACGCCCAAGCTCTTGCCGAAGTCGATCCGGTAGTGCTCGACGTAGTGGCGCTGGGGATGGTGCGGATCGGGGATCCACATGTCCAGGAAGCTCCCGCCGTTCAGGTCGACGTGATCGACCCACGCGAAGATCGGGTACTGGCCGCGGAGGTCGCGCCGCCGCTCGTGCGGGATCCGATCGTTGGGGTCGTCCCCGCGCACGCCGCTTACCGGCGCGCCCCCGAGCGAGGTGCCCGGTAGCCAGCGCGACACCATCACGCGCAGGCGACCGTCGGACGTGTGCCACACCTTGGCGAGGCGCTGATCGACTCCCCACCGATCGAGCCGCTGGATACTGCGCCCGAGGCCGTCCTTGATGGTCGCGTCGGGCGCCAGCAAGAGCTCGCTCGGGCGCACGTACGCGATCTCGTCCTCGGGGACGTTGTAACCGCATGCCCACAGCAACCGGTTGACGACGACGTGCGCGCCGGTCTCGATCTCGGGCAGGTCGGCGTCGTCGAATTTCATCAGGTACTTGATCCCGCGCGCGTCGGCGATGACGAAGCCGAGCTCGGCGCCACCCGGCTTCGTGCTGCGGATGGTCCACGGCTTGTGCAGCTCCGGCCCTTCGTCGGTGAGCGGTCCGGTGCGGATCTCGTCCGGGGACAGGTCGGCGACGCCGATGCGATTGGTGAACCACGTGGAGTCCGGCACCTCGTCGAGCGCGTTGACGCCAAGCGCTCGCGAGCTCCGCGGTAGCGCGAGCGCCCGCAGGATCGGCCCGACGACGGCGCGATCGTAGAACAGAAGGCGGTTGAAGTTCGGCGTGACCTCCGGGGGGGCCGAGACGTCGCGGCGGTCGTCGACGAGCGTGACCGGCGGCGCATCGGGGAAGTGCACCGCAGGCACCACCGGCGCGGCCGTACAGCTACACGCCGCGGCCGCGACCAGGATCGTGTCACGCATCATGCTCATCGCCACCTCGGTCGCTGGTCGAAGATCGGATTGAACGCGGCGGACAGCACGAGGCCGCCGTCGAGCGACGACCCGAGGCGGCCCTCGAACAGGAAGCCGCGATCCTCCGCGTGCACGTCGATCCCGACGCCGTACCCGACGCGGACGCGATCGAGCGTCATCGCGTCGAGCGACGTGTACACGCGGCCGGCATCGACGAACAGGTACGCATTGCAGAAGTGCATCAGGTCCCACACGTACTGGGCGGTGCCCACGACGGCGATCCGATCGCGGAAGCGCTCGAACGGGTAACCGCGGAGGAAGTCACCACCCAACCGCGGCAGCTCGTTGAACGGCACCTGATCGACGGTGCCGGTGACGCCTTCGCCGAGCAAGCGGAGGACGAGCATGCGTGGCCCGAGGCCGAGGTGGAGGTAGTCCTGAACATCGACGCCGTAGCGCGTGAAGTCGGCGCCGCCGTCGAGCCGGTGCACGCGCCCGGCAAATCCGCTGGCGAGCCAGCCGGTCGCGTGCTGCGTCGACTCGAGGATGCTCGCCGGCCGCCGCCGATCCCAGCGCACCTCGAGCTCGCCGTAGGCGTGCTCCACGCCGTGCTCGAAGCCGACCAGATCGTCGGGCGCGTAGACGGAGGTCACCGGGGTCGCCATCGTCGAGTCCGCGAACGCGAGCGAGGTCGCCTCGACCCGGCCGATGACGCGGAGGCCGTCGATCACGTGCACGTCCGCGGCCGCCGCGACGCGCAGCTCCTGGTAGCGCAGGTAGGTCGGGTACGCGGCGTCACTGGTGAGCGGGTCGACCGTCATCTCGGCCCGCGGCCCGAGATCGCCGTTGCCGATGCCGTAGAACGGATCACGCGGGCGACGGATGAAGTCCCCGTCGACACGGAGCACGAGCCGGCCGAGGCGCTGTCCGCTATCCGCCCAGCCCGACACGACCTCGCTGTACGCGCCGCCGTACAGCGCGTCGAGCGCGAGGTGCTCGTGCTCGCCAAGCACGTCGGTCGCGACGAGCTCGGCGCCAGCGGTCAGTCCGTAGCCCGTCTGGTACGCGGCGGTCGGAACGATGCCGAACGTGCGGTGGTCGTTGTAGAACGTGCGGTAGTAGAGGCTGTCGAGCTGATAGCGGTCGAGCAGGTAGACCGCCCCTTCGAAGGGGAGCTGGCCGATCTCCACGGCAAGCCTCGGCACGAACAACGCACCGCGGGCGATGGCTCGCGCGGTCGACTCCTGCGGCTCGTTGGCGTCGACACCGCCGTTCTCCTGGCCCGGCAGCGGCACGTCGATCGGCTCCGAGGGCGGAGCAGGGTCGGCGCGGGTAACCCCGACGAGGAGGCACATTACTCCCACTGCGCGCACGACAGCGTGGCACGGGCGATGGGCCATGCCAGTTGCTGCTGCAACGTGCGGACCACGAACCGCGCGCCCACAACGCGCTATCGGTGCGCGAGCGTTCGGTGGTGGCGCAGCATGTGCCGCTCTCCGGCCGCGAGCCCGCCCGCCGGCGATGATGGTTCTGCATGGAGCGAGCGAGCGGTCGCGAGCTCGCGCGCTCGCCGGAGGTAGGCACGTCCGGCGAACAGCGCGATCGCGACCCAGGCGGCCGAGCACGCGACGTTGAGCATGATGAAGGCGCGCGGGCCCGCCGCGAGCTGCGCGCCGATCCACACGAACGTTGCCGACAGCACGTCTCCCGCGCGCCACACGAACGTGTCGACCACCTGCTTGCCCTTATACTTGGCCTCCCGCGACGTGACCAGCCAGAGCGCCTGCCGCACGGTATTGGACAACGAATAGTCGAGCGCGCTCTCGGCGATTCGGGTGACGTACAGCACTCCGAGCACGGGCATGACGAGGGCGGTGCCATACCCGGTGAGCGAGACCAGCGGCACCGCCACGAGCGCGGCGCGCAGACCGACGTGCTTGATGATGCGCGACACGAACAACGTCTGCAGGACGACGCCCAGCATGTTGATCCACTCGAAGTAGTGGGCCTTGAACTCGCCGATGTACGTGCCTGCAGCCACGACGTGTTGAGCATGAGCGCGCGCGATCAGCATCCGATCGAGCACGTAGTCGCCGGTCTTGGTGACGATGTTGAGCAGGAAGATCAGCGCGGCCAGCAACAGCAGGTAGCGATCACGCGCCACGAGCGCGAACGCATTTCCCTTGGGCACCGGTGCTTCATGGTTCGCACCGTACGCGCTGGCCGCGCGCTTGCCCTCGCGAACGTGGACTGCGATCGCGAGCGCGAACGACGCGAGCAGCACGCCGGCGGCGACCAGCATCAGCGTGAGCTCCGCGGCGCGCGACACGATCGGCCCCGCGACGGTGGCCCCGCTGATCGCGCCGAGCGAGCCACCGATCCCGATGATCGGAAACAGCCGCTTGCCCTGCTCCTCGTTGTAGATGTCCGCCGCGAACGCCCAGAACTGCGCCACCGTGACGATGTTGAAGATGCCCGCCCAGAGGAAGAACGGAACGCCGATGGCGACGCCGGCCCGTCCGAGCAGCCAGAACACGAGCAGATTGACTGCGAAGAACGCGGTCACGCTGCCGATCAGCTTGATGCGCGATACGTGCTCGGAGAGCCGGGCATATCCCGTCGTGACGAAGATCAAGAGGATCGCCTGCGCGGCCGCCGAGTAGCTCTTCACCTCGGCCCCGCCGCCCAGCAAGATCAGCGGCTCGCGCGCCACCTTGACCAGGTAGTAGGACATCAGGATGAGAAAGATGTTCGCAGCCAAGAGGAGGGCCGTGGCTGCCTCGCCCGGGCGGACCTCGCCGAAGAGTCCGAGCACGAAGGCACCCGGGTGCTCGCGGAAGCGCGGTCGCATCTCCTTCAAGGGAGCAAGGTCGATGCCACTGCTCACCTCGGTGGCCTTCCTGCCCCGGAACGTCTCGCGCACTCGATGCGTAGCGAGGCCACGTCGACGCAGTTCGTTCGCGTCCTCGTCGCGCTACCGGGGCCGAGCACGTCGCGACTACAGCGACCGCTGCGGAGCGGGAGGCACCGGGGCACGTGTTACAAGACGCATGTGTTTGCGTCGATCGGCGGCATCCTGCTCGGGCTCCTGCTCGGCCTGCGCCACGCATTCGAGCCCGACCACCTGACCGCGGTGTCGACGCTCGTCGTCGAAGCGCGCGACGCGCGCCGCGGCATGCTCCTCGGCGCGGTCTGGGGGCTCGGCCACACGGTGTCGCTGATCGCCGTAGGCTCCGCGCTCCTGGTGACGGGTGCGGTGTTGCCGGCGCGCACCGGCGCCCTCTTCGAGCTATGCGTCGCAGCGATGCTGGTGGTGCTCGGTATTCGCTCGCTGTACGTCGCGCTCCGCGATGGCACCCGCGGGCCAACACGTCGCCACCGCCACGGCAGCGAAGAACACGTTCATCCCGCTTCCCACGTGCACGTCCACGTCGGCGGGCGCGCGCTGGCATGGCGACCGCTCGTCGTCGGTCTCGTCCACGGGCTCGCTGGAAGCGGCGCGATCACCGCGCTCGTGTTCGCGAAGCTGCCCACCTTGCCGGCGCGCGTCGTCTACATCGCGCTGTTCGGACTCGGCTCGATCGCCGGCATGGCGATCGCGTCCGGCATCGCAGGGGCATCACTGCACCGGCTCGCGGCGAACGATGGCCGAAGGCGTGCGCTGACCGTGGCGAGTGGAGTGATCTCGATCGGTCTTGGAATCGCATGGGCGATTCCGCAGCTGGCGGTGCTGTAGCTGTGCGGCGCATCCTCGTGATCGCGCTGCTTCTCGCATCCGCGACAACGCCGCTGGTCGCGCACGCGCTCGGCACTCGCTGCTGGATCTATCTTCCGGCCCACGTCCCGGTCCTGCTCGCGGGCCTAACATTCGAGCGGCGCATCGGCTCGCTAGCCGGTGTGGTCGCTGCGGCAACCGAGCTCGCGTGGGGTGGCCGCGGCGTGATGGCAGCCTTGCCGACCGCGCTCGAGCTCGCGTGTTACGGCGCGGTATCGGGCGCATGCAGCGAACGCGCCCGGACGTGGCGCGGGCTCGTCATCGTGATCGTCATCGCGATGATCGTTGGCCGCCTCGCCCATCTGGTCGCGGGTGTCGCGACGCGCGGCTGGTCCGGTCACGAGCTCACCGGCCTATTCGTCGATCCATGGCCGGGCATCGCCCTCCAGCTGCTCGTGCTTCCGCTCGCAGCGGCAGGGATGCGCCGTGCCCTCAGGATCACTTCAAGAGCTCTCGCTTGACGTCGGCCCAGGGGATGCCTGGCGCGCCGCTGCGCGCTTCCGCGGCGCGACGTTCGAAACTCCTCGCGGCTCTTGATGGAAATACCGGGCGTCGGCTCGATACTGTCGAGTAACGTAGCAGCGAGCACCTCGCGCGTTTGCGCCAGTTAGTGGCCTCCCGAGGTTCTTGCGGCAGACCGGAAACGTCGGTGCCCGCGTTGGACTTGGTGAAGCGCCACATGCGCGCGATCTCATCGCGCCATGACCACATCGTGGCCGCCAAGCTCTGGAGCGCCGCCATCGGCGCCTGGCTCGCTCAGTACTCTCCACCGATCGCGACGATGGCGGCGGGGTACGCATCCGAGGCACCGCCGGAGCCGCGCGGCCCGGCCGCGGCCCACCACCATGCGAAGCGCTGGTAGTCGACCGCCGCGCGCACGAATGCGTGCGCGATCGGGCGAAGCTCGATCGCCGCACCGGCGGCGAGTCCCCAGGCGCGCTGGTCGCCGACGACGAGCGCGGTGGGCTGATCGCCGGCAACCACCGGCTCGAACGCGAGCGTCGCCGAGGCGACCCACCGCGCGGCGAGCGGCTTGCGAGCCGTCGCGCCGATCATCATGTACGTGTAGTCGGCGTCGGGTGTGCGCGATGGATCCGCCGATTCGATCGAGAACGCACGGCGGCCGACTCCGACGAATGGCGCGAGGAGCAACGGGCAGCGCGCGACGTCGTAGCTGGCGGTGATCTCCCAGCGTGTCATCGTCGTCGTCGCCATACCGTCGGCGAGCGGCGTGGTCATCGCGAGCGCCTGCTCCGCCACGACCGCGAAGCGAAGCTCGCGCGTGGCGTCGATGCCGCCGCTGCCGCGGATCGCACCGACCGCGCTCGACGAGTACGCCGCCACCGTGCCTGCGCCCGGCGACAGCTCGCGCGCCACTACGCCGAATCCGAGCTCGGCGTGCACGTGCGGTGCGGTGGCCTCGATGGAGGCTTCGGCGGTCGAATGCACCACCTGTTCGATCTCTTGCGGTGTCACCGAGTCGGGCGGCGCTGGCGGAGCCGCAGGCGGCGCAGCGCTTGGCATAGCATCCAGCGCCGCATCGAGACTCGCAGTCACGGCGGCGAGATCGTCGGGCGACAGCGTCGCGCTCGCGACCCGCGTCCCGCGTTCGAACACCATCCAGCCGTCCGCGTCGTAGGCGACGAGCCTGACCGCGATCGCGCCATCTGCGGTGGTGACCTCGCCCGCGATCACGCCGTCCTCGT
Source organism: Kofleriaceae bacterium (assembly GCA_035500135.1). Lineage (GTDB taxonomy): Bacteria > Myxococcota_A > Polyangia > Haliangiales > Haliangiaceae > JABFXX01. The sequence goes on from DATJXL010000082.1 coordinate 63,642, forward strand.
GAAGCGCACGCACGATCGCGGGTGCGGCGTCGCCATGATGCACGAGCACGTCGAGATCCGCCTCGGGGAGCGGGGCGAGCGCGACGTGCGCGTGGTCGAGCACCGGGGCGAGCTCTTGCTGCACGTCCGTGCCGTGTTCGCCCGCGATCCCGACGAACGCCACCGCGAGCGACGCGAGCAGCATCACGCCGCGAGTCTCGTATCCGCGCTGACGATCATGTCGGTCATCACGCCGACGTGACCGCCTGGGAAGGTGCACATCGCATAGTGAGGCAGCGGCTTGGTCACCGGACCGCTCACGATCGCACCGCCGAACGTGAACTCCGCGAAATGGCGATTGCACCGAAACACGGTGCCGACGACCGAGCACAAGCCGGCCTGGTGCGTGCAAAGCGCGGTGAGCGAGTAGAGCCCGGCGCTGTCGCGCACGACGAAGAACATCCCGTTCGCGAAGTACACGGGCTTGCCGAGCTGAAACGAGCTGGCGAGCCCGACGTCCTTCGCGGTGCCGGAGCACGCGACCGCGACCGTCATCGCGTCCGTCGCATCCGCGCTCGCGTCGATCGGGATGATCTCGGCGTCGGGTCCGGTCAGCCCGCCGGTTTGTACCGCGCGATGCGAGCCGTCGATGCAGCCGGCGAGCGCGACGCATGCCGCCGCGCAGAAGTCGCGGCGCGACAGCTCGACCAGACCGGCCGCGCGTTTCATCCGGCGCCATTTTATGCGTCGGGTTCGCGCAACGGTGCGGTGTTTTTTCGCACGTCGCGGCTGCGTGCGCGCGCATCTCGAAACGGCGGTAGCGTCGTTGCGATGGTTCGCCGGCTGCATTGCGCGATCTTCGTGATCGCCGCCTGCACGACGGTCGCGAACGAGCCGGCCACGGACCCATCGACGACGCTCGACGAGACGGTATTTCGCTGCAACGTCGAGCCGATCCTCGCGCGGCAGTGCAGCTACCTCGGCTGCCACGGCAACGCGGGCACCGCGCTGCGCGTGTTCACGCCAGGCAAGCTGCGCGCGACGACGCCGGCGAACATCGATCAATCCGAGGCGATGCTCAGCGACGCCGAGCAGCACGGCAATTTCACCTCGGCGGCCGGGTTCAGCCTGCCCGATTCGAGCCCGGGTGCCAACCTGCTGCTGCTCAAGTCGCTGCCGCAATCGCTCGGCGGCTACGAGCACCTCGGCGGCGCGATCTTCACGAGCACCGAAGATCCGCAGTTCGTCGCGATCTATCGCTGGCTCACCGGAGGTGGTGCGTGTACCGACTGACCTGCACCGCGGTCATGATTGCCGCGCTCGCCGGCCCGGCCCGCGCGTTCCCGACCGGAGATCAGTTCGACGCCGACGCGCTCGCGAGCGACGGCGCCGGCGGCATACCGTTCGACGGCGCGCCGCGCTGGGCCGGTCACACGTGCGCGTCGTGCCACTCGAACGCACCGGGACGGATCAGCCTCGCGCTCGAAGCCGACCAACCGGCGCTGTTCACGATCGGCTGGCAACCGATGCAGCAGTATCACCTGCGCGTCGTGCTGCAGCACGAATGGGCCGGCGTGCAGTACGCCGCCGATGCGAGCAATTGCGGCCCGACGGTCACGCCGTACGTGCCGTGCGATCAGAACGGCTTCGCACTCGAGCTCGACGACACCAAAGCTCACCCGGTCGGCACGCTCGCGGCATTCGTGAACGGTGCGTGTGTCCCGGTCGGGACCGTCCCGATCGGCGCGCCGGTACGCGTGTTGAACGACGGCACCGCGATCACGCATGAAGGGATCCCGTACGCGCTCACGGCGTGGGACCTGTGTTGGACGGCGCCGGCTGCGGGTGCCGGCACGATCACCGCGTATCTAGCGGTCGTGGACGGCAACGGCGGCGACGGCACGATCGACTTCCCGGCCGATCCGACGGGCGATGATGTCGCGACGGGCGTCGTGCCGATCGCGGAAGCCGGCGCGATCGCGCCGCCCGCGCAGACCGGCGGATGCGACGCGACCGGCTCGGCGGCGGGCCTGTGGCTCGTCGTCGCCGCGTTGGGCGCGATCACGCGCATCACGCGCTTCCGTCGCCGTGCGATCGCCGCGCTCTTGACCATCGTCAGTCTCGGCGGCTGCGTTCACGTTCGTCCTTATCAGCGCGGCACGCTCGCGCGCAAAGACATGACGTTCGATCCCGACCCAGGGGAGAGCCAGCTCGATCTCCACATGCAGGAGTCGCGCGAAGGATCCGCGGGAGGCTACGGCTCGTCTGGCGGCGGCTGCGGATGCAACTGAACCGAGCGCTCGCGCTGGCCGTGCTCGTGCTAGGCGCGGGCGCGCGCGCCGACGACATCGTGACGTCGAAGGTCCAGGTCTACGTCGACAACGATCACACGACGGTCGTCACGCCGATGGTGCAAGCGAGTGCCGACGTCGCGGCCGGGACCACGATCACGGCAGGTTATCTCGTCGACGCCGTCACCTCCGCGTCGATCGACACCGTGACCCAGGCGTCGCCGACGACGATCCACGACACGCGCCACCAGGTCACCGTCGGCGCTTCGCAGGAGCTGGACCCGATCACCGTGCGCGCAGGCTACGTGTTCTCGATCGAGAACGACTACCTGTCGCACACCTTCTCGGGCGGCGCGACGAAGGATCTGTTCGACAAGAACACCACGCTCGCCCTCGACCTCGCGTTGTCGGCCAACACCGTGGGGCGAGCCGGCGACTACAACTTCGAACGCACGCTCGACGTCGGCACGCTCTCGGCATCGTGGACGCAGGTGATCGACGAGCGCACGATCGCGCAGCTGGCCTACGAGCTCGCGGACGCATCGGGCTATCAGGCCAGCCCGTATCGCTTCGTGCCGGTGCGCGCGACCCTCGCGTCCGCGCCCGAGCTCTGGGTCGCCGAAACCGATCCGGACACGCGCTGGCGCCACGCACTCGTGCTGTCCGCGAATCGCGCGGTCGGCGACGCGAGCGCGATCCAAGGCGACTACCGCATCTATCACGACACCTGGGGAATCACGAGCAGCACGATCGGCGCGCGCTACCTCGTGCGGCTGTCGCGCGCGCTCGAGCTGCGCCTGCGCGAGCGCTTCTACACCCAGAACGCTGCGAGCTTCTATCTCGACAATTACACGACCCCGCAGCGCTACATGACGTACGACCGCGAGCTGTCGCCGCTGTGGTCGGAGACATTCGGCGTCAAGCTCGATTATCTGATCACGCCGAAGCTCGACATCGAGCTCAAGCTCGACGGCTTCTACTACCACTACACGGACTTCCCGCCGCTCGACTGGCGCATCGGCTGCAACGTCGGTACCGGCGTGACCCTGACATACTGAGGTGCGCAAAATTACCGCGCCGGCGCGCGCCGGCACCGAGGCGAGTATCGATACGACTCTCGCACCGCCGCGCGAGTGTCGGCGTCGTCGTGTCCCCTCTTCAGTCACGCAACCAGCTCCCCCGTGAGGCCACCGGCGTCGGCCTGCGCCCACCGCATTATCCGTACGTCTTCGAGCATTGGCCCGAGGTCGGGTTCTTCGAGATCATCAGCGAGAACTTTCTCGATGCGCCCGGCGCGCCGGCGCGTCACCTCGCGCGTGTCCGCGAACGCTATCCGATCGTGCTGCACGGCGTGTCGCTGAACTTGCTCGGCCACGCCGACCCCGACGAGGCATATCTCGATCGCTTGTGCCGGCTCGCCGACCAGGTCGACGCACCGTTCGTCACCGATCATCTGTGCTGGACCGGCGCGCACGGGATCTCGCATCACGATCTTCTCCCGACGCCGTACACGGACGATCTCGTCGCGCTCGCCGCCGAGCGCGCGAGCTACGTGCAGCGCCGGCTCGGTCGTCCGTTCGGCCTCGAGAACTTGTCGAGCTACGTCGCGTTCCGCGAGTCGACGATGACCGAATGGGAGTTCTACACGCGCGTCGTCCGGGAATCGGACTGCTGGTACATGCTCGACATCAACAACATCTACGTGTCGAGCGTCAACCACGGCTTCGATCCGTACGCGTACATCGAGGCGATCAACTTCTCGCGCGTGCTGCAGACGCACCTCGCGGGCCACACGCGCCAGCCCGACGGCGTGATCGTCGATACGCACGATCGGCCGGTCTGCGACGACGTGTGGAAGCTGTACGCGCATGCCTGGAAGATCGGCGGACCGTTCCCGACGTTGATCGAGTGGGACGCATCGATCCCGGCGATGCCGGAGGTGCTGGCCGAGATGGCGAAGGCGCGCGAGGTCCGGGCGTGACCGGCAAGCAGCGGCTCGCCGAGATGCAGCGCCGGTTCGGCGACGCGATCCGCGCGCCGCTCGATCGCGGTACGGGCACGTTGCGCGCGCCGGTCGAGGCCTACGATACGGCGCTGTGCGCGTCGCTCGCCGGCGACGCCCGCGAGCGGCTCGCGGTCTACAACCGGCAGTATTGGTTCCGGCTGTTCGGCGTGTTTCATCAGTCGTATCGGCTCGCGACCGCGCTGTGCGGTGCATGGGCCATGAACGAGCTGGTCGCTCGATTTCTGCGCGCGCATCCACCCACCGGTCACGATCTCGCGCGCGCGATTGATGGCTTCGAGCTGTGGATCCAGGACGAGCTTCCCGAGACCGGGGTCGCGCTCGGCCACACGAGCGCGCTGCCACGAGCGGCACTCGTCGAGGCGATGCGCATCGACGACGCGTATCGCCTCGTGTTCGAGGCGGCCGCCGAGCCTTCGCTCGTGCTCGCGCCCGGCGACGCCGCTCGGCTCGAGCGCGCACGGCTCGTGCCGTCGCGTTCGGCGGTGATGGTCGAGGAGACGTGGCCGCTCGTCCAGCTTCGCCGCGGATTGCCGAGCACGCCGGCCGAGCGGTGGGTCGCGTTACCGCCTCCACACGACAACGGAACCCGCGACTGGTTGGTCTGCCGGGTCGGTGAGGCTCACCGCGTCGTGCCGCTCGCTCCCCTGCACGCGCGGCTCCTGCGCCTGTTGCGCGCGCATGCTCTGCCCGAGGCGCTCGCGATCCTCGAAACCGGCCTTCCATCGAGCGCGGTCGCCGAGATCGCCGCGCACGCCCAGCGCTGGTTCGCCGAGGGCATGCAGCTCGGCCTGTGGGCTGCGCTCGAGGAGGTCGCATGACCCGTTTCGCTTCCTGTTTGTGGATCCCTTTCACCCGTGAGGACTCATGAGCCACGCTAACTCTTCCACCTCGTCCACCCTGTGGGCTGCCGCGCTGACCGGTCTGCTCGGCGCCGGCGGCGCGTGTAACAGCCCGAAGCAGCCTCTGCTGCCGGGACCCTCCGATAGCGCGACCTCGCCGGACAGCCCGACGCCGAAGGACTCGTCGCAGCCGGTCTCGCCCGATGCGCCGACCGATGCACCGGCGAGCAAGATCACCAGCACGGTCAACGAGAACCTGACGTAC